>JARXAQ010000248.1 GCA_029865825.1 Rhizobium sp.
CGTCCAGTCCGCAGACATTGTCGGCCGGGTCACCGCAGCAGCCGCCAAGGCAACGCGTCTCGCAGAAGGCACGCCCGTCATCGGTGGTTATTTCGACGTGGTCTCAAGCGCCATGGGTTCAGGCGTCATTCATGCCGGTGAAGCCTCAGTCATCGCAGGGACCTGGAGCATCAACCAGGTCTTTGCCGATGAGCCCGTCATCAGCCCCGACGTCTTCATGGTCACCACCTTCGGGCAGGGGCGATACGTCAACATCGAATCCAGCGCGACATCGGCCGCCAATCTCGAATGGTATGTGCACCGCATGCGCGGCGACCATGGCAGCGAGGCTTTCGATCGCTGCAACGAAGAGGTCGGCAAGGTCGGACCCCGCGCCGACGACCCCTTCTTCCATCCCTTCATCTTCGGCTCACGCCTCGGTGCCGAGTTTCGCGGCGGTTTCTACGGTCTCGCCGGTTGGCATGGCGAAGGCCACATGATCAGGGCGCTTTTCGAAGGCGTGTGCTTCGAGCATCGACGCCACATTGAAGTGTTGCGCAATGCCGGTCTGGCCGTAGACCGCGCTGTCATGTCCGGCGGCGGCTCGCGCAGCCCGCATTGGCCGCAGATGATGGCCGATGTCCTGGAAATCCCGCTCACCGTGGCAGAGGCCCGGGAGACCGGTGCTCTGGGAGCGGCGATCGGCGCGACGGTCGCGATCGGCCTCTATGCTTCTTATGAAGAGGCTGTGGCTGCGATGACCCGGTCAGCCAGAGACTTCCAGCCGAATACGGAACGGACGGAGCATTTTCGCAGGCGATACGGGCTCTACACGGCCCTGACCGACCAGATGCGGGACTTTTGGGCCGCACTGCGCGTGAAGCCCTAGGTCGGCCGAAGACCACAGACGAACATCGGCGATCCTGATCGCCAACGAAAGGACAGACCATGCCGGACACGACACGGCTCGATGGCGACTATGACTATGTCATCGTCGGGGCAGGGACGGCGGGTTGCGTGCTCGCCGCCCGCCTGACGGAGGATCCGAAGATCCGCGTGCTGCTCCTGGAAGCCGGAGGCTCGGACCGCTATCACTGGGTGCAGATCCCGGTCGGCTATCTCTACTGCATCGGCAATCCGCGCACCGACTGGATGATGCGCACCGCAGCCGAACCCGGTCTGAACGGCCGCAGCCTTGCCTATCCGCGCGGCAAGGTGCTCGGCGGCTGCACCTCGGTCAACGGCATGATCTACATGCGCGGTCAGGCCGCCGATTACGATGGCTGGCGTGACCTCGGCAATCCCGGCTGGGGCTGGTCGGATGTGCTGCCATATTTTCGGAAGTCCGAGGACTATCACGGGCAGTCAGGAGACATGCATGCAAACGGCGGCCCCTGGAAGGTCAGCCGCCAGCGCCTGAAATGGGATATCCTCAAGGCCGTCCAGGAGGGCGCGCGTGAATTCGGCATCGAACCGTGCGCCGACTTCAACGACGGCAACAATGAAGGATCCGGTTTCTTCGACGTCAACCAGCACAAGGGCGTCCGCTGGAACACGGCGCGCGGCTTCCTGCGGCCGGCCCTGAAACGACCCAACCTGCGCCTGGTCCAGCATGCCCTGGTTGAGCGCCTGACCTTTGAGGGAAAGCGGGTCACCGGCGTCCATTATCGCACGCCTGGAGGCTCGTTCTCGGCAAAGGCTTCAGGTGAAGTGATCCTAGCTGCCGGCGCTATCAACTCGCCGAAGCTCCTCGAACTCTCGGGCATCGGCGACCCCGCACGCCTCTGGTCGCTGGGCATCGACGTCGCTCTCGCAAAGACTGCCGTCGGAGCGAACCTTCAAGATCATTTGCAGATCCGCACGGTCTTCAAGGTGAAAAACGCCGTGACGCTGAACCAGCTGGCCAATTCCTGGCGCGGTAAGATGAAGATCGCCGCCGAATATGCGCTCTTCCGCTCTGGCCCTATGTCGATGGCACCCAGCCAGTTTGGCATGTTCACGCGGTCCAGCCCGGACGAAAACCGGCCCGACATCGAATTTCACATCCAGCCGCTCTCCACCGATAAGCTCGGCGACCCTCTGCACCCGTTTCCCGCAATCACCGTCTCGGTCTGCCAGTTGCGCCCGACCAGCGCTGGCACATGCCACATCACCTCGACCGATCCCGCCCTTCAGCCGGAGATCCGTCCGAACTACCTCTCGACCGACCACGACCGGTCGGTCGCGATCGCGGCCATCCGCCAGGCGAGACAGGTCATGTCGGCTGCAGCGCTGCACCCCTTCCAACCCGAGGAGATCCTGCCCGGGCGCGAGTTCCAGGAAGACGAGGCCCTGCTGCAAAAGGCCGGCGACATCGCCACCACCATCTTTCACCCCGTCGGAACCTGCAGAATGGGTCCGGACCCAGACGCCGTCGTGGACCCCGCATTGCGCGTGAATGGGCTTGAGGGCCTGCGCGTCGTCGACGCCTCCATCATGCCCAGCATCGTCTCTGGCAATACCGCCTCACCGGTGGTGATGATCGCCGAGAAGGCGGCCGATCTGATCCGGCAGGAGCGAAGAAAGGTATGAAACCCCGATGCGCATTTATGCACGCGTCAATCGCGGGTTGCTGCTGAACTTCGCAGATGCCAGGCTGGAGCGAAGGCATTCGCCTGCCCCCGAAGGCAATGGGGTTCGTGTCAGCACCCTTGATCCGGATCGCTGCAACCTTGGCTTTCCCCATTCGGTGATCGACCAGGCCCTGCAAACCCGAACATGCTCGTTCACCCGAAGGAAGTCCGAACACGCCCGCCCCTTCACGGAGGGACTTGAGTTGCTCGGCCGACTCACAAATCCGGATGGCGATTGACGTCCTTGTAGAGCAGGTAGCGGAAGCGACCCGGACCGCCGGCATAGCAGGCCTGGGGGCAGTAGGCGCGCAGCCACATATAGTCGCCGGCCTCGACCTCCACCCAGTCCTCGTTCAAGCGATAGACGGCTTTGCCCTCCAGCACATAGAGACCATGCTCCATGATGTGCGTTTCCATGAAAGGGATGATGGCGCCTGGCTCGAAGGTGACGATGTTGAGATGCATGTCGTAGCGCACGTCGGCCGGATCGATGAACCGGGTGGTTGCCCAGCGGCCCTCGGTATCGGGCATGGCGTGCATCACGCAGTCGTCTTCATGGGTGAAGATGGCTGGCGGAAGTTCCAGGCCATCCACGACCTTGAACGCCTTGCGGACCCAGTGAAACCGGATCGGTGCAGCGCTGTCGTTGCGGAAAGCCCATTGTGCGCCTGCTGGCAGGTAGGCGAACGAGCCGGCCCGCAGCGAATGGTCTTCACCATCATAGGTGATCGTCCCCTCGCCTTCGACCACGAAGATCGCCGCCGAGGCCCGTGCATCCGGCTCCGGCCTGACGCTGCCGCCACCGGGCTTCACCTCCATGATGTATTGGGCGAAGGTTTCTGCAAAGCCGCTCAGCGGCCGCGCGATGATCCAGGCCCTGGTTTCGTCCCAATGCGGCAGGACGCTGGTGACGATGTCGCTCATCACCGTCTTCGGGATCACCGCGTAGGCTGTCTTGAAGACCGCCTTGCTGGAGAGGGTCTGGGTCTGCGGCGGAAGGCCGCCAACCTGCGAAAAATACTGATTGCTGCTCATTCTGCGATCAACGTCTCAATTGCCTTGCGATTCTCCCATTCCTGCGGCGTCAGCGTCTTGATGTCAAACTGATCTCGTATGCGTGCCTCGGTGTATCCGCCCAGGCGCCCATCGGCATCCATGAACTGCTGGTCGTGCTCGTAGCAAGGCCCACGAAGGCGAGAGTTCCGTCTCGCGGGGCCGTCGGCTGGCGAGCGGGCCGATAATTGCTCATGCCGCATCGCCACACCGATACAACACCCGGACTGCATCCGCCTCCTGTTACAGTCGCAGCAGGGCCTTGATCGCCCGCCGATCGTCCATGGCGCGGTAGCCTTCGGCGACATCGGAGAGCGGGATTTCGAGGTCGAAGACACGGCCCGGATTGATCTCCCGTTTGAGCACCAGATCCATGAGATCGGGTAGGAAGCGGCGGACGGGGGCAGGGCCGCCCATCAGGCTCTTCTGGGCGAAGAACAGGTCCTGACCGGCGATCTGGACTCCATGGGGAACGCCGACAAAGCCGATATGGCCGCCTGGGCGGGCGCAACTGATCGCCTGGGACATGGATTCCTGCGTGCCGACACATTCAAGCACGGATTCGGCTCCGACCCCGTCCGTGATCTCCTTGATCCGCTTCACGCCGTCATCGCCGCGCTCGGACACGATGTGCGTGGCGCCGAATTCAAGCGCCAGATCCTGGCGGCTCTTGTGACGGCTCATGGCGATGATCCGTTCGGCCCCCATCTGCTTGGCGGCAAGAACGCCCATCAGACCAACGGCGCCGTCGCCAACGACGACGGCTGTCGAGCCTTCCGAAACGCGGGCTGCATCGGCGGCATACCAGCCGGTGCCGAGAACGTCCGAGACGGCAAGAAGGCTCGGGATCAGATCCTCATCGGGCATGTGCGGGGTCGCGACCAGTGTTCCGTCGGCGAGCGGGACGCGGGCATAGGGCGCCTGCGCACCGGTCATGAATTCCCGTTGCTCGCAGGAGGACTGGAAACCGAAGCGGCAATGCGGGCAGGTGTTGTCCGAGAGGCAAAACGAGCCGACGACGAATTGGCCGGGTTTGATCGTCTTCACGGCCTCACCAACCTCGACGACGACACCGCAATATTCATGGCCCATGTTGGCGGGGCCATTCATTGGCTGCAGGCCGCGATAGGGCCAGAGATCGGAGCCGCAGACGCAGGAAGCCGCAAGCTTGATGATGGCATCCGTCGGCTTGAGGATCGTGGGTTCAGCGACCTCTTCGCAGCGGATGTCGCCTTTGCCATGGAGTATGGTGGCCAGCATGGGTCTTGTCCTTTCGCCGGGTTGTCAGGAAATACGGGTGATGCGCATCGGATAGGTGCCGCGCGTGAGGATGGGTTCCACACCGCCATCGATGCGTCCGAGGCGAACGAGATCGCGGATCGACGAATAATCCCCGTGATAGAGAACGAGATTACCCCAGGGCACGTAGTAGCAGATGTCGCCAATTGCGGGGTTGGGGAAGGGACCCCGTGCCTCAGGATTGAGCTTGCGCGGAAGGTAGGCAATCTTCTCGTTCGTCGAATAATCCGACACCTCGATGTCGAGTGGCAGCATCGAAGCGAAATCGCGCGCTGACACGTTGTCGTATAATGTGGCGGTAAAATCCTGGTCGCTGAAGCTGAAACGGATCTTCATGAGGTTGCGCTCCTGCGCATGCGTGGATCGAGCGAGAATGAGGCACAGTGCCCCGGTCACCAGCGGTGTCCTGCGGGTCAGTCGATGATCCCCGTTCATTTCGCGTTTTCCCGGTTGGAGCGCGCGGCCCAGGCGGCAAGCGAAGAGCCGACGAGCAGCAGTCCCGCGAAGAGATATGAACTCCACCAGCCAACATGATCGAACAGCAGGCCGCCGAGTGCCGCACCGAGCGTGATGGCGAACTGGATGACGGCAACCTGCAGGCCGCCACCGGCTTCGGCATCGTCGCTCAAGACCTGGGAAAGCCATGTGCCCCAGGCAACGGGTGCGGCCGTACCGACGAAGCCCCAGGCCCCAAGGAGAAGCGTCACGGCAAGCTGCGAGCTTGAGGCAAAGACGAGCCCGGCTGCAAGCAATGCCATCGTTATCGGCATGCCGATCGCCAGCGCATAGAGCCATTGCGGTAGCAGCCGGCTGATGGCCCACGTGCCGGCGATGCCACACAGTCCCATCAACAACATCACAAGAGAGAGCAAGGTCACGTCAAACCCCGAGACGCTCTCCATGTAGGGCCGCAGATAGGTGAAGAGCGCGAACTGGCCCATGAACAGCAAAAGGATGGCCGTCATGCCGAGCGCGACCTGGCGGCGAGCCAGCAGATGGAAGACGTTGGCCGTGGGCTTCTCTTTCTTTGCCGGTAGATCGGGCATGGTCAGCCATTGCCAGGCGAGCGCCACCAGCGCCAGCGGCACAACGAGGAAGAAGGCACCCCGCCAGCCGATCAATTCGCCGAGAAAGCTGCCAAGCGGCGCGGAAATGGTGGCGGCGATCGCGTTGCCCGCGTTCAGCGCCGCCAGTCCCTTCGGCACCTGATCAGAAGGCAGAAGCCGCATGACGATGGCCGTCGACATGGACCAGAAACCGCCGATGGCAATGCCGAGCAGTGCCCGCCCTGCCATGAGGATCCAGTAAGTCGGGGCGAAGGTCACCACCAGAGCCGAGAAAACCAGCACCACGGAAAACCAGGTGAGCACCGTCTTGCGGTCGAGACCCGCCGCCAGTCGGGCAATGAACAGGCTGGTGACGACGGCGAAGAATCCGGAAATGGAAATGACCTGCCCTGCCTGTCCTTCGAGCATGCTGAGGTCCCGGGCGATCGGGGTCAGCAGGCTGACGGGCATGAATTCCGAGGCGATGAGAACGGAAACTGTGAGCGCCATGGAGCCCACGGCACCCCAGGCTGTAATGGGCGCAGCTGAGGGCTGAGGTGCCGCATCGAAAGTAGCGAGATCATCGCTGATCTGGTCGGACCGTATGAGAGTGTGTTGTGTCATGACACCCCCTATACGCCAGGGGTACTGTGACGATTAGCCGGTGCAATCCGCTTGGACTTATCGACACACGACATCAATCGCTTGTGCTTGTCTGGCCGGGGCAGAAGACCTCCACCGGCGTATGCAGGTTGCGGATTTTAAAAGTGCCCATGGGGGTCAGAGGAAGGGCACGGCTGATCTGCTTTGCAGTCGCTCCGCTGATCAGACAGGATGTGCCGGTTTCCTTGTTCAGTTCCTGCAATCTCTGAGCAAGATTAACCGCTTCGCCATAGAGCGTGTAGGTCTGGCGTGCGCCGGCGCCGACTGTACCGGCTGCGATCAGTCCCGTTGCAATGCCAATCCGCAGACGGATCTGTTTCCCATCGAATAGTCGTTGCTCGACTAATGCCAGAATGTCCTGCGCTGCCAGTATCGCCGAATCCGTATGATTTTCCTTCGACAGAGGCGCATTGAACGAAATCAGCAATGCATCCCCAAGGTAGTTGATGACCACGCCGCCGTGCTGGTCGATGATCTCTGTGACCGCACTGAAAAACGCGTTCAGCAAATGCACGAGGGTGGTCGGGTGCAGACCCTCGGAGAGCTGAGTGAAGCCGGCGATATCCGCAAACATCAGGGTAGCGTCACGCGACTGGGGGGCCAAATGGCCGTCATCGAGCAGTTCGCGCAGGATCGGTGCAGGCACGTATCGGCCGAAAAGGCTCTGCACGCGGTGTCGTCCGGCTTCCGCCTTTGCATGGTCACTGACCACCCGCCGGGCGCGATGAACGGCCAATGCCGCGATCGCCGTCACCAGTGCCAGGATGAGCGCCTCCTGGAGACGCGACGCGATGCCTATGAAGTTGGGGTCGAGGACTGTCTGAATGTAGATGTCCGGTGATGGGGAAATCGGCAGATCGCTGTAGCTGACCACCGTGTCCATGCCCGACAGGATCCACCCGGTGGCAAGAAGCAATCCACTGGCCGCCCATGTCCCCGTCCACAGCACCAGTGGCGGCGAGAGCGTCAAAACCGCTGCAGCAATGACGATATAGTAGTGTTGGACGGAACTGGTGAGAAATACCAGGTTTTGAGGTACGTCACCGCCGCTGCTGAGCGGGACGAAGGCCAGAAGGATGGTGACCGCTGTCGTATCGAAGGCAAAGACGGCGTAGCGAGCATGGCGCTCGTAGCGCGTGCCGACGGCAGCCAGCGATGTGAGACCGCCCAAAGCGATGAGGGATGTAATCGCAGCAATGCCAACATTGATGGGGAAATAGTAACTGAGCAGATAGGCGACAGCGATCAGCATCACGGCGACCGTTCGGCCTAGCATTGCAATCCGGAAACCCTTTCGCTCCGCGTTGGATAACGCAGTCGCTATGGTATCGGATGGTTGTGCAAGCCTGCCATCAATAGCCAAATTCGCTCCTCTCGCGACACTCGTGGGCAACATTGTCGGGGACGACCAACGTTGCCCACATCATTCCGGGTACGATCTCGTCTGCCGCTCAGAACACAGGTTGATGGCGAGCCTTTGTCTTGCTTCCACGTTGGCGGAGCAGACATGCGGCCCGGCTGATAGGTTGCGAGGTCATTGGTTTGACCGCCGCACCTGCATCTGCCGGACCGTTGCGCTCAGCGCGTTGCGAGGAAGTCGATGATGGCCTGGCGTTCGTCTGCCTTCGCGAAGCGCTGGGTCATCCGCGTTCCCTTCACCAATCCGCCGGGATTGGTGAGGAACGTGTCGAGCTGCGCCGCATCCCAGGTGATGCCCGAGCCCTGCATCGCAGTGGAATAGCGGAAGCCGTCCACGCTTCCGGCTGACCTGCCGACAACGCCTTGCAGATGCGGACCGACGCCGTTGCGCGTGCTGTCGATCTGGTGACAGGCGCCGCAGCGTTGCTGGAATAGCTTCTGTCCCGCTGCCGTATCCTGGGCATGGGCTTGCAGGGCCATGAGGACGGTAGCGATCCCCGCGGCTGCGATCTTCTCAAGAGTATGCATCATCAGCCCTGCTTCTCCTGGAATGTCATCTTGGAGAGAGGCAGGCTGCGCGGCCGTTCAGTCGCAAGGACGGCGACAGCATTGGCGATGGCGGGGGGCACGCCCGGCAAACCCGGTTCGCCGATGCCGCCGATCGGGGCGCCACTCTCGATGATGCGGACATGGACCCTCGGCATACGGTCAGGCGTCAGGATCTGATAGCCGTCGTAGTTGCGGGCCTGGGGAAGACCGTCGACATAGACGACTTCTTCCAGAAGCGCCGAGGAAACGCCGAGTGCGACGGCCGAGTTGACCTGATGCTCGATCACGCGCGGGTTGACCACGGTGCCGGGGTCGATTGCGACCCAGACGTCGTGCACCACGACCTGACCACCCGAGAGCGAGACTTCCGCGATCGTCGCCACTTCGCTGCCGAAGGGCGACGCCATGGCGACGCCCCGGGCGCGACGGGTTCCATCCTCTGCCGCAAAAGGACCCCGCTTCCAGCCGCCGGAAAGTTCGGCCACTGCCTGCAGGAGTGTGTGATGGCGCGGGCTGTTCTTCAGAAGCGCAAGGCGGAGTTCATAGGGATCCTTGGTGCCGGCGTCCGCGATCTCGTCGAAGAAGGTCTCCGAGAAGAAGTCGTTCATCGAGTGGCCGACCGAGCGCCAGAAGCCGATGATCGCGGGATCGTCGACATGGATCTGGGCGATCCGCTTGTTGGGGATCGCATAGACCTTGCCGGCAATGCCTTCCACCGCCGAACTGTCGACCTTGTCGGGCTGGCGGCCATACCAGCGTCCCGTCGCACCTTCGCCCACGGCCACAGCCGAAAACGCCGTCGGATTTCCGTCCTGGTCGAGACCCGCACGGAAGCGGACCGCGGCCATGGGCCGGAATGTGTCGCGCAGGAACTCCTCTTCACGGCTCCAGACGAGCTTGATCGGGCGACCGACCGCCTTCGAAAGCAAGATAGCCTGCGGATAGGGATTGGCGCTCTGGTAGAGGAAGTGGCGACCGAAGAAACCACCCAGCATCGGCGAGTGGATGATGACCTTCTCCGGCGCAATGCCGGCAACCTTGGCGGCATCGCCCTGGAACATCTCCGGCGCCTGGTTCGGGATCCAGAGTTCGAGCGTGCCGTCCTCATTCCAGCGCGCGACGGCCGAGGGCGGCTCCAACTGACCATGGGCAAGATGCGGCGCGTCATAGGTCGCTTCAACAACCTTGGCAGCGGAGGTGAGGGCAGCAGCAGTGTCCCCTTCTTCCTCGAAGGTCACGCCGTCACCGGTCGTCGCCTTGAGCTTTTCCATATGCCCCATGCTGGAGAAATCCGCGGGCATCGCGTGGGGCGTTCCGGCTGCTGCTTCAGTCCACGAGACCTGCAGCGCTTCGACAGCCATGCGCGCACGCCACCAGCTGTCGGCGACCACAGCCACGGCACCGGGAAGCGAATGGATGGAATGCACGCCCGTCCGCGCCTTGATCTCAGCCTCGTTTGCAAGCGCGCCCGGTTGCTGGCCCAGCCGCGGGCTGTGCTGCACGGCCGCGAAGAGCATGCCGTCGACTTTGGTGTCGATCGCATACTGGGCCTTGCCCGTCGACTTCGCCCGGACGTCCAGCCGTTCGACCGGCTTTCCGATCCAGCGGAAATCCTTGGATTCGCGCAATGTTACCGTTTCCGGGACGGGAAGACCTGCGGCGGCCTCGGCGATCTCGCCATAGGTGAGGCTCCGACCCGACGCGGCATGCAGCACGCGACCTGGCTCGGTCGAAAGCTCTGCAATCGGCACGGACAGTCTCTCGGCTGCGGCCTGCAGGAGCATGCCCCGCGCAGACGCGCCAAGCTTGCGCATGATGTCGTAGCTCGAGCGGACCGAAAAACTGCCGCCCGTGAAACGGAAGCCACCGACCAAGCCGTAATCAGGTCCCGGAGGTGCCGCCTCGACGACGAAATTGGCGGGATCGACGTCGAGTTCCTCGCCGACGATCTGGGCCATGGCGGTGAAGATACCCTGACCGCCTTCGATGAAGGCGCTGCGGAAGAACACCGTGCTGTCGGGGCGGATCTCGATAAAGACCGGGACGCGGGTCCCGGGAGCGACGGTAGCGGCCGCCTGAGCCAATGCCGGGCGGATCGCGCCGGGTACGGTCACGCCGAGAACGAGGGCGCCGGCGACCGTGCCGAGGAAGCCGCGACGCGAGATTTTGAAGGGCTTGCCATCGCCGGGCGTGTTGGCGGGTGTGTCGATCTGAATCTGGTTCATCGTGATCCCTCCGATCAAGCCTGGGCTGCTTCGCGCACGGCGGCAGCGATCGCGTTATACGTTCCACAGCGACAGAGATTGACCATGGCGGCGGCAATGTCCTCGTCCGTCGGCTGAGGTGTCTCTTTCAGCAGTGCGGTTGCGGCCATGACCTGGCCGGACTGGCAGTAACCGCATTGCGGCACCTGATTGGCCACCCAGGCCTCAACCACCTTCTGGCCGACCGGATCCTCTGTAATGGCCTCGATCGTGGTGATCTGCGTGCCGACCACCGTGTCGATCGTCGTGACGCAGGAGCGGGTCGGCTGCCCGTCGACAAGCACCGTGCAGGCGCCGCATTGCGCGAGGCCGCAACCATATTTGGTGCCGGTCATCCCGAGCGTATCGCGCAGCACCCAGAGCAAGGGGGTGTCGGCTTCGACATCGACCTGCTGCTGTGTTCCGTTGATGGTGAGTTCCATGGCGTGGTCCTTCGATCGGTTCGAGGGAGAAGGGGCAAGAGCAGTCTGCGGACTATTCCATTGCACACACTATCAAGCGCTTTTGATATGCATTAGTCGGCGTCGGTCACTTAGATTTATCGACGACGACCATAAATGACGAAAACGAGGGTGCTTGATGGCCAGGGAAGACTTCAACGACCTGCTCTGGTTCTTGGCGCTGGCGGAAGACCGCAGTTTCACTAAAGCCGCCGCCAAGCTTGGGATCACGCAGTCGACACTGAGCCACACGATCAAGCGCCTTGAGACGCGTCTTGGCCTGCGCCTGCTCACCCGCACCACGCGCAGCGTTTCGCTGACAGAGGCTGGAGAGCGGCTTTTCAGTGCGCTGCTGCCAAACATCACAGCGATCCGTGGCGAACTGGAGGCACTCTCGGACCTGCGCGACAAACCGGCCGGAACCGTACGCATCACGCTATCGGATCACGCGCTCGAAACAGTGGTCTGGCCGAAACTGCAGGCGATCCTGAAAAACTACCCCGATATCAGGGTCGAGCTCAGTCGCGACAACGGTCTGCGCAACATCGTCGAAGACGGGTTCGACGCCGGCGTGCGGCTGGGTGAGAGCATCGAAAAGGACATGATCGCCGTGCGGATCGGCCCGGACTGGCGCATGCTGGTGGTGGCTTCGCCAGCATATCTCGCCGACAGGCCGATGCCTCAGCACCCCCAGGATCTGGTCGGCCACAACTGCATCAATATGCGCCAGGCGACCGGAGGCGGGCTCTATCCCTGGGAGTTCGAGAAGGACGGGCAGGACCTGCGCGTGCGGGTTTCCGGTCAGCTCACGTTCAACTCATCCTATCCTATGGTCGGGGCGGCCGTTGAAGGTCTCGGTGTCGCCTGTGTCCCGGATGACCTGGTCGCAGCTGAGCTTGCATCAGGCACGCTCGTCGCGCTTCTCGAAGATTGGACGCCACCTTTTCCGGGCTACTACCTGTATTACCCGAGCCGTCATCAAAACGCGCCCGCCTTCCGGGTGATTGTCGATGCATTGAAACAGAAGTAGCAGCGCGAGCCAGTATCGAGAAGGCGATCACAGGCGCACAGAACACCGAATAAGGGAGTGCACCAATCAGCGGCCGATCATCAGGAGACCCTGGAGGTGGCGGGCATTAATCTTCAGGAATTCGGTCATGACAGATTGCTTCATCCATGGGCGCATTCTGATTGGCGCATGGACCCGTCGATTGGCGACGAAGAAATCGTCACAGGGCACGACCTGGTGACGTCATGTGCGGGAAGCATCTGGCCCGCGACGACGACGCCGGTCCAGGCGCATATGGATAGCAAGGCTTCGACACGAGCCGCCATAAGTGTCATCGAAACTTCCGCCCATCACTCCATGCCGCGACCGGCCCCAAGATGGAAGGCCAAGGCATTTGCGTCTGCTGCAGGCAACAGCCCGAGAGGCGACCGGGCCGCGCTTCCGGCTCGCGGAACGCGGGAACCATTGAGAGACTGAAAGGTTGGGCACCTGAATTTCACAAAAATTTGGATGGATTCCCCAATGGCGACCGAAAAGACTTTGTCAGACCTGTTCCTCGATACGCTCAAGGACATTTACTTTGCCGAAAAGCAGATACTGAAGGCCCTTCCGAAGATGGCGCGGGCGGCACAGTCGGAAGAGGGCAAGGCCGGCTTCCTGCAGCACCGTGAGGAAACTGAGGGCCAGATCGAGCGTCTGGAGCAGGTGTTCGAATTGCTGGGCAAGCCGGCGCGCGGCAAGTCATGCGAAGCCATCCAGGGCATCCTCGCCGAAGGCGAAGAGATCATGGAGGAATACAAGGGCACCGCGGCCCTCGATGCTGGCCTTATCTCCTCTGCACAGGCTGTCGAGCATTATGAAATCGCCCGTTACGGTACCCTCAAGTCCTGGGCGAAGCAGCTCGGCCTCAAGGAGGCGATCCCGTTGCTGGATGCCAACCTCCAGGAAGAGATTGCCACCGACCAGAAGCTGACGGCTCTGGGCGAGGCGTCAGCCAATACCAAGGGCATGAAGAAGGCCAGCTAAGCCGGCTCCCATTTCTGCGTGGCCGCCCGTTTGGGGCGGTCCTTTGCTTTTCAAGCAGCATCCTCACCACATCAGAGCACGTGCTCCAGGAGTTCTTCATGGCCAAGACATCAACCCGTGGGCCCGCCGGGTCCAAAACTGCGACTGCCAAGATCCACGACCAGACGATGCAGCGCGGCGAAGGAGGCGAACTGCATCAGATCGCCGAAGGTGACGTGCCTTTGCTGACGACGGCGCAAGGCGGTCCTGTCTCCGACGACCAGAATTCTCTGCGCGTTGGCCCGCGGGGTCCACTGGTCATGGACGACTTCCATTTCCGCGAGAAGATGTTTCACTTCGACCATGAGCGCATCCCGGAGCGGGTGGTCCATGCCCGTGGCTATGGCGCGCACGGCTATTTCGAGACCTATGAATCGCTCGCCGATTATACCAAGGCCGATCTCTTCCAGCGTCCCGGAGAAAGAACGGAAGCCTTCGTCCGCTTCTCGACGGTTGCCGGCAATAAAGGCTCCGCTGACCTTGCCCGCGATGTCCGCGGCTTCGCCGTCAAGCTCTACACCCAGGAGGGCAACTGGGACCTCGTCGGCAACAACATCCCGGTCTTCTTCATCCAGGATGCCATCAAGTTTCCAGACCTGATCCATGCCGCCAAGCAGGAGCCTGACCGGGCTTTCCCGCAGGCGCAGACCGCCCATGATACCTTCTGGGATTTCATCAGCCTGACACCGGAAAGCATGAACATGGTCATGTGGATCATGTCGGACCGCACGATCCCGCGCTCCTTCCGCTTCATGGAGGGTTTCGGCGTGCACACCTTCCGCTTCGTCAACGCAAAGGACGAATCCACCTTCGTCAAATTCCACTGGAAGCCGAAACTGGGTCTCCAGTCGGTGGCCTGGAACGAGGCGGTCAAGATCAACGGTGCCGATCCGGATTTTCATCGTCGCGATCTCTGGCAATCGATTCAGTCCGGCAACTTTCCGGAATGGGAGTTGCAGGTTCAGCTGTTTGATCAGGAATTTGCCGACAGCTTCGATTTCGACGTGCTCGACCCGACGAAGATCATCCCCGAGGAGATCCTTCCGCCTGTCGCCATCGGCCGGCTGGTGCTCGACCGCATGCCCGACAATTTCTTCGCGGAAACAGAGCAGGTCGCCTTCATGACGCAGAACGTGCCGCCGGGCATCGATTTCAGCAATGATCCGCTGCTGCAGGGTCGCAACTTCTCCTATCTGGACACACAATTGAAGCGTCTGGGCGGACCGAACTTCACCCATCTGCCGATCAATGCGCCGAAGTGTCCCTTTGCGACCTTCCAGCAGGATGGCCACATGGCGATGCGCAATCCTGTCGGCAAGGTCAATTACCAGCCCAACTCCTTTGGCGCCGGACCGCGGGAATCGCCGACCCGCGGCTATCGCCATTTCCCGGCAGAAGAACAGGGAAGCAAGGCACGCCTGCGCCCTGAGAGCTTCGCCGATCACTATAGCCTGGCTCGGCAGTTCTACATCAGCCAGACGCCGCCGGAGCAGCGCCACATCGCGGCTGCCCTGACCTTCTAATTAAGCAAGGTGGAAACGGCCGTGATCCGCGAGCGCATGGTCTCTCATCTTCTCAATATCGATGAGACACTGGCCAATACCGTAGCCCAAAAGCTCGGCTTCCAGTCGATGCCGAAACCGGCGGATGCCGCGATGCCGACGCGCCAGGATCTGGAGCCCGCCCCCTCACTCAGCATCGTGGAGCGCGGCCCGAAACGTTTCGAAGGCCGCAAGCTCGGTATCCTGATCACGGATGGAGTCGATGCGAAGTTGCTGAAGGGGCTGACGGCGGCGATCACCAAGGAGAAAGCCGTCTTCGAGCTGATTGCGCCGAAGGTCGGCGGCGTCAAAGCGTCGGATGGATCCTGGATCGAGGTCCACCACATGATCGATGGCGGGCCATCGGTCCTCTTCGATGCCGTCGCGCTGCTGACATCGGCAGAGGCGATGGATGACCTCGTCAAGGAAGCGACCGCACGCGATTTCGTGGCCGACGCCTTCCAGCATTGCAAGTTCATCGGCTACGACCAGTCGGCCATGCCGCTTCTCGAAAAGGCCGGCATTGCAGAGGCGCTGGATGAAGGCGTGATCGCCTTGCCCGGCGACGAAGGCTTGGACGGGTTCGTATCATCCCTTGGCAAGCTGCGGGTCTGGGGAAGGGAGCCTTCCGTGAAATTGGGCAAGGCTTCGGAACCGAAGTAACATATCCGGCCCCCAGTTGATGGGGGCCGGCCATCCTCTCTGATTGAGAGAAATCGGGCCTGCGGGTTCTCGCTCGAAAGCCGAAGTGCCGTCGCTTCGCTGATTGCTCATCGTCGAGCCGAGTGACAACTAATGCACCAGATCGCTCACCCGCATTTTTAAAGCCACAACAACTCCACCGGCTGTCCAATCATACGTGATTGAGCCGCCGAGATGTCCAGCCACTGTCCGGTGGAGCAACTTGCTGCCATATCCTTCAGCTGAATTTCGCGGAGCATCCGCGCAGCCTTGCTCACTCCACACGATTTCAACATCGTCCTCAACGGTCGCTCCGGAGATATCGAGCAAGCCTTGTTCGGCCGACAGCGCACCGTATTTCAGCGAGTTGGTCGCCAGTTCGTGGATCACAAGAGCAAGGCTGGTCGCCGCCTTCTCTCCTATGCCCATGCGCGGTACGGCCACGCGGATACGACCTGCGAATGCGCCGAGGTCATCATAGGGTGCCAAAAGCACCGAGAACAAATCGCCCAGCAGAGCAGCGCTCCCCTGGCCGTTTGGAAGAGGCCTGACAAGATCGTGGGCCCGCCCCAGCGCCGTCAACCGCTGGGTCAGTTGTTTCGCCATCTCCTCCTTTGTCTCGGTCGTGCGTGAAGTGATCGACGTCAGTCCGGATGCCAGAGCGAGCAGGTTTTTAACCCGGTGGCTCATTTCGCCGGCCAGCAGTTCGTGGCCTTCTTCTGCTTGCTTGCGCCCCGTGACATCGAGAAAGATGCCCGTCATCTTCTCGGCGGCAGGTTCTCCCTTGTTCCCTTGCCCCCGTGCAGAAATCCAGCGCACGTCGGATGCGCTCGTCAATATTCTGAAGTCGATTTCGAACTGACCTTCGACCACGCGGGTGGCCTCGAAGGCCGTCCTCACACGGTCCCGGTCGGCAGGATGAATCTGGGCGGACAAGTGTTCGAAAGTCAGGACGGTTTTTGCAGAAAGGCCCCAAAGTTCGAAGCCTCTGGCATCCATGATAAACTCGTCGTTTTCGATGATCCACGTCCAGAGCGCGACCCCGGCGGAATCGATCGCACTGCGGAGCTCCTGCACATTCCAGTCTGGATGGGTCGGACCGATGTCTTTCATGGAAGCTCTCCCGTTCAGCGGTGCAGCTCATCAATCCACAATCCGTAAATGACCTTACAGTCAAAAGGCTACCACTGGCCAGCCAGTTCGGTGGGCGAAGAATTCCGGGCGCGCCTCCTCCCTGCGACGGCCAGGACGGAAGTGGTTCAGATAAAGTGGTTATCATTCAAAACGACCCCATTGCGGAACTTTCGTCACGCCGTCGTGTTCTTGATCCGAGACCTAGCAACAAGGTCCGCAAAAGAGGAAAACCCATGAAAAACATGATTTTCGCGGCGGCGCTCGTGTGCGCGTCGGCAGTGTCTGCCTATGCCCAGACCACCACTGTTCCTGCAACCGACGGCGATACGCCAGCCGTGGTAACACCGGAAACACCGAACGCTGCAGCCCCCGTGGAGGGCGCAAATTCCTTCACCGAAGGTCAGGCCAAGGAGCGCATCGAAGCTGCCGGCTACACCGCCGTCACCGATCTGAAAATCGACGATAAGGGCGTCTGGCAGGCCACGGCAATGAAGGACGGCACGTCCATGTCGGTTGCGATGGATTACCAGGGCAACGTCGTCTCGAAATAATCTTGCGTTAACGCAGAGAAAGGTCATTCCCATGAAAACCGTTACCGGACTTTTTGACACCTACAGTGATGCAAGCGCAGCCGTCAGTGCACTGGAGGCCCGTGGCGTACCGTCCGACGACATCAGCATCGTTTCCAACAATGCCGACAACAGCCACCGACATGAAGACAACGACAATGGTGCAGCAGAAGGTGCTGGCACCGGTGCTGGTATTGGCGCCGTGGTTGGTGGCGCGGGCGGTCTACTGACAGGCCTCGGCATCATGGCCATCCCCGGCGTGGGTCCAGTTGTTGCGGCCGGTTGGCTCGCGGCAACCGCTGCAGGCGCCATTGCCGGCGCAGTTGCTGGCGGTGCGGCTGGTGGCCTGATTGGCGCATTGATGGATTCCGGCGTTTCTGAAGAAGAGGCCCACGTTTACGCGGAAGGTGTTCGCCGTGGCGGGACGCTGGTCACAGCGCGCGTCGATGACGCCATGGAAGCCGAGGCGGAAGCGATCCTCAAGCAGTCCAATCGCGTCGATCCGATGGCGCGCCGCGAGGCCTATTCGGAGCAGGGCTGGACGAAGTTCGATCATTCGGCTGATCCTTACGGCCCGGCGGAAATCGAACAGGAGCGCGACCGCTATCGGGCTCGCACTCTCTAATAGAGTTAAACCGAGGACCGGCTCACGCCGGTCCTCGACCTCATTGTTGAACATCATCTATCAACAGGGATGTCGGTTGGCTTTCCGGAACCCAGAAGGTCACCCATGCGAAGCATTTCCGATACCATCGAGCGGCTCGCCCGCGCCCGTGTGCAGGCGTCAGGCGCCGCTGGCCAGCCTAACAAGCTGACCCGACTGGACGCCCCTGCGCAAAACCCTGGCCAGCTCACCGGCTGGTATCAGTGCCCGGACAGTCCAGCGTCACCTCCCGCCCTCGTGGTCGTCCTGCATGGATGCACGCAGACGGCAGCAGCCTATGATCATGGCTCCGGCTGGTCGAGGCTCGCCGAAGACTATGGTTTTGCGGTCCTGTTCCCGGAACAATCCCGCCAGAACAACACCAATCTCTGTTTCAACTGGTTCCAGAGCGATGACGTCGCCCGCGACACGGGGGAGGTCCTGTCGATCCGCGCGATGATTGCGAGCATGATCGACATGCATGGTGTCGATCCGCGCCGTGTGTTCGTCACCGGCCTTTCGGCAGGTGGCGCCATGGCCAATGCACTTCTCGCCTCGTATCCCGAGGTCTTTAGCGGTGGAGCAATCATCGCCGGCCTTCCCTTCGGTGTCGCCTCCACGGTGCCGGAAGCATTCGACCGGATGCGAGGGCACGGAATTCCATCCTCGACGACGCTCGACGCCACGCTCAGGAGCGCTTCGCGCCACGAAGGGCCGTGGCCGACCGTCTCCGTCTGGCATGGGACCAACGACAATACCGTCGTGGAAGCCAATGCCCGCGCAATCATCGATCAATGGCGGGGGGTCCATGGCGTGGACGTTACATCAAGCGAGGCTCAGCTTGTCGAGGGCGGTCATGCGCTGGAACTATGGAAGGATGCATCCGGCAGAAACGCCATCGAGCACTACCGGATTGTAGGGATGGGCCATGGAGCGCCTGTTGATGCGACCACCGGATATGGCAAACCTGCCGCACATATGCTCGACGCCGGGATTTCGTCGACCGTACATATCGCGCGCGGCTGGGGGCTGACCCCATCCTTCGAGCGGCGAGAAAGGCCGGCAACGCCCGATGCGCCACACGTTGCCGCACAGCACGGCCAACCCTCAAAGCCCGAGGGCGTACAGGAGGTCATCGAGAGTGCGTTGCGGGCTGCCGGCCTTATGAAATGAGGTCAGTGGCGGGGCACTGGCTGGCTGACGAGGCCCTAGGCAGTGCCAATGGCAATACGCAGCCCTGCGGTCTTAATTGCTGTGTTCCCGGAACTTCCTGGATTCCCATAGGTTGCTCTAACATAACTTCCTGCGGGATCTGCCGCCGACATGCGCCGGTCGTCCGCGATTGAAAGACGAGTCCATGATGAGATTTTCTGCTTGGTCCCTGGCGGCCGCTTCGGCGCTCGTCCTCGCCTGTGGAAGCTTTGCCCATGCCGACGAAGCAGCCTTCCTGAAGTCTATGGAAGGAAGTTGGAACGGCAAGGGCACCGTCAAAGTGCGGGCCAATGCCCCGGCGATAAATGTGAATTGCCGCTTCACGTCGGACACGACATCGCAATCGCTCTCGCTTGATGGAAAATGCACAAGCCTTGCGATCTTCTCGCGTGCGATCAGCGCCGACCTCAAGGCCACAGGATCCCAATACGCTGGCTCCTATGTCGGAGCGGGCACCGGCACTGCCGGACTGGGCGGAAAGCGGGCCGGAGATACCATCAACCTTGGCATTACCTGGGCGAAGGAGGTCAATGGCGATCGGCGGGCACAGATGACGATCGAAAAGGTCGGCGACACCGGCATGCGCCTGACAACGGTCGATACCGATCCCAAGACTGGCAAATCGATCGTCACCAGCCGTATCGATCTGCGTCGCACGTGAGGCGGGTTTGATCTTGGCTGGTCCGGTTGGCTTGCCAGCCCGACAATTCAAATTTTGTCAGTCTCCTTGCGGAAACCGACCTTGATCATAGGCTTTGCTAAACCTCGGGCGCGTCTTTGAGACATGCTGACAGTCTCCTTTTCGAGCAGAGCTACCGTCGTGGCGGTTGAAACGGAGGCTTGCATCAATGGTGCCTGGCTATTGGGCCGGAACCTTCCACCGAGATTGCCATTGAACCCTATGAACAGATATTTCTTTCACATCCACGAGCGAAACGAACTGGAGATCGATGTCGAAGGCGTCGAGTTTGCAGACGACGCCGCCGCTCGATGGGGTGCTATCTCCGCTGCGAAGGACATGGTTGTTGAGGCTGTCGTCGGCGATGCAGAGATAGATGGCCGCCAGCTTGAGGTGATGTCGTCAGGGGGTGACTTGGTGGCGGTGGTCTCACTTCAGTCCGTCATCAAAATCTAAGTGCAGCGGCTGTTGCCTGTTCGGCAGGATGGTTGAATGCACCAAGCGACTTTCAAGATCTCTGAACAGGCTCCGCGCTTTCACCAAGCGATCGGGTCTGGCGAATGACCGATCCCCCGGTTCTTGTTTGTGGACCGACGAATATGGAGGAGCAGTCCTTGATTGACGGAAGACAAATCACAGCCGCGCGGACCCTGCTCGGTCTAACGCAAGAAGAAGTCGCCAACCGCGCGCAACTATCCATGCCTGCCATGCAGGCGCTTGAGGCGGCCTCCGGTGACATCCTTCAGGATCGCGAAACAGACCTCGCGGCGGTCAGGACGGTCCTCGAAGATGCAGGGATCATCTTTATCGACGAGCGCGCCACGAGCGCCGCAGGCGGCGCCGGCGTGCGACTTGCAGTGCCGTCGGCATCTGTCGACACCGACGAGCAACAAACCGTGCAGTATCCGGAGATGGCCCGAAACGGGCCTTTCGGGGCTGGCGGATAAAGCCAAAATACGGATGGGTGTGGTCCCAATGTGGCGTCCATTGGGGTTCCGGCTCGCACTAGCGCTCAAGGTCTGCGAAAAGCGAGTTCACGTGGCTCCCGTGTTGCGCATTTGGTCGGAAGATTATCCGAGGTGTTCTGAAAGGGAGATAGCTGATCGCGCCAGCATTCTAGTGTTATGAAGCGGAAGAGCGGCACTTGTTGCCGCTCGCCACTACAGCCAATTGTTTCTGCTGCGGTTTTCATCTCATCATTCAGGTGGGGGCATGGCATTCCAGCAGCCATTCCATGAACTGCTGCAGCGCACGGCTTTGTGTGCGGTTCACGGGTATGACGACGTAATAGGCGCCGCTTGGTACGACGGATGCGTGCCCGAGCCTGATCAACCGCCTTTGCTCGACGAGATCGCTTACCATGCGGTCCCAGCCCAGGGTGATGCCCTGGCCGTTTAGCGTCGCGTAGATCGCTTCGGTGTAGAAGCTGCAGCGCATTCCCTTCAGTTTTGCGGTGTTGGAGATACCGAAGTTCGACAGCCACGCGTTCCAGCCGATCCACATCGGGTCATCGGCCTCGTTGGAGATCAGCGGCTGACGGATCAGGTCGGCTGGCGATATGTCGGGATCGACGTTCTTGGCAAACTCTGGGCTACAGACAGGGAAGACGTGGTCTTCGAACAGTTTCTCCGCTCGCCCACTCGGCCATTTCCCGTCTCCGAAGCGGATCGCTACATCGACGTCCCCTTGGTCGAGAGCCGGCATGGCATCCTGGCTGACGATGCGCAGCGTCGTGTCCGGATGACGTCGGGAAAATTCCGATATGCGGGGCAGCAGCCAGAAATGCGAGAAGGCGACCGTGGCCGAGATCGTCAACTCGTCGCCGCTTGTCTCTCGGCGCAATTCGGATGAGGCCTCGGCAATCAGGTTGAAGGCGTTGCTGGCCGCAGCGGCGAGCGATCTGCCCTGGGATGTCAGCGACACTTTCCGGTGCAGGCGGTTAAACAGCGGAAATCCGAAATCCTCCTCGAGCGCATGGATCTGCCGGCTGACCGCCGCCTGCGTCACACCCAGCTCCTCGGCAGCCCGGGTGAAACTGGAAAGGCGAGCAGCCGCCTCGAAGGCGGTCAACGCGGTCATGGGGGGAAGCTGTCGTCTCAAGCTCTTCATGGGGCCTCACTGCGTGAACCTTCTTCCATTACTAAAGGTAATGTCAAGGCCGCCGATTTGTGCAGTTGAAGCTGCAGGGTTTCCTGCCAGGATACCCGGATCATCAGATAAGGGTGCGTTATGCTCAACCGGCTTGCCTCCTCCATTTCCGCACTTCTCGACGCACGTGCAAACGGCCACTCTTTGCCTTCGGGGCTCTATACGCGCGACGACGTTTTCGAGGCCGATCTCGACGTCTTTTTTACGCGCCACTGGATCTATGTGGGGCTCGAATGCGAAGTGCCTGAGGCCGGCGACGCCGTTGTCATCGACATCGGCAAGATCAGCGTGATCCTTCTGCGTGACGATGACAATGCGATCCGGGTCGTTCGCAATGTCTGTCGCCATCGTGGCTCCCGCCTTCTCGATGCCGGCCCGACCGTGGTGTCAAAGTTGGTCTGTCCCTATCATCAATGGACCTACGAGCTGGATGGCGCGCTTTCCTACGCCCCGCATATGGGCAAGGATTTCGACAAGAGCTGCCGCAGCCTGAAACCAGTCCAATTCCGGTCGATCGGTGGGCTGATCTATATCTGTCTGTCGGATAATCCGCCTGATGACATTCATCATCTGGAAGATGCCATGCGTGAGCGCCTGGCGCCCTACGACCTCAGAAACACGAAGGTTGCGCACCAGGTCGATGTCATCGAGGACGGCAATTGGAAGCTCACGATGGAGAACAATCGCGAGTGTTATCACTGTTCGGCCAACCACCCGGAACTCTGCGTCTCCTTCGTCGATCTCGATTTCGGCTTCGACCCCGAGAGCCTGAGCGCGGAGGACCGCGAGCAGGCAGAGACGCATTTCGCGATGTATGCCGAGCGAACACAGGCTTGGGAAGCCGATGGGTTTCCGTCCGCGACGGTCGAGCGTGTCCGGGACTGCGAGACCAATTTTCGAACCCAGCGCCTGATCATCGCTGGTGCTGGCGAATCCCAAACCGAGGATGCGACGGCTGCCTCTTCCAAGCTGCTCGGCAGCATAACCCGCAAGGATCTGGGCGACACGCATCTTTGGGGGCATAACAGCTGGAACCATTTCATGGGCGACCATGCGGTCACCTCCATGGTCATCCCGCTGTCCGCCGACAAGACGCTCGTGCGGACGAAATGGCTCGTGCACAAGGATGCGGTGGAGGGCGTGGATTACGATTTGCACAAGCTCACGCATGTCTGGATCGAGACGACGAACCAGGATTCCGATCTGGTCGCCCGTTCGCAGGCCGGCGTGACCGACCCCGCCTACGAGCCAGGCGTCTATTCGACCTTCACCGAACGCGCGCTCGACGATTTTGCGTCCTGGTATATCGACCGGATGCGCGCTCATGGCTACTGATACCGGCGTGACATCTGACCCGCGCGCGCCCGGTCTCTGGGATCCCGAGACCGACAACAGGTTGGTCTGCATCGACGTTCACGATGAGACCCATGACGTCAAGAGCTTCACCCTGGCATCGCCACAGGGCAAAAGGATCTCGTTCGAGGCGGGGCAATATTTCCTCTTCGAGCCTGCGATCGACGAGGAAGAAAATGGGCGCTGCTACAGCATCTCTTCGTCGCCACTTCGGTCCAACGCGATCACGGTTACCGTCAAACGCGTGCCTGGCGGCAAGGTCTCGAACTGGCTACACGACAATCTGAAGCCGGGGATGGAATTGCCGGCGTCTGGGCCGATGGGCAAGTTCAACCGCCCGAAAGCCGGGAAATACCTGATGCTGTCAGGCGGCTCGGGCATTACCCCTGTGATGGCGATGGCGCGGGAACTGGCGGACAGGGCCGAACCCGTCGACGTGATCTTCCTGCATGCAGGGCGCTCGCCGCTCGACCTGCTGTTCCGCGAGGAGCTGTCGGTTCTGGCGCGGCGCATGAAAGGCCTGCGGCTGATCTTCCTGCCGGAGGTGCTCACCGGCGACCCCGCCTGGCCGGGCCTGAATGGTCGCATCTCGACGGCGCTTCTGGCACTCGTCGTGCCTGACATTGCCGACCGCACCATTCTCTGCTGCGGACCGGCGCCATTCATGGCGGCCGCCCGGGCGATCAGCGCGGACCTCGGGGTCTCCCCGGAGCGCTATCTGGAGGAAAGCTTCGATGCGGCCGTCATCGTTGATCTTCCTACCCCGGCAGAGACACTGGCGGTCGCCGCGACCTTCAAGGTTGAATTCGTCAAGCAGCAAAAGGTGCTGGAGGTCAGCGCCGAGCAGACAGTCTTGTCCTGCGCCAAGAAAATGGGCGTGCGCATTCCATCCTCCTGCGCCAACGGGATCTGTGGCACCTGCAAGTCGAAGCTCGTCAGCGGTGCGGTCGACATGAAGCATGATGGCGGCATCCGTCAGCGCGAGATCGAGGCTGGCTTCTTCCTCCCCTGTTGTTCGAAGCCGCTGAGCGATCTCGTGATCGACCGATAACGGCCTCGTTCTTCCCCGGATCCGACGCAATTGAAAACGCCCGCATTTCGCGGGCGTTTTCGTGTCGGAGGTCACCGTATTGAGGTTCTAGAGATCCTTCACCAGCCGCAAGGCGTCGTGAATGGCGGCATGGGTGTTGCGTGCTGAAATCGCATCGCCGATCCGGAAGAGTTGGAACGCTCCCTCCGGATTGCGCAGAACGCGCTGCGGCTGGCCGGCGATGAGATCGTCATAGGAGACTTCGCCGCCATTGGAGGAAAGCCCCTTCAACTCGAAATAGAGATCGTCGAGCGGGATGGTGCCATTGTTGATGACGACCTGATCGACCAGCCGGGTCTGCTCGATGCCGCCATAATCGCTGCCGACTTTCGCCACCAATCCATTGCCCTGGCGCGCAACGGCCTCCAGCCGGAAGGTCACCGTGAAGGTCACATCCTTCTGCTGCAGCGAGCGCATGTAGGGAACGAGGTTCATGGCCATGACCTCCGGCGCAAAGGATCGGTCCGGCGTCATGATCTCGACCTTGGCTCCGGTGGCGGCGATGATCTCGGCTGCCTGCAGGCCGGAATGATCGCCGGCATCGTCGAAGACGAGCACGTTGGAGCCGGGCTTCACGTCACCCGAGATGATGTCCCAGGCGGAGACGACGAGGTCGTTGCCGTCCTCGAGCACCTCCGTATGCGCCAAGCCACCGGTCGCGATCACGATGACATCCGGGGCCTCGGCCAACACGGTCTCTGCGTCCGCCCAGGTGTTGAAGCGGAAGGTGACGCCGAGCTTTTCGCACTGCGCCATGCGCCAGTCGATGATGCTGATCATTTCCCGGCGGCGCGGGCTTTGCGCTGTGAGACGGATCTGGCCGCCAGCCTTGTCAGCGGCCTCGAAGACCACGACGTCGTGGCCGCGTTCACCGGCCACACGGGCTGCTTCCATGCCTGCCGGGCCGGTGCCTACAACCACGATCTTGCGACGCGTCTCCGCCTTCGGGATTTCGTGCGGCAGGGTCAGTTCCCGTCCGGTTGCCGCATTGTGGATGCAGTAGGCGGCACCGCCCTGATAGATGCGGTCGAGACAGTAGTTTGCGCCGACGCAGGGGCGAATGTCCTCTTCGCGCTTCTCCATGATCTTGCGGACGATATGGGGGTCCGTCATGTGCGCGCGCGTCATGCCGACCATGTCGACCTTGCCGGAGGCGATGGCATGACGGGCGGTCGCGACATCGGGGATCTTGGCCGCATGGAAGGTCGGGAAGTTCGTCGCGGCGCGGATTTCGCCGGCAAAATCCAGATGCGGCGAATTGGCCATGCCCTGGATCGGAATGAGGTCGGTCAGGCCGGCATCGGTGTCGATATGGCCGCGCACGACATTGAGGTAGTCGATCAGGCCGCTGTCGCGCAGCAGGCGGGAAATCTCCAGCCCTTCGGTCTTGCCGTTGCCGTGCTTCAACTGTTCGTCCGCCGTATACCGGACGCCCAGGATGAAATCCTCACCGACCCTTTTCCGGATGGCTGAGAACACGTCAAAACAGAACTTCATCCGGTTTCCCAGCGAGCCGCCATAGGGCGCGTCGAGCTCGTTGGTCAGTGGTGACGCGAACTGGTCGATGAGGTGGCCATAGGCCTCCAGTTCGACGCCGTCCATGCCGCCGGCTTTCATGCGCTCGGCCGCGTCCGCAAAATCCTTGATGATGCGCTCGATGTCCCAGTCTTCGATCTTTTTCGGATAGGCGCGGTGGGACGGCTCGCGCAGATGCGATGGTGCCACGACCGGCAGCCAGTCTCCCTTGTCCCAGCGGGTGCGCCGTCCAAGATGGGTGAGCTGGATCATGATGGCCGAACCCGCCTCATGCACCGCGTCCGTCATCTCCCGGATCCACGGCACGATTTCGTCCTTGTATGCGAGCAGGTTGTTGAAGACCGGAGGGCTGTCCTTGGCGACGGCGGCAGAACCGGCCGTCATCGTCAGCGCCACGCCGCCCTTGGCCCGCTCAACCGTGTAAGCGCGGTAACGCTCCTTCGGCATGCCGTCTTCCGGATACGCCGGCTCGTGCGAGGTCACGATGATCCGGTTCTTCAAGGTAAGATGCTTGAGCTGGAAGGGTTGCAGGAGGGGATCGTTGGACATGGCGCGCTCCATTCTGGGGAATGGCCGACCTTAAGCGAAAATGTACATGACTGTCAATTTAGGAGACGCAGGTGTACAGTGGCCAGGGCCCAGCGTTGCGAAGCAAGCTTGGCTGCTCTAGGAGAGGGACATGGACGAGAATTCTGGTGACACCGGCTGGCGTGGATCAAGCGATGGATGGCTGGAAGCCGCCTATGAAGCCCTGCTCGAAGGCGGCGTCGACGCGGTCAAGATCCTGCCCCTGGCCAAGCGGTTGAAGCTTTCGCGCACCAGTTTCTACTGGTTCTTCAAAGATCGCGAGGAACTGCTGGCGGCCCTGATCGCCAGGTGGCGGGACAAGAACACTGGCAACCTGGTGCACCGCGCGGAGGCCTATGCCGAGAGCATTGCAGAGGCGACGCTCAACGTCTTCGATTGCTGGTTGGATACGGCTCTCTTCGATGCCAAATTCGAATTTGCGGTCCGCAGCTGGGCACTGCAGTCCGAAGAAATCCTGGCGGAAGTACAATCCGCAGACACTGCGCGCCTTCAGGCGCTCGGTCGTATGTTCGAACGTTTCGGTCACACGCCGGTTGCCGCAGATGTCAGAGCGAGAACTCTCTACCTCGTCCAGATCGGCTACATCTCGATGCAGACCGAAGAGGACCTTGACCTGCGTCTGCGGCGTATTCCGGAATATGTTTCAATCTTCACCGGCATAGCGCCACAACAGCGCGAAATCGAGCGCTTCCGGTCTCGCCACAAGCCGGGCTGGTCATCTCAGGCGTGAGGGATGCCTCTTGATTTCAAGGGCACTCTGGGTGCGGTGCCCTTTCAGCGACCGCTTCGAGCCTTCATTTCGGCCGTCGAGTCCATCATGGCCCTCGCGTTACGTCGCCAGTGCGCCTTCAATTCGGTAATCGACACGAAGTTGGCGAATTCCCGAAAGCCACCGGGCCGTCTGGCCGCTTGGTTCCTCCATGCCCTTCGTGCGATAGCGCCGCGGTATCGGGACCTATGGCCGCCGAACCCGCATCCCAGCAATTGTCCCGAATCGTGAGCTGGCTCGCCCTCTGGGTGAGCCACATTGAAGGCGTTCGTGAGGCCGCAGCATGATGATGCTGCGGCCTCAATCGGCGAATATTCAGACTGTCACGACCGAATGAAGGCCAGGAGATCGGCGTTCAGTACATCGGCATTGACGGTCAACATGCCGTGCGAGAAGCCAGGATAGGTCTTGAGCGTCCCGTTCTTCAGAAGCTTGATAGCCTTGTGGGCGGAGTCGGCAATGGGAACGATCTGGTCGTCTTCGCCATGCAGGATCAGCGTCGGCAGCGTGATGGTCTTCAGGTCTTCGGTCTGATCGGTCTCAGAAAAAGCCTTGATGCCATCATAGTGGGCCTTGGCGCTGCCCATCATGCCCTGACGCCACCAATTCTGGATCACGCCTTCCTGCACATTCGCGCCATCACGGTTGAAGCCGTAGAAGGGGCCCGCTGGGACGTCACGGAAGAATTGGGCGCGGCCTGCGGCGAGGGCGGCGCGGAAGCCGTCGAAGACCTCCATCGGCAGACCTTCCGGATTGGATGCCGTCTTCAACATGATCGGCGGAACAGCGGAAACCAGAACGGCTTTCGCGGTGCGACCGGACGGTTGACCATGGTTTGCCACGTAGCGGGCCACCTCGCCACCACCTGTGGAGTGGCCGATATGCACGACGTTTCTCAGGTCGAGTGCCTCGACCACGGCGAAGGCGTCGGAGGCGTAGTGGTCCATATCGTGGCCGTCAGACACCTGGGCGGAGCGGCCGTGGCCGCGGCGGTCATGGGCGATGACGCGGAAGCCCTTGGAGAGGAAGAACAGCATCTGCGCATCCCAATCATCGGAAGACAGGGGCCAGCCGTGGTGGAACATGATTGGCTGGGCGTCCTTCGGGCCCCAATCCTTGTAGAAGATGTCTACGCCGTCCTTGGTGGTAACATATGCCATGGTCTTGTCTCCGTCGGTTGGTGTGGTGGTTGAAGCAGCGAAAGCTGCAGAGGGAAATGCGGGAAGAAGCGCGTTTGCCGCCGCCATCGTGGCTGTCGTGGTGAGAACGTTGCGACGGGTCATGGGAAGAAAGTCAGAGGTCATCGGCGCGGCCCTTTGAGTTGGTTCTGATCTCATCAGGCGAGGCGTGTTCGTCTGATGAGGAGATCATGCCGAAGTGAGTGCGTTGCGACAATTGTTGGAATAGTTCCGATTTGATTGTCATTTTCGCAATAATCAGGGATCGAAGTCGCGTCTTCGGCCTTCCCAGGGGCCAAGGCGCAACTGTAAAGCCTCGCGCTTTTGAGCGCGAGGCGAAAGACTACGGTTATGACGGGACGGGTTCAGACCATGCCCGGCCGCCTGATCGTCAGGAAGTGGCGTACGACCGGCTTGTCCGGACCAACGTGATAGGCAAGCACCTTGCCCTGTATATCGGCATCGGCATTGGAGACGCGCTTGTGCTGCCGCAGATGTTCCGCCCAGGATTCGACCATGAACCATTCGACAATCTTTTCCGGATCGGCGGAATCTTCCGTGACACCCCACCCATAGGCACCATCGCGGCGGCGCTCCTCCGAGAGCTTGTCGATGGCGTGAAGGAACGCCGTACGATGATGTTTCTCGACACGGTACTCGATGAGGATCAATACGGGACCGCGATCATGGGCGACGGGTTCTGCGACCAGAGGTTCAGGCCAATGGTTGGATGGCACCATGTCCATATCGCCTGAAGGCAGCTTGACGCGATGCATGATGAGGCCTGCCGCCAGCAATCCGACGGCCCCGACCAGAAGCGTGGTGGGCACGCCCGCAGCTTCGCCGAATGCACCCCAACCCAGACTTCCCGCCGTCATCGCGCCGTTGAATACGGTCAGATAGACGGCAAGTCCCCGGCCTCGTACCCAGTTTGGCAAGATGGCCTGTGCCGCGCCATTCAACGTCGTGAGCGCAGTAATCCAGGCTCCTCCGAGAAAGAGAAGGACGAGTATGGCCACCCACTTCGGTGGCGCAAGCGACAGAGCACCCATGACAAGTGCGGTGACAACGGCAGAGCCGAGCAACAGCGCATCCGCATCGAAGCGAGTGCGAAGGCGTGGCATGACCAGGGCGCCGGCAATGGCACCGGCACCGACGGAACCGAGCAAGATGCCGTAGAAGCCAGCATCCCCGCCGAGCATCTGCCGGGCAACGAGCGGGAGAAGGGCCCAGACCGCGCTGGCAAAGGCGAAGAAAATGGCGGCGCGCAACAGCACCACATGGAGAGGACGGCTGGCGCGGGTATAGCGAAGACCGGCCCGGAACGCCCCAAGGAAGCCCTCCGCCAGTGCATCATCGGCATTTTTGGCGCGCGGCCACCAGACAAGGGCGGCAATGACGATAAGGTAGCTCGCGACATCCACGCCATAGGTGACGCCCGCCCCGAAGGCAGCCAGCAACAGGCCGCCCGCTGCCGGACCGATGGAGCGGGCAATATTGATACCCAGCGAGTTCAGCGCAACCGCGCTTTTCACATCTTCGCGCTTCACCAATTCCGGCACGATGGCCTGCCAGGTCGGACCCATCAGAGCAGCACCTATGCCACCCAGGAAAGTGAGGCCGATCAGGGCGCTCACTGAGAGCAAACCCGTATTGGCGAGAACCATTAAGGTCGCGCTGACAGAGGCCAGCAGCACTTGCACCGCGATCAGGAATTTGCGGCGGTCCAGGATGTCGGTGAGCACACCGGCAGGTATGGCGAGCAAAAAGATCGGCAAAGTCCCGGCGGCCTGCACCATGGCGACCGCAGCCGGCGAGGCGGAAAGATCGGTCATCAACCACGAGCTTGCGACATCGCGCATGAAGCTGCCGGTATTGCCGAGCACGGTTGCAGCCCAGAGCACCGCGAAAACCGGCTGATACAGCGGGGCGAATGTGCCTGTTGAGGATTTGGCGCCGCTCATGGCTTGGATCCCTTCGCAAGATCGGAGATGGCAACGAGCACGAATGCACCGGCCAGTCCGAGATGTTCAAAAAAGGCGTTGGTCGCCATCATCCGGTCCATGCCAGGAGCGAGCTCCCAGAAGCGCAGGGCAATCAGCGTGGCCAGCAGGGTGAAGCCCGCAAGGGCGAGCGCGGCCAGCCAGCGGAAGTGGCCGGTGATGACCATGGCCGAAGCGGTGAGTTCGAACAGGATGACCACCACTGCAAATGCTGCCGGCGGGGTCAGGCCGAAATGCTCCATTTCAGCAATCGCACCCTGAAAATCAGCGATCTTGGTGAGTGGGCCCTGAATGTAAGCGGCGCAAAGGGCCACGAGGGCCAGGGTCTTCAATGCCGGCCGGGTCAGCAAGTTCCGGAAAACACCGCCATGCCGATTGGAAAGGGTAGGGGAAGACATCACTATTTCCTCTGATCTTGAGAAACTTGAAGGGTTCTGATGGGAGGAGTGTGCAGGCGCGACGGGCGAACAACAATTGCAACAAGAATTGCGATTTTGTTGCGCTAAATGAAATCGTTCGGCCAGGCTCAATCAACGCATGGCGGCAGAGGTCCTCTGCCGCCGGGATCTTCCGATACGCTCGCGAAACTCACACTGCCCAGCACGAGCAGCCGAGGGCACCGAAGAAGCCCTGGAGATCCTTGATGGGGAGCTTCGAGGTCCAGGCACCGGCATGATCGTGTCCATGGACATTGCAGTCACTGGCGCAGCCGCAGGAAACGATAGCCTTGCGGCGCAGGGAATGGCTGCCCGCGCCGTCCGGCTCGCCCCAGGCGGCGTAACCGCCGAATTTGCGCACCGGCGACCAGTCCGGCATGGCCGGCGGGACAGGGTTCTCATCGAGTGTCGCAAAATCACCGGCGCCGTAGACGACCTTGCCGCCAACCATGGTCAGTTCCGAGGTGAGGAACGAGATTTCGTCTTCCGCGCAAGAGAAGAAGTCCTTGTCCGGGACGATCAGGTCGGCAAACTGTCCCTTCTCGATCCGGCCTTTCTTGCCCTCTTCGTTGGAGAACCACGTGACCTTTTCCGTCCACATGCGCAGCGCCGTTTCGCGATCGAGGCAATTGGCGCGGGGATAAAGCTGCATGCCGCCGACTGTCTTGCCGGTCACCATCCAGGAGAGTGACACCCACGGATTATAGGAGGCGACCCGTGTTGCATCCGTTCCGGCAGAGACATTGACACCTTTCTCCAGCATGCGGCGGATGGGCGGAGTGGCTTCCGCCACGCCATGGCCATAGCGCTCCACGAAGTACTCTCCCTGATAGGCCATGCGGTGCTGGGTCGCGATGCCGCCGCCGAGCGCGGCGATGCGGTCGATGGAGCGTTCGGAAATCGTTTCTGCGTGGTCGAAGAACCAGTTAAGCCCCTCCAGTGGAATGTCCCTGTTGACCTTCTCGAAGACGTCAAGCGCGCGGGTGATGGTCTCGTCATAGGTCGCGTGCAGACGCCAGGGCCAACGGTTCTCGGCAAGGACGCGCACGACCTCTTCCAGCTCGCCTTCCATCTCCGGTGCCATTTCCGGCCGCGGCTGGCGGAAATCCTCGAAGTCGGCGGCGGAAAACACCAGCATCTCGCCCGCTCCGTTGTGGCGAAAATAATCGGTGCCCTGCTTGTATTTGACGGAGGCAGTCCAGTTGAGGAAGTCTTCCTTTTCCTGCTTCGGCTTCTGCGTGAAGAGGTTATAGGCAAGACGCACCGTCATCTGGCCGTCATCGGCCAGTTTCTGGATGACTTCGTAATCGTCGGGATAGTTCTGGAAGCCGCCGCCCGCATCGATGACGCCGGTGATGCCAAGACGGTTCAGTTCGCGCATGAAATGGCGGGTGGAGTTGACCTGGTAGTCGAAGGGCAGCTTTGGCCCCTTGGCCAGGGTCGAATAAAGAATGCCCGCATTGGGTTTGGCCAGCAGCATGCCGGTGGGATTGCCCTGGGCGTCGCGCGTGATTTCCCCACCCGGCGGGTTCGGTGTGTCTCGCGTATAACCGACGGCACGAAGGGCGGCGCCATTCAGCAGCGCGCGGTCATAGAGATGGAGCAGGAAGACGGGCGTCTCCGGCGCAACCGCATTAATCTCTTCAATCGTGGGCAGGCGCTTTTCGGCGAATTGATGCTCGGTGAAGCCGCCAACGACGCGCACCCATTGCGGTGCGGGTGTGATTGCCACCTGCCGTTTGAGCATGTCCATGGCGTCGGCCAGACTGCGCACGCCATCCCAGCGCAGTTCCATGTTGAAGTTCAAACCACCCCGGACGACATGGGTGTGGTTGTCGATCAGGCCGGGTAGGACGCGCTTGCCCTTGAGATCGACAATCGTCGTCTCCGGCCCGCCAAGGTCGGCGATCTCCTTGTCATCGCCCACCCGCATGAAGATTCCGTCCTTGATGGCAACGGCAGTGGCGGTGGGTTTGGTGCGGTCGAGAGTGGTGATGCGGCCATTGAGGAGGATGAGATCGGCAAACATGGAGGCGCTCCTGGTCATATGGATTTGGAGGATGGGCCAGGATGAGAAAACCGGTCCGGCCCTCTCTCCCTGCAGCGTAAATTAGCTCTGCTGTTCTTGAGACGGCTGGCGATCTGCAGCTTTTACGACCGCGATCTTGCCTGTGGGCAGGTGTCCGAACATATGCGGCTTGATATGGTTCAGCCAGGACACGGCTGCCGGTTCCTTGGCCCAGAGAATTTTCGCGAAGGGCACGACCTGTTCGCCCAGTAGAATGCCCAAAAGACCGACAAGGGCAATGATTGGTGGCGCGGGGGAGCGCACCTGCAAAAGGCTGTAGACGATCCCGACCAGCAGGCCTGCACCGAGAGACATTAGATAGAGTTTCATGGGGTTCTCCTCTTCGGATTGGAACGGACCGCTCCCCACAGCTTACTGAGGAGAGCGGTCGTGCGTCTTTTACTTCGCGGGGTTCGGGCCGATGCGCTTGCCATGGGTGACGCGCTCGGTTGCGCCGTGGACCATGGTGTAGGCGTAGTCCACGCCCATCCCGTAGGCGCCGGAATGCTCCTTCACCAGCGTGGTGACGGCGTCATAGGTTTCCTTGCGGGCCCAGTCGCGCTGCCATTCGAGCAGAACCTGCTGCCAGGTGACCGGAACGATACCGGCCTGCACCATGCGGTCCATGGCATATTTGTGGCCGTCTGCGGTGGTGCCGCCCGACGCATCCGCGACCATGTAGATCTCAAAGTCTGGGCGGTCGTTGAGTGCCGACAATGCGAAGGTGGTGTTGCAGACTTCCGTCCAAAGGCCGGAAACGACGATCTTCTTGCGACCCTGGGCGGCGTTGCGGTCGAGCGCATCGCGGACATTCTGGTCATCCCAGGAGTTCATCGAGGTGCGCTCGAGAATGTCGTTTTCCGGGAAGACAGCCAGCAATTCCGGGAATGTGTGGCCGGAGAAGGATTGTGTTTCAACAGTCGTGATCGTGGTCGGAATATTGAAGATCTTTCCGGCCTTGGCGAGTCCAACGACATTGTTTTTCAGAACCTGCCGGTCGATCGACTGCACGCCGAACGCCATCTGCGGCTGCTGGTCGATGAAAATGAGCTGGCTGTTGGCGGGGGTCAGGACTTCGAGCTTGGACATTGTCAGTTCCTCTTCGGTTGTTTGGACCGCTGATGCGGCAGGGTGGTGAGCAGCCGGATTTTCTGTCTCGGCGCTCGAGAAGGGCTTCGTGCGGCAGGTTCGACCTCGGTGTTTTGTCCACCCGTTGCCTTGGCTGCTGAAATCAAAACTAGGCGATCGCCACATAGCGCGAAATTGCAATAATAGTTGAGAATCTGTTGCGATTTTTGCAACGATCGGATCCCGATGGGCTAGATGGAAACGCCCATCACCGCCCCGTAGATGACCTCTGCCACTTCTGCTGGCGCCGACAGCAACGACATGTGGCTTGCGTGAAGCTCCGTTGTCTTAGCCTCCATTTTGACAGCCACCTGAAGTTGCAACTCGACGCTCACCGCACGATCTTCGGTGGAAACGACATAGAATGTGGGTCTGTCTGACCAGGCCGTATGGGTGACCTTGTCAGTGAACGTCGGAAGGCCAAGCGGTGTCTGCACAGCGGCGAGAAGTCTTGCCTCGCTTTCCGGAAGATCCTGAGCGACGTTGCTGATCCAGCTTTCGACACTCATCATAAGCTTGCCATTCCCGATATCGGTCACGCCGCTCAGCCCTGGAGGTGCTTCATGGGCACCCACCTGATCACCGGTTGATTGCCCAGCATCCGGGGCGAAGGCAGCGACGTAAACCAGGGCTTTTACGTTCGCACTGTTGCCTGCTTCGGTGATGACAGTCCCACCCCAGCTATGACCGACCAGGACGACCGGACCTTTGATTGCGTCGAGGACATGTTTCGTGGCGGCGACGTCGTCGGCAAGTGACGTGGTCGGGTTCTGGACCGCGACGACATCGATCCCCTTTTCCAGCAGCAACCTGATGACACGGCGCCAGCTGGAGCCGTCGGCCCATGCTCCGTGGACGAGCACAGCGGTAGCTTTGTTCGATGAAGACATTTCCATGACAGATTTCCTTGTCGGATTGGATGGTGCTTGGATACGCTGCGGCGATGCGGAACGTCTTGGACGCCGCGCTGCAGAATTGTCTGTTCGTGAGGTATTCAGGCTCTAGGCGGCGAGGGGGGTGAGACCGGCCTCTATCTGCCCGCGAAAGGGCTCATACTGGGCTGGAAGTTTGAGCATCTCGCCCAGATGCGCAGCATCCTCGTCCCGGTCGAAGCCCGGCTCGTTGGTGGCGATTTCGAACAATACGCCGCCCGGTGTCCGAAAGTAGATGGCCCAGAAGTAATCGCGGTCAATCACCGGGGTCACCTGGTAACCGGTATCGACCAATGCCTTTCGCACATCGAGCTGCTTTTGCCGATTTTCGACGGCAAAGGCGATGTGATGGATCGAGCCGGCACCCTGGCGATTGAAAGCCGTCCCCGGCATTGCCTTCAGGTCAATCGTATCGGCGCCATTGCCGCCGGGTATGATGAAGCGGGTGGTATCGCCTTGCTGTTCGCCCTTTTGGTAGCCCATGAAGCTCAGCAGTTCGGACGTCGCGGCCGTGTCATGCAGGTTGAAACTGGCACCGGCGAAGCCACGAATTGCCACATCGGCGCTGACCCCGCCGTCGGTCCAGGCCGGACGAGCGTCGTCCTCGGTCTCGATGAGGCTTAGGGGATCGCCATCCGGGCCACTGAACCGAAGGCGTCTGGCGCCGAAAACCGTGTCGAGCGCACCAAGCTTCGCACCACGCGCTGTCAGCCGTTCTTGCCAGAATGCGAGGGTGCCTTTCGGTACCGCGAACTGGATTTCGCCGACTTCGCCGATGCCCGGCCTTCCGCGGGTGACGCCTGGAAATGGGAAATAAGTCATCACCGTCCCCGGCGTCCCACCTTCGTTGCCGTAGTACAGGTGGTAGACATTGGGATCGTCGAAATTCACCGTCTGTTTGACGCGTCGAAGTCCGAGTGTCTCGGTAAAGAAGCCATTGTTCAATCTGGCATCGGATGCCAGTGAGGTGATGTGATGTAGTCCGGTGATGTCCGTAATCATAACTTTTTCCTTCGCTACCGTGCTGTCCATCTGTTGTGTGAAGACAAGCTAGCGCGGTTGCGAAGGTGACAAAATTGCAATAAAAATTGCGAATGACTTGCGGTGGATGAAATAATCACGTGAACGATTACAAGGCACTCAAGGTTTTTCTATTGGCCGCGGAGAAGCGCAATTTTGCGCAGGTGGCACGCGAGCTGGACATGACCCCCGCTGCAGTGACGCGCTCGATTGCCGCTCTGGAGCAGGATCTGGGTGTGCAACTCTTTGTCCGCACCACGCGGCAGGTCTCCCTGACGACCGATGGTGCAATCTTCGCAGCCCAGATCCAACCAGCGCTCGAAACTCTTGAAACCGCTCGAAAAGATATTCGCGATACGAACAAAGTCGATCAGGGCCGTCTGCGGATCAGCGCCCCCACCTGGTTCGGAAAGGCGGTACTTCCCCCAATTCTTTCAGGATTTCGAGAGCTTTATCCGAAGATTAGCTTTGAAGTTTCGCTGTCGGACGGGCTGGTCAACATCATGGAGGACGATTTTGATCTGACGATCCGAATTTCGTCCCAACCCTCCGACAAGTTCACCATCTGGCGCAAGATCAGGGTCGTACCGCGGATACTCGTGGCCGCTCCGGGAACCCGGTTTGTCGATATGACAACTCCCGACCAGCTCTCGCCCGATGATTGTCTGGCCTATAGCGGCGAAAGTCGACGCGAGACCTGGGTTCTGTCAGATGGCGGAACAAGTGTTGCGATTGCTGCAGGGCGCGCATTCAGTGCCAATAGCGGGGAAGTTCTCGCGGATATGGCCGTCGACGGCGCTGGCGTTGCCATGCTGCCAGGCTTTCATATCGCCGAGCATCTGCGAACTGGCCGCTTGGTTCACGTCCTGCGCAACTGGGCACCACCCGATCTCTGGCTGACGCTCTATTATCCTCCTTATCAGGCTTTACCGCCCCGAATTGCTGCATTTTCGAAGTTTTTCGAACAGCAGATCCCTTCGCTCATGACCACAATTTCTTGATGAAGCGCGTCCCCTGCGGCGGGAAGGAAGAGCTCGTGAGCTAAGTTTCTCGTGTATGAGGCCGAGGGCGTTAAAGTCGACACGCGGACGTCTACGGTTCTGAATTTGAGATGTCCGCTTCGTGTCCTTGCTTGCATAGCGCTGAAGCCGCAGCGAGATGCGCGTGTCGCCTCCGCTGCGGTCAAAAATGGCATAGGAAATTGAAAGTTCGGAGTGTCGCGTGCCGCTAGGCTGCTCGGAAGCGTAAGGCCGGGCGCACGGCGCCGATGCGCCGCCCGATCACGTCAATTGTGCACGCACATCGGCGTAGAACAGTGTAACCGGGGCGCAGGGCAGTGGCTGTCTTCACGCGACCCGCCCGTTCCGCCGCCAAGCGGCTGGTGTCTGGCCCGTGATGCGGCGGAAGACGCGGCAGAGATGGGACTGGTCGGCAAAGCCGCAAGCGATCGCGATTTCGCAGAGCGGCGTGTCGGTGGTGAGCATCAACTGCTTTGCACGATCGATGCGCCTTCGGGATATGTAATCGTGTGGCGTGGTTCCGAAACTGGCGCGAAAGGCGGCGGAGAAATAGCTTGTGCTGAGACGTGTGATCCGGGCGAGATCGTCATTGTTGATCCGTCGGGCACACTCTTTGTCGATATGCTGCTTCACCCGTTCCGCCTGCCACGGAGCCAAGCTGCCTCGCGCCGATGGCTCAGGCTCGTTCAAGGTGTCCAGGTTGCCAAAGAGGTTGCCAAAAACAGCCGAGGCTCTCTTGATGACATCTATGGCGCCGTCTTCGTCCTTCTCCACAAGCGATACGGCGTGAGCCAATAGCTGTGTGACCTGGATGTGTTGCGAAGCCATGGAAGAAGCGCGTTGCTGCCTTCGGTGAAAACGATCGTCGATCTGAAACGGATGTGCTGACATGACAAACCCCATTTGTCTCTGCTTGATGGGGATCATCGGACGAATGACGCTGCGGGGAAATTGTACAGGAATTGATAGATGTTAAACTGCAGTGCTAGCCTCGCATACCCACGTATAGTTGCCGTATGGTCGTGGCCGGGTCTAAGGAAAGAGGATCGTCTCGATCCCTGAAAGTCGAAGGATGTCCGTGAGCCCTCTCGTTCTCGTTGTGGATGACGAGCACATCGTCCGCACTTCCGTCGATAGCCTTCTACGCTCGGTTGGCTACCGCGTGAAATGTTATGCGACGCCGCTGGATCTTTGCCGAGACAAGGAAGGCTTGGAAGAAGCCGACTGCCTGATCCTGGACGTCAGGCTTCCGTTCACCAGCGGCCTCGATTTTCAAAAGAAACTTTCGGAGATGGGCAGCGAGATTCCGATCGTCTTCGTCACCGGCCACGGTGATATCCCGATGTCGGTGCGCGCGATGAAGGCGGGTGCAGTCGACTTCTTGCCAAAACCGTTTCGCGATCAGGACATGCTCGACGCGGTCGCTGCCGCCTGTCTGACGCGGGCCGTGGTCAAGGGAGAGACGAAGATTGAAGCGGAGCTGCAGGAGCGTTTCTCGTCGTTGACCCCGCGCGAACGGCAGATCATGGAAATGGCGACCAGCGGATTGATGAACAAGCAGATCGCCGGCGAACTTGAGCTCAGCGAGATTACCGTGAAGGTCCATCGTGGCAAGATCATGCGCAAGATGATGGCCAAGACCTTTGCCGACCTTGTTAAGATGTCCGAGGCCATTGCGCGAAATCAGGGCACGTCGGCCAGTCGATAAACTCGAGTATAGTCGATAAAGTTTTGAAATACCGCTATTAAGGCATGCAGACGAACCCGGTCGCCGACCGGAGATTGGCAGATCAAGGTGCATGCTCCCAGGCTCATTTCCGTAATCGACGACGAAGTCGAGGTCCTGCGTGCCACCAGCAGCCTCTTGAGATCCTGCGGTTTCGATGTCGCGACCTATTCTTCCGCGGAGGATTTTCTCCAATCGCAGAACAATGGTCGCTCGGCATGTCTCGTCTCGGACGTGCAGATGCCCGGTATGACTGGTGTCGAGCTCTATGCGTTCCTGAGGGAGTGCAAGGATCCCGTGCCGATGATCTTCATCACGGCCTTTCCCGAGACGCCAGTGCGTGCCAACATCGATGCGCCGGTCTGTGTCCTGCAGAAGCCCTATCAAGCGGAAGCACTGATCGCCTGTATAGAACGGGCGATTAGCATGCAGCCGCAGGCTTAACCACTCAGCCAGCTAGACGTCGGCCCGCCGTATATCTCACGACTTTGCCGGCCCGGTGGTCAGGATCGCCGAGACGGTGAAGGTTTTTGCGGCATTGGCGACCAGCGCTGCATTGGTGCGCAGGTTCACGGCATCGATGCTCTCGGTGGCAAATGCCATCCGGCACCGTCAGTCTCTTGTCGGCTATACAGCCGAGTTGGACGTGTCACCGTTTTTCACGCGATGAAGGCAGGGCGTTCACACCCGATGTCGACGATAGTCACCAGGAGACATCCCGGTGTGTCGTCGGAACGCGCGCCCGAAAGCAGCCTGCGAGGAAAAGCGGCAACGGAAGGCGATCTCCGAAAGCGATAGCCTTGTGTCATCGAGAAGCTTTTGTCCGTGAGCAAGCCGGCGCGTGGCCACGTAATCCGATGGCGACTGTCCGAGCGCCGCCTTGAACGACCGGGCAAAATGATAGCGGCTGAGGCATGCCACCTCGGCGAGTTCTGGAACGGTCAAATCATCTTCCAGGTTTTCCTCGACATAGTCGATGACCCGGTTGCGCCTGGCCGGGCTCAGGGCGCCGTTCACCTCGGTCGGCGGCGCGTTGATGCTGTTTCCCGAGTAGCTTGAGAGAAGATGGAGTGCGAGCGCCATGGACAGCTGCTCGACAAGCAGGTCTCCGGCTGCCGTTTCGTATCGCATCTCCTGTAGGACGCGGAAACACAATTGCCGAACGAATTCATCGGGCACGTCGGCGAGGTAGGCGATGTCGCCCGAAACGACAGGCCGTGATGTCAACTCGCCGATCGAGGCAAACTGATGCTCGGGGAGATAGAGATGCAGGATCTCGGGCAGAGGCTCGGTTATGCGGATGGAATCTTCCTGGACCCCGATCGGGCAGAACCAGAGGGTGCCGCTGCGGACCGCCGTCGACTGAAATCGCCCGTCACCGCGACGATGAACGATGCCGGAGGGCGTTCCCTGGAGCGCGAGCGTGATTTCCATCTGGGTGCTGCAGATGGCGGGCAGTTCGCAAGCCGGATGCGCACGCACTTCCGCACTCAGGTTCTGCCACCGCCTGCCCGCAGAAGAGTTGATGACACCCGCCTGAGGGAATTTGAATATGCCATGGTCGTGGAGTGACGACATGCCCCTTGGCCTCTCGATAAGGATCTATCATAAAAGTCCGATAAGCCGTCTGCAATGCCGAGAATTCGCATTTGCAGCAAGTTTGGCCCGAATGACAGCACATGCGGCAAAGACAGCACTCGGCCTTCAGTGTTATGCCGGGGTAAGGTGCATCTTCGGGTGAAGACCATGCTGCAGCTAGCCAGAGACAGCGGAATGTTCGATCAAGCCTGGCTTCGAGCCAGTAACCAAACACTTGTCTGGCAGTCCGGCGGTGCCAGCCTCTGTCGTCTGTCACAGGGTGATGGCGTGTGGGACGCGCTCATCCTCCCGCGCGCGCGCGACGGATCGCGATCGCAACAGATCGACCCGCACCTGCGCCGCCACCCGAATGCCGACGCCTGGCTCGACTCTCCTGTCGCAATTGTTGAGGAACCCGAGCATCGCGTTCTGGTGTTCGACACCGCGAGCATTATCCTGAAATTGCTGTCGCCTGCGCCAGCCCCTCTGGACGACTTTCTACCCTTGGCCCTTTCCATGGTCCGGGCGCTTTCGGCAGCCCATGTCGATGGTGCTCCGCTTGGATCTCTGCATCCGATAGACTTTGCGATCGATCGTCATGGCGACCTCCGTCTGAGGACACTGCCCGTGACGGCCTCAGCGCAGACGATCGGGGTAATCGATGAGATCGTCTATCGCGCACCGGAGCAATTGAGGCATGTCGCCCCGCATTCCGACAGTCGAAGCGACCTTTATGCGCTTGGCATGATCCTCTTCAGGCATCTGACCGGCATCTTTCCGCTGGCGGCCAACTCGCCGGTCGAATGGCGCCATGCCCATCTTGCACTGGCTCCGATGGATGCGGGCAGCATCTTCGCCGACCTGCCGGCGGTGATCGGGCAGATCCTCAGGCGTCTGCTCGCGAAGGAGCCTGCCGCGCGTTACCAGACTGCCCTCGCGCTGGAGGTCGATCTTGCGCGCTGCGAGCAGGAATGGCGCGAGAAACGCTTCATCAGCGATTTCGAAATCGGCCGCGTCGACACGCCCTTCGCGCAGCTCGGGACCTCTGCGCTTTTCGGTCGTGGGGAAGAGGAAGAGATCCTCTCAAACGTGCTGGAGCGCTTTCTGGATCATGGCAAGCCGTCGATGATCTCGGTGCATGGCCAGCCGGGCGTTGGAAAGTCGAGCCTCATTCACAGCCTCGGCAAGGAGGCTGCCGAAAAGGCGCTGTTCATTCAGGGCAAGAGTGACCAGCATCAGTCTGAAGTTCCCTACGGTCCGGTGGTGCAGGCGATCAGCGCCTTCATCGACGAGGCGATGCGAGCCGACCATGCGACCCTTGCATCCCTTCGCAAGGCGCTGGCCCGCGAGCTGCAGGGTAACGCGGCGCTGCTGCTTGACCTCCTGCCTTCAATGGAAGTCCTGACCGGGCCTCAGGCTATCAGGATCGAGGTGCCTGGCCCCATGGTCCAGCTTCGGTTGCAGCGGGCATTGCGCACGGTCCTGTCGGTCGCGGCAACGACGCTTAGCCCTCTGATCCTCTTTCTCGACGACGTGCAATGGGCCGACGAAGCGACCCGCTCCTTCCTCTCGGTCCTGGTGAGCGAGCCGGTCACGGGACTTCTCCTGATCGTCGCCCGGCGCGACCAGTCGGGTGAGGCGCAGGCCCTGTCAGACCGACTGATGGCGGATGCACGTGTCTCCGTGGCGGAACTGGCCGACCTTCACCTGCGTCCGCTGTCCCTGCAGTCCACCCGCCAGATGCTCGAGGCGATTTTCTCGGATGCACCGCAGGGCATCCTGGATCTGGCCGCGACGCTTCAAGAAAAAACAGGGGGGAACCCCTTCTATCTGCGAAGACTGCTGCAGGCACTGGTACAGGATGGTGTCGTCTATTTCTCCCCCGGCGAACAAGCGTGGCTGTGCAGGGTCGAAGACGTGGCTCGCTACCCGGCGAGCGACAACATCATTTCCTTCGTAACAGCCCGCCTGGAAAAGGAGGGGCAGGAGGCACTTCGTCTCTTGCAGACAATGGCCTGCATCGGTCCCGAAGCGGAAAAGTCAGTTCTCGCCAGCGCCCTGGGCCAATCGGAAGAGAGCCTCCTGCAGCTTGCTGCACCGCTGGCGCGCTCCGGCTTCGTCTTGCTGTCGCCGACAAGACTGAGTTTTGCCCATGACCGCATTCAGGAGGCGGCCTATTCGCTGATGGACGGGCCGACAAGGCGCGGGCGCCACCTCCATCTGGTCGACGTGATGATGTCTTTATGGGACAGCGGAACGAACGCTGCAGCCTTCGCAATCGCCAATCAGATCGAGCAATGTCGGGCCGAACATCTACCGATTGAGAAGCGGAAGCTGTTCATTGAAGCCCTTCTGGCAGCGCTTGTGCATGCACGGCGCTCTGCGGCCTTCAGTCAGGCGGTCCGTTACGGAGAGACCGCGGTCAGCCTGGTCCAGGACGACCTTTGGGCAGACCACTACGCGCTGTCGTTCAGTGCGCATACCCTGCTGTGTGAGGCGCTGTTGGGCGCAGCGTCGCTCGAAGCCGCAGAGGCCAGGCTCAAGGATCTCCTCCAGTATGCGCGATCGGCCCTGGACAGAAGCGTCGTCTTCCGGCTTCGCGCCAACTTGCTGACGCTGAAATCCGACTATGATGGCGCCATAGACGAGTCGCTGCTGGGTCTCGGCGAACTCGGCGTCAAACTGGCGCGCGGGTCGAGCGAAGAGGAGCAGGACCAGGCCTATCGCGATATCCGGCGACGGCTCGCAGGCAGGCAGATTTCAGATCTCGAACATCTTCCCACCATGGAGGATCCGAAAATTCGGGCGGCCATGTCGCTGCTCGCGCCGCTGATCTCCTCCGTGTTCACCACGGACGGCCTCCGCTTTCTTCATTTGGCGAAGATGGTGGAGCTGACGCTGGAGCACGGTGCCTGCCCGGAATCGACCTATGGTCTCGGATGGTTCGGCGTGCTCATTGCCGACAAGTACGGTGCCTATCACGATGGCCTGAGCTTCGGCCTCGCGGCCCGGGCGCTGGTGGATAAATACGGGTTCGAACACCTTCGCACCTCCGTGCTGGTGGGTGTCGATCAGATCGCGCCCTGGACCCAATCTATGCCCTACGCTCTGGATCTGGTGCGTGAAGCGATCCATGCCGCCCATACCGCCGGCGACGTGGGCTGGGTGTGCTATGCGCGAAACCATCTCGTGTCGGATCTCATCGTCATGGGCGACGAGATACCTAACATTCGACGGGAGGCCGAAGACGCGATCCTTGTCACCCGGCGCTTTGGCTATACCGACATTGAGCACATCCTCGCGGCGCAACTTCGGTTGGTCGTCGATCTCGCCGAAGGCACGGGCGAAGCTGGATCTGAAACAGGTCCAAAGTCGGACATCCCGCCGATTGTCTCGCCCACAACGACCTTCTGGGTGACGTATTACGAAGGCACCTTGCTCTATTTCAACGGCGCTTATGACGCCGCGGTCGAGAAGCTTGCGATGGCCGATGCCCTCACGCCCTTGCTTCTTGCCCACATCGACACTGCCTACTGCAAGTTCTTCCTTGGTCTGGCTATCGCAGCCTGCGGGAGAGATCTGGCAAACGGATCGGCGGACCGCGCCCGGTTGGACGAGCTTCGCAGTCGCTTCGCCCATTGGGCAGAGCTCAATCCATTGAACTTCAGCAATAAATTGTTGCTTCTCGAAGCAGAGATCGCCCGTCTCGAAAAGAACTATGCAGGCGCCCTGACCCTTTATGAGAAGGCGGCAACCGCGGCCAGTTCGTCACGCTTCGAGCATGAGCATGCGCTCGCCCTGGAACGCGCTTCGGTCTGCTGTGTCGAAATGGGCAATCGTATCAGTGCCAGTGCCTATCTGACGCTTGCGGCCGAGGCATATGGACGCTGGGGCGCGATCAACAAGGCAAAAACCCTTCTGGCCACACGTGCGCCCGACAATGCGAGAGTCTCCCCTCCAACGCTCGAGCTCGCCTCTGCAACCGGCGAACTGGAAACCGTGCTCGGAACCTCGCTCGCGCTGTCGGAAGAGATCGTTCTCGACCGGGTCATCGAGACCCTGATGACACGAATGCTCATTCATGCAGGCGCCAATCGCGGGCTGCTACTCAAGATCGCCGATGGCAGGCTGGAGGCAGAGGCATCCGCCTGGACGGAAGGCGACAGCGTCCGCGTCAGCACCCTCGATCCGGATCGGTATGGCATCAGCCCACCCTATTCGGTGATTGACCGGGCGCTGCAGACCCGCACCCCCTTCGTCATCTCCGGCTCCGACTTCGGAGCCTGGGCCGCCGATAAGGTATCCGCGACCGGCCGCTCCATCCTCTGCGTGCCGCTGCTGCGCCGTGGCGAACTGACCGGCCTGCTTTGCCTCCAGAACGACTATCTTGAAGGCGTCTTCGCCTCTGATACGGTGGCCCTGCTCAAGCTTCTCGCCTCACAGGCGGCCATTTCGCTGGAAAACGCCAGGCTTTATACCAAGCTGCTGCAGGAAAACGAACTGCGCTCCCGCAGCGAGCAGGCGCTTGCAGGCGCCAGAGCTGAACTCGAGAAGAACGCGCGTTTGACCCTCCTCGGTGGTATCGCCGCGTCCGTCACGCACGAGCTCGGCCAACCCTTGTCTGCCATTGCGACGAACGCCGGTGCCGGCCTTCGCTGGCTTAGCCGCAGCGAACCGGACATCGCGGAAACGCTGAGCGTCCTGACCGAAATCGAGACCAGCGTCGCGCGCGCCCATGAAATCATCCGCGCTTTGCGCGCTCTGTCGAAGCAGGCCCCGAAGGTCGAAGAGATCGTCGACGTCAATGAAGTCATTCTGGAGGTGTTGCGCATCGCAAGATCCGAGGTAGAGCGCCATGGTACCGAAGTCCTCCTCGAACTCTCTGCTGCGGGAGCCACGGTGCTTGGCGATGCGACTCAGCTCAAGCAGGTGGTGTTGAATCTCGTACACAACGGTATGGAGGCGATGAACGATCTTCCGGCCCAAAGCCGCAAGATCGAGATTGTCTCGACACGGACCGAAGCCGAGATCGTGGTAACGGTGCGAGACTTCGGCAGCGGGATATCTCCGCAGATCGCATCACAGATCTTCGAGCCCATGTTTACGACCAAGGCTTCGGGCATGGGCATGGGCCTTGCGATCTGCAAGTCGATCATCGACGCGCATGAGGGCGTGCTGAGCGTTACCGGGGAGGGAGTTGGAACAAGGTTTACATTTTTGCTGCCGATTCACCGGCAAACGGCCGTCTGACATCAGTTGTACAATCGGCTTTGCATCCCCTTGATGATGGTCGCCGGGCGAGAGCGAAGGCTGGAAGCGCAACCTGGATCCACTCAAGTGTAGAGCGCAGCCATTGCCGTGATGTTGGCCCCACCAAGTCCCTGCTTCTGTGCCATTTGAAATGCGGCGAGCGTCATTTCGGCGCTCGGGACCGCTGCGAGCGAGGTAGTGGCAGTCTCGAGCAGGTAGGCGAGGTCCTTGCTCATCAGATCGATTGTGAAAAGCGGGGCGTTGTCGCCCGCCGCCATCATCCTCGCCGCCCCCGCGATCGGCGGCGCAACAATCGGGAACTGACCGATCAACTCTGCCGCACGCGTCACCGTAAAGCCATTGCGTGACAGGAACCCCAACACTTCGGCGATGCTGGCCAATTGGGCGGCAAAAAGCGCATTGATCGAAAGCTTCAGCAACGCACCACTGCCCTGCGGGCCGACATGCATGACCTTGGCGGCCATGCACTCAAGAAGGGGTCTGGCAGCGTCGAAACAGGCCAGCGGACCGCCGACCATGAAAACCAACTGCCTGCCCTCCGCTTGTGGGCGTGACCCAGACATCGGAGCGTCGAGAAACTGGGCGCCTTTTGCATTCACCAGACGACCCAATTCAAGCGCCCAGACGGGCGTCGTGGTGGAACACTCTATGGCTGTCGCGCCTGCTTTCAAGCCATTCAACGCGCCGGATGCGGGGTCGGTCCAAACCGCGCGGGTGGCCAAGTCGTCCGTCAGCACCGTCAAAACGAAGTCCGCGTGAAGCGCCGCCTCCCTCGGCGTTGTCGCGACATGCGCACCAAGATCGCGCAATGCGACTGCCTTCTTGCCGTCGCGGTTCCAAACGGTGACGGAGTGGCCTGTATTGATGAGATTCACGGCCATCCGAGAGCCCATGGCACCCATTCCGAGCAGAGCTATTTGTGACATGTCCCGATCCCTCTATCGATAGAAATGGGAAGCGCTCGTCGCCTGCGCTTCCTAAGGCGATCATGCAACCTTTGCGCGGTTAGTGAAACCCATGCGAGGGCCGGATCCGCCATGAAAGCCTCTTTCTCGGTCTTCGTGATGTGGTTTGTGTAGTTGGAGATCATCTTGGTGGCCGCCATCGTCACGACCTCCAGCACATTCGCCCTTGTAAAACCGGCTGCAAGGAAATCGTCGACGGCGACGTCGCTCACACGACCACGGACACGGACCACTGTTTCTGTGAAAAGATGCAGAGCCTGAAGGCGGACATCGGCGATCGGTTCCCCGTTGCGCAGGGCGGCGATCGTGGCCTCATCCATCTTCACCATGCGGGAGAGATAGGTGTGACCCGCCGTGCAATATTCACATTCATGGAAGACGTTGATCGCCTGATAGGCCACCTGCACCTCAATGGGATTGAGGGTCGCCTTTGATGCAACCAAGCCGAAGAGCGTGTCATAGGCCTCCAGGGCAAGTGGGCTTTCGGCAAGATTGCCGTGGAGCTTCGGCACGAACCCCCACGCCTTCTGAACTTCGGCGAGCCTTGCGCGCGAAGCCTCCGGTGCGGTGTCGATGGTATGGGAGGTGAAGGTGGTCATGGCGGCTATCCTTGTGAAAATCTCTGCGGCAAGTCCGCTCGAAATGTTTATTACTCAGACATTGCCAGATAAACCGCTTGCAAATCACGATATTCATGCCGAATGTGCATGAATGGATATCAAAGCCCTTGAACTTTTCGCTGCGGTCGCCCGGAGAGGATCGTTTGCTGCTGTCGCCAAGGAGTTTGATCTAGATCCGTCCTCGATCTCGCGGGCAGTTAGCGAGCTTGAGGCAGAACTGGGCCTCAGGCTGTTACAGCGCACTACGCGTTCAATGGCCTTGACCGAGGCCGGTGATCTCTATCTCAGCCGCATCGAGCCACTGATCGAGGAACTCAGCCATGCGCGGGATGCGGCGAGCCAAATATCTGGCGCCCCGCACGGTCTGCTGCGGGTTACGGCGTCCGTGACATTCGGCCAGATGCGCATTTTGCCACTGCTGCCAACGTTTCGAGCGCGCTTTCCCGATATCAGGGTCGAATTCGTATTCACCGACGAGAACATGGACCTCGTTAGCCAGCGCATCGACGTCGCGGTGCGCCTTGGGCCGGTCGTGGAGGGGGATCTGATCGCTGCCAAATTGATGGACACGCGCTATCGCGTTGTCGCCAGCCCAACTTATCTGAGCACGCATCCACCCTTGAGAGTGCCAGTTGATTTGCAGCACCACAAAGTGCTGCTGTTCACCCTTCGGGCCTTTCGCACGAGCTGGTTGTTTCGCGATGAGGAGGGACGAGAAGAAAGCGTACCGATCGCTGGCGACATCACGCTTGCGCCAGCCGGCTCGCTGCTTTCAGCCGCCCTTTTGGGAATGGGGCCAGCCTTGCTGCCAAACTGGCTCGTGGACGACGCAATTGCGATGGGCCACCTGGTGGACGTATTCCCCCATCACCGGGTGACCGCAACCACGTTTGAAACAGCGGCCTGGCTGGTTATCCAAGCCGTTCCTATTTGCCGAGCAAAGTCAGGGTATTCGCAGATTTCCTCAAGGAGAACCTGCGGAGCTTTAACCTCGCGCAGTAAGAAGATCGTGCACGTAACGTTGCCTCGCACGCTGCGGAAGTTGGGCTCTTTGGGATGACCGCATGTCCCCTTATTCATCTCCCACTTCAGTTTCCGAAAGTCAGCTGACGGCCGATCATCTGCGCCTTTTCGTGATTCGAACAATGAAGGGTCAGTGAAAGTCGGCTGCCTGGCGAGCAGTGAATGAAGGCGGCTGGAATACGTGGCCGCCAGTAGAAGATGTTTCCTCGACGGATGAGATTTTCGACCTCGTGGCGTACCACCATGACGGAAATATCCTGACTCTGACCCAGGGTGCGTGCGTCGCCGATTCCGGCTTGGGCATCACCTTTGGGCATCAGTTCTGGGCATCAGGTCGCCGATGACGCCAAAACGGGATCCGGCACGACGGAAAAACGTGGAAATTGGGGCTTTTTGGGAGAATTGGCTGGGGAACCTGGATTCGAACCAAGATTAACGGAGTCAGAGTCCGTCGTTCTACCGTTGAACTATTCCCCACCAGGGTATCGCTTGAGCGATCGGTGAGCGGGCTTATAGACAAAAGCGTCTGCGTTGCAAAGACCCAAATCGCAAAAAAATCATCGAACTTGGAAGCTTTGTCGGCAGGCGCCTTTCTCAGCCACTTTGCTGCGACGGGGGCGCGGGCGGAGCCTTGCCGGGCGGCTCAGAAAAACCGTTTGGCGCGAGGGGCTTGCGCTGGTATGCTTTGCCCAACGAAACGAATGATCAAACCAGCGGCATGCGTCGACCTTGGCGCCTTGCGCGGTTCAGTGGACAACTTCAGTGACAGACCCCAATCGCGGCGGACAGCCGAAAAACGAGGGGGCGTCGACAGGCAGGCGCAAGGGCGGGTCGAACCGCCGGCGCGGCAAGGGCAAGACAGCGGGGCCGGTCAACGGTCTCGATGCGTCTGCTTCGGCAGGATCGGCGGCAGCGCCGGTCCCTGATCGACGTTCCGAAACGGTGCTTACGGATGGCCCCATCCGCAAGAGGAAGCGTCGCAGGCGCGGCAAGGGCTCTCCGGCGATCTCGGCACAAGCCCATCCGCACAGGCATGGCGAAATCGAGCCTGCTCGTTCGTCCGATTCGGGCGAGCGTCCGGTGTCGGGCGGTGCTGACGTGGGCACGCAGTCTCGTCCGTCTCCGCCGCATGCATCCCCCCGCCCGGGTGAGCAACAGCGCCATGGCGCCGGTGCTTCCCACGGCGAAACGACCACAGACCGGGGTGATGCACCGTCCGGCCGCAAGGGTCGTCGCAACCGCAACAGACGTGGCCCGGCGTCGAAGCCTGGACATGTGCGTCCGTTGGCCGGGTCCGAGCCACCGTCGGCCGCCCAAAAGGCGCGCGCCGCCGATCAGGCACTCCTGCACAAGCCGGCGCCGGCCAAGCTGCATGCCCCGCGTCCCGCACCGGCCCCTGCGGCCGATCGGCCGCGCGGTCCCTGGGACTTCGCCTCGGACGATCTCTATGCGGCTCTTGATCTCGGCACCAACAACTGCCGGCTTTTGATTGCCCAGCCGACGCGGCCCGGCCAGTTTCGTGTCGTGGATGCCTTCTCCCGCATCGTCCGGCTCGGCGAGGGGCTCGGTGCCACCGGACGGCTGTCGCAGGATGCCATGGACCGCGCTGTCGAGGCGCTGCGCATCTGCGCCTCGAAGCTCGCCGGCCGGGACATCCGCCGCATGCGCCTGATTGCCACCGAGGCCTGCCGGGCGGCGGAGAACGGCGAGAGTTTCCTTGAACGGGTGACGGCCGAAACCGGCCTGAAGCTCGAAATCATCAACCGCGAGACCGAGGCGCGCCTCGCCGTGTCCGGCTGCTCGTCGCTGGTTGGCCGTGAGGCCCGCTCCGTCGTGCTCTTCGACATCGGCGGCGGCTCATCGGAAATCGCCGTCATTCGCATCGCCGACAACCGCTCCAGCCGGCTCGCCAACCACATCACCCATTGGACCTCGCTGCCCGTCGGCGTCGTGACGCTGTCGGAGCGCCATGGCGGCCGCGATGTGACACCCGATGTGTTCGAGGCGATGACGGCGGAGGTGGGCGACATGTTGTCCAGCTTCGATTGCCCGGATCTGGCGCTTGGCGCGGACGGCATACCGGAAGATTTTCACCTGATCGGCACCTCCGGCACGGTGACGACGCTGGCCGGCGTGCATCTCGACCTGCCGCGTTACGACCGCCGCAAGGTCGATGGCCTGTGGCTGACCGACGCCGAGGTCTCCGCGATGCAGGCCAAGCTCCTGTCCTGGGATTATGCCGGCCGCGCTGCCAATCCCTGCATCGGGCCAGATCGCGCCGATCTGGTGCTCGCCGGCTGCGCCATCCTGGAAGCGATCCGCCGCCGCTGGCCGTCGACACGAATGCGGGTTGCCGATCGCGGCCTGCGCGAAGGACTTTTGACCGACATGATGGCCGATGACGGCGTGTGGCGACGCGGCCGCAGCCGCCGCCCACAGGCAATGTCACAGACGACGCCGCAGACGACGAGGGAACGCTGACCATGGCAAAGCCACCCATTGCCGGCAACAGAACCGGCCGCAAACTCGGCCAGAAGGTCAAGAAAGGCAAGCTGAAGGCCTCGTCCAGACGCTGGCTTGAGCGCCATATCAACGACCCCTATGTCCAGCGCGCCAAGCTCGAGGGGTATCGCGCCCGCGCGGCCTTCAAGCTGCTGGAGATCGACGAGAAGCATCAGATCCTGAAAGGTGCCACCCGCATCATCGATCTGGGTGCCGCCCCCGGCAGCTGGTCGCAGATCGCCGCCAAGGTGACCGATTCGTCCGATGACGATATCCGTGTTGCAGCCATCGACTTTCTCGAAATGGCCCAGCTGCCCGGCGTCAAGATCCTGCAGCTCGACTTCCTCGATCCCGATGCACCGCGCCAACTGATCGAAGCCGTCGGCGGTACGCCCAATCTCGTCTTGTCGGACATGGCGGCCCCGACCACCGGCCACCAGAAGACGGACCACATCCGCACCATGCATCTGTGCGAGGTCGCGGCCCATTTTGCCGTGGAAGTCCTGGCCGAAGGCGGACATTTCCTTGCCAAGACCTTCCAGGGCGGCACGGAAAAGGACCTGCTCAACATGTTGAAGCAGAATTTCCGCCAGGTGCTGCACATCAAGCCGGCCTCGTCGCGCCAGGAATCGGTTGAAATGTTCCTGCTCGCCAAGGGCTTCAAGGGCAAGAATGGCCCCGGCATCGTCGTGCTCGACGACGAGGGTTTCGCCCGCGATCCGCGTGAAGATATCCCCGCCGACGAGGATCAGGATCAGGACTGAAGGCAGCGACACGCATGTTCACCTACATCACCGTCGGCATCAATGATCTGCCCCGGGCCATTCGTTTTTATGACGCGGTTCTGGCGACCCTCGACATCGAGCGTCGGGAAGTCGATGACAACGAAGCCGGATATGCTGTCGCCGGAGACACCCGCTGCCGGTTCTGGATCAACCATCCCTTCGACCGTCAGCCAGCGACGTCAGGCAATGGCGCGATGCCGGCCTTTGAGGCATCATCGCGGGCGGCCGTCGATGCCTTCCATGCCGCAGCGCTCGCGCATGGCGGCACCGATGACGGCGTGCCGGGCATCCGCCATTTCCATCCCAATTTTTACGCCTGTTATGTCCGCGATCCGGATGGCAACAAGCTCTCCGCGCTCTGCGAACGGCCGGAGTGATCTGCGCGTCATCACTTCACGCTGATCGTCTCGTCCTCGGGCGTCCGGCGATAACCTGACACCGCCGAGCCGACATCACGCGCCAGGCCGAAAAAGGGCAGGATGGCGAAGACCGACAAGCCAGCGACAACAGCGAATGCCAGATGAAAATCGCTGAGCGACAGCGTGCCTCCAGTCAGGCGCGTGCTCGCCTCCAGGATCGAGGCAGCTGTCGCCACGCCGAGCGCCAGGCTCACCTGCTGCAAAACGGAGGTCAGCGACGTCGCTTGCGAGGCTTGGCTGTCCTCTATCTCGGCATAACCCAGCGTGTTCACCCCGGTGAAGAAGAAGGAGCGGCAAAAGCCGCCGATCAGCAGCATCGTCATGATCAGGGCAATCGGTGTTGCCGGCGAAAACACGCTGTTGGCCGCAGTCGTGATCGCCCCGCCGATGCCGGCCGCAATCAGCAGGTTGCGGAACCCTGCCGCCGCGAAGGCGCGCCTGGCGATGAACTTGGTCGAGATCGCCCCGACTGCGGCGATGAAGGTGGTCATGCCCGACTGGAAGGCGCTCATGCCGAAGCCGATCTGCAGCATCAGTGGCAACAGAAAGGGCGTGGCGCCGGCAGCAATGCGGAACACCGTACCGCCGATGATGGCAGCGCGAAAACTTCTGTTGGCGAACAGCGAGAGATCGAGGAGTGGGGCAGGGTGGCGTCGCGCATGCCGCACATAGAGCGCGAGGCAGGCTATGCCAGCGAGCGTCGCGGTGGCGCCGACGGCAATCGGCAGGGCCGGCAGGCTCATGACCGAAAGACCGAAGACCAGACCGGAAGCAGCACCGGAACTCAGCGCAAAGCCGCGCCAGTCGATCGCCGCTGTCTCGATGGGCGGGATCTCTGGCAGATAGCGGCTGGAGAGAACGAGACCCAAGAGCCCGATCGGGATGTTGATCAGAAAAATCCAGTGCCAGCTGAAGAAGGTCGTGATGAACCCGCCAACGGGTGGACCGGTGATCGGGCCGAGCAGCCCGGGAATGGTGAGCAGCGCCATGGCTGAAACCAGCTCGCTCTTCTTTGTGGTGCGCAAAAGCACCAGACGGCCGACCGGCGTCATCATCGCCCCGCCCATCCCCTGCAGGAAGCGCGAGGCAACGAAGAAGAGCAGCGAATCGGAAATGGCACAGAGCAGAGAGCCGGCCATGAACACGAGGATCGCGGCGCGGAAGATACGTTTTGCGCCGAACCGGTCCGCCATCCAGCCGCTCACCGGAATGAAGATCGCGAGCGCCACCATATAGGCGGTGAGCGCGAGCTTCAGTGTGATCGGCCCGACGCCGAGATCAGCGGCGATCGTCGGAAGCGCAGTGGCGATCACGGTCGAATCCATCTGCTCCATAAACAGGGCGACGGCAAGGATCAGGGGCGTAATGCGGTTCATCGGCATTCCGGAAGGACCGTCGGGGGATACGGCGCGTCTGGCCTCATAGCGCATTCGGGCCACCAGTGAAACCATATTGCCCCACCAGGCGTTCGGGTTGGCACAGACAAGTCCGCCCGGCTTGGCGGAGGGGCGGTCGCGCCCGCATCACGATGGTGTGAGAGAACTTTTCTCTCGCTCTGCCAAGCCTATTTCGCGTTCTGACCCTCGATCCGGGGGAGAGGACTTGTCGTTGAGGAGATTTCCATGGTTTCGATGAACAGACGAATGGTATTGGGCGGCGCCGGTTTTGCCCTCGCATCCCCGATGATCATGACGCGCGCCGCTACGGCGCAACAGACGAGTGCCGACACATCGATGAGCATCGATCACGCCATGCCGCCAGAAACCCACCGATTCAACGTCGGAAAGTTCGAAGTCCTCGTTGTCAAGGATGGGTCGCGTCCCTCCGGCAACCCGCAGGAAACCTTCGGCACCAATCAGTCGCCGGAAGTGGTCGGCGCGCTGCTCGAGACGAATTTCCTGCCGGCGGATCAATTCGTCAACAGTTTTGCCCCCGTGCTCGTCAACACCGGATCGGACGTGATCCTCTTCGATACGGGCCTCGGTGAAGGTGGACGCGCCAATGGTCTCGGTCGCCTGGCAGAAGGTCTGACGGCCGCTGGCTACAAGCGCGAAGACGTCACCATCGTCGTCCTCACCCACATGCATGGCGATCATATCGGCGGCCTGATGGAAGGTGGCCAACCCGCTTTCCCGAATGCGCGTTATGTCACCGGTCAGGCGGAATATGACTTCTGGGTCGATCCGGCCCGCGCCGGCACCCCGGCTGAAAATGGCCAGAAGGGTGTGCTCGCCAACGTCAAGCCGTTGGCCGACAAGACCACATTCATCGCTGACGGCGGCGAAGTCGTGTCCGGTATTTCCGGCATGGCGGCCTTCGGACATTCGCCGGGCCACATGATCTATCGTCTGGAATCGGAAGGCCGCCAACTCGTGCTCACCGCAGATACCGCGAACCACTTCGTGCTCTCGCTGCAGCGTCCGGATTGGGAAGTGCGCTTCGACATGGACAAGGCGGCCGCAGCGGCCTCTCGCAAAAAGGTCTTCGACATGTTGGCGACCGACAAGCTCGCCTTTCTCGGCTACCACATGCCCTTCCCGGCGGTCGGTTACGTTGAGAAGATCGAAGAGGGATACCGCTTCGTGCCGAAGGCCTATCAGTTCGATATCTGATCGCGTCTTTTAGAAAGGCCGGCCCGTGCGATCCGTCGCGCGGGCCTTTTAGTTCATGGGCGATTGTCTGCGCGCCGTAGGGTCATGCGCCGGGCCGGGCTGGGATCGGCGCAGTTCCTCGGCCGCGCAGCGCAGCAGGGCCACCATGCGATCCTCCAGCACCGCGTCGATGATATCGATGCCCGCGGCACGGAAATCGTCGCGAATGCGGTTGAGCAGCCCGGCATCGCCCGATGCCGCTGCCAGGGCCAGTTCGTCCGCATAGGCGTGCATGTCCTCGAGATCGAGCACCGCCGTCGCCCATTGCGCCATCAGCGCGATGCGCCGTGCGGACACTCTGTCGTCGAGGCCGCCGTCGCGCTGCTCGTCTTCCGCCACTGTGTCTGTATGCCGGTTGCCGATCGCCATCGGATGATCTCCCGCGTCCGCCCCGCTGCACCTCCGGCGGGCCGATGGGTCTCATATCATGTCCGGCTTGCTGATTTATTGATTAGGAATATTGAATTTGCACGGCGTCGTGGCAATCCGGGATGCAAAGCCGGAACGCGCATCAACCCTGCAGGTTTTGCTATTCCCTTCCTGTCATGAACGTGTTACCAGCCCTCGCCAACTTCCAAGCATTTCTTGCAGAAGCGACCGAACGGGGATTCCCGTTTTCCGGGCGGATTCTGCCTATTCAAACGAAGGATTTGGCAATGGCACGCATCGTAATGTCGGCAACAGGCGCAGAAGCGCTCACCTTTGACGACGTCCTCCTGCAGCCGGGACACTCGGAGGTCATGCCGGGTCAGACGAATATCGCCACCCGGATTGCAAAAGACATCGAACTTTCCCTGCCGATTCTCTCCTCTGCCATGGACACGGTCACCGAAAGCCGGCTCGCCATCGCCATGGCCCAGTCCGGCGGTATCGGTGTCATCCACCGCAACTTGACCCCGATGGAACAGGCCGAAGAAGTCCGCCAGGTGAAGAAGTTCGAAAGCGGCATGGTCGTCAATCCGGTCACGATCGGACCGGAAGCGACGCTGGCCGAAGCCAAGGCCCTGATGGGCGCCCATGGCATTTCCGGCATCCCTGTCGTCGAAGGGGCGAGCCGCCCCGGCCGTCTCGTCGGCATCCTCACCAACAGAGACGTGCGGTTCGCCTCCGATCCGAACCAGAAGATCTATGAACTGATGACGCGCGAGAACCTGATCACGGTCAAGGACGGCGTCGACCAGCAGGAAGCCAAGCGGCTCTTGCACACCCACCGCATCGAAAAGCTCGTCGTCATCGACAACGAAGGTCGTTGCGTCGGCCTGATCACCGTCAAGGACATCGAGAAGTCGCAGCTCAACCCGCATGCCGCCAAGGATGCCCAGGGACGCCTGCGTGTCGCTGCCGCCATCTCCACCGGTGACGATGGCCGCGAGCGCGCCGAACGCCTGATCGATGCCGGCGTCGACGTCATCGTCGTCGACACCGCCCACGGTCATAGCCAGAAGGTTCTGGATGCCGTTGCCGAAGTGAAGAAGATGTCGAACGCCATCCGCATCATCGCAGGCAATGTCGCGACGGGCGATGGCACCCGCGCGCTGATCGATGCCGGCGCAGATTGCATCAAGGTCGGCATTGGCCCGGGCTCGATCTGCACGACGCGGATCGTCGCCGGCGTCGGCGTTCCGCAGCTGGCCGCCGTCATGGCCGCCGTCGAGGAAGCCAACAAACATGGCATCCCGGTAATCGCCGATGGTGGGATCAAGTTCTCCGGAGACGTCGCTAAAGCGATCGCCGCCGGCGCGTCCGCCGTCATGGTCGGCTCCCTGCTCGCCGGCACGGACGAAAGCCCGGGTGAGGTTTATCTCTACCAGGGCCGCTCCTTCAAGGCCTATCGCGGCATGGGCTCCGTCGGTGCCATGGCGCGCGGCTCGGCTGACCGTTACTTCCAGGCGGAAGTCCGCGACACCCTGAAGCTCGTGCCCGAAGGCATTGAAGGCCAGGTTCCCTACAAGGGCCCGGTCTCGGCCGTGCTGCATCAGCTGGCCGGTGGCCTCAAGGCCGCCATGGGTTATGTCGGCGGCAAGGACATTCCGGAATTCCAGGAAAAGGCGACCTTCGTGCGCATCTCCGGCGCAGGCCTGCGCGAAAGCCATCCGCATGGCGTGACGATCACCCGCGAGAGCCCCAATTACCCCGGCGCCGCCTGAGTGTCGGCACCACTATTCGAATGACAGCAACGCCCGGGAGGGATCTCTTTCCCGGGCGTTTCCATGACCAGCATTTTTTCAAGGGAGAGTATTCCAGATGACCGGTTACGAGATGTTCTGGCCAATGGTGGCTCATGGTTTCCTGATCTTCTGTCTCTATGGACTGCTCGTTCTGCGCCGGGCCGCCGTTGTCAGGGCCGGTAAGGTCGAGCGCAGCGCCTTCCAGGAGAACCGCGCCGAGCCCGAGGAAAGCCGCGTCGTCAACAAGGCGATCGCCAACCAGTTCGAACGGCCCGTTCTCTGTTATGCCGTCTGCGTCCTGCTGTTCATGACCGAAGCCGACAACATCGTCGCCGTTGTGCTGGCCTGGTTCTTCGTGCTCGCGCGTTATGTCCAGGCCTTTATGCACGTCACCGGCAGGCTGCCGCTGCGGCGGGCTTCCTTCATGGTGGGTTTCGTCAGCCTGTTCCTCATGTGGCTCTGGCTGGTCGGCTGGATGGCCACCAGCTGAGGCCTTCACGGCATTTTGTCTGGGCGTTGGGCGCAGTCTGTCTATCTTCCTGCCAGCAACAGCCCGGAGGAGAAAGCCGTGTCGAAGCCCACTATCACCCAGCCGATGATTGACGCTTATGACGAATACACCCACCTGACCCTGGATCGCCGCGGCTTTATGCAGAAGCTGACGGCCCTGGCCGGGTCCGGAGCCGCAGCGGCAGCGATCATGCCGATGCTCGCCGCCAATTCTGCCAACGCCACCGTGATCGCCGATACCGACGAACGCCTCACGGTCGAAGACATCACTTATCCGGGTGCCGCAGGTGAGATGAAGGGATATCTCGCAATCCCCCGCAATGCCGAGGGACGCCTGCCGGCGGTGATCGTCATCCACGAGAACCGGGGTCTCAACCCCCACATCCGCGATGTCGCCCGCCGCATGGCGCTCGAGGGCTTCGTCGCACTCGCCCCCGATTTTCTCTCGCCGAACGGCGGCACGCCGGAAAATGAGGACGAGGCGCGTAACATGTTCCAGTCGCTCGACATGGTGGCCACGGTCGCCAATGGCGAGGCGACCCGTGCCTTCCTCGCCGGCCATGACAAGGTCAACGGCAAGGTCGGCGCGATCGGTTTCTGCTGGGGCGGCGGCATGGTCAACCGCATGGCGGTCGCCTCGCCGGAACTGGGCGCCGGTGTCGCCTACTACGGTGCCCAGGCGCCGGCCGAGGATGTGCCAAAGATCAAGGCGCCGCTGATGCTGCATTACGGCGGGCTCGACGAGCGCATCAATGCCGGCATCGACGCTTACAAGGCAGCCCTCGATGCCAACGGCAAAACCTACGAGCTGTTCATCTATGAAGGCGTCAATCACGCCTTCAACAACGACACATCTGCCGCCCGCTATGACAAGACGGCAGCCGATCTTGCCTGGTCGCGCACGGTGGCTTTCCTGAAGAAGAACCTCGCCTGAACTTGATTGGGGCGTCTTTGGCGCCCCAATCATGACGTTTCGATGAAATCATTTCCCGTTTGACACCGATCAATCGCCTGCATCCCCAGCGCGCATAAGGTCCGGCCATACCCGCTCAGCCTGGCGTCTGCCGGCGGGCGAGAGGTCAGAAACGATGGGAGATTGACATGGCATCGATGATGAAAGCCGCCGTGGTGCGGGAATTCGGCAAGCCCCTGACGATCGAGGAATGGCCGATCCCCGAACCCGGCCCGGGCCAGATCCTGGTCAAATATGAGGCGACCGGCGTCTGCCACACCGACCTGCATGCCGCCAATGGCGACTGGCCGGTCAAGCCCAGCCCGCCCTTCATTCCCGGCCACGAGGGCGTCGGTTACGTCGCCAAGCTCGGCGCGGGTGTCTCCCGCATCAAGGAAGGTGATCGCGTCGGCGTGCCGTGGCTGCACACCGCCTGCGGCTGCTGCTCGCCATGCCGCACCGGCTGGGAAACGCTTTGCGGCAGCCAGCAGAACACCGGTTATTCCGTCAACGGCACCTTTGCCCAATATGGTCTGGCCGATCCCGATTTCGTCGGCCGTCTCCCGGACAATCTCGCATTCGGCCCCGCAGCGCCCATCCTCTGCGCCGGCGTGACGGTCTACAAGGGCCTGAAGGAAGCGGAAGTGAAGCCCGGTGAATGGGTCGTCATCTCCGGCATCGGCGGCCTCGGCCACATGGCTGTGCAATATGCCAAGGCCATGGGCATGCATGTGGTCGCAGCCGACATCTTCGATGACAAGCTGAAGCTCGCAAAAGACCTCGGCGCTGACGTGGTGGTCAATGGGACGGATGCAGACGCGATCCAGCAGGTGCAGAAGGCGACGGGCGGGGTGCATGGCGCGCTGGTCACGGCCGTCTCGCCGAAGGCCATGGAACAGGCCTATGGCTTCCTGCGCTCAAAGGGCACGATGTCTCTCGTCGGACTGCCACCCGGTTTCATCTCGCTGCCGGTCTTCGAGACGGTTCTGAAGCGCATCACGGTGCGCGGTTCGATCGTTGGAACGCGTCAGGATCTCGAGGAAAGCCTGCAATTCGCCGGCGAAGGCAAGGTCGCCTCGCATTTCAGCTGGGACAAGATCGAGAACATCAATGCCATCTTCCAGCGCATGAAAGAGGGCAAGATCGACGGCCGCATCGTGCTGGATCTCGCGGCCTGAACAACGATCCGCTAAAGGCAACTCACGGCGCGGCTTGTCCGCGCCGTGAGTTGGATACAGACGCGATCAGTCGACGGACTGGATGGTGATGACGCGGGGCAAGCTGCTGCTGCAGGCGCTGTCATCGCAGACCCCACTGATCCACACCTCGCCGTCGCCGAACATCAGACCCTCGCTGTTGACGAAGGCGCTGCCGTAATCCTGATTGCTCACGATGTTCACGATCTTGTCGGTGAAAACATCGTTATAGCTTTCCAGAAGTTGCCCCTCGTCCTCGAAAGTCGCATCTTCGCCACCGATGCTGATGGTAATCGGATAGGACACAAGACTGACGGCAATCTCGGCTTTGCCTTCGGCAACGGCGCTCTGGAAGGCGTAGAAGAGCTCCTTGTAGTCGGCGGGATCACCCAGAAGGGTCTCGATCTGGCGATTGGTCTCTGCCTCGTCAGCTCGGGCAGCATCGATCCCGACGCTCGGGATCGAACTTACCAGCAGAAAAATCGCAAGCAGGGCAGGGCGAAGAGGGAAGGTCGGCAGCGGCATGCGTGGTCGGTCCTCGGTCGGATGGATGGGTGCGATCGAACATTAGGCCAGAAGTCGTTCCGCCGTCGAATTACTTTTGGGGTGAATTCCTCAGGATCGACCAATCCGGAATGTGAACACAGCTTTGCTGTGTGTGCACTGGTTTGTGAAGCCACACCCGCCTATCTATTGCAATGCAGCAATAGCCGGGGCCGACCATGCCAGACGCCGTGACCAATTCCGAGACCGATCGCATCTTCGTCTTCCAGGGCGGCGGCGCCCTCGGGGCCTATCAGGCGGGTGCCTATGAGGCGCTACACGAGAACGAACTGGAGCCCGACTGGCTCGCCGGCATTTCGATCGGCGCCGTCAATGCGGCCATCATCGCCGGCAGCCCGCGCGAAAAGCGGATCCCCCACCTTCGAGACTTCTGGAACACCGTGTCGAGCAGTCTCGATTTCGGTTGGCCCGCCCAGGACAACACCCTGCGCCGCATGCAGAACGATGCAGCGGCCATGGCAGCGACCGTGTTCGGCGTGCCCGGCTTCTTCTCGCCCCGCCTCTACACGCCCCAGCAACTGTTGGAGAACGGCGATACGCGTGTCAGCTATTATGACACGGCACCCCTGCTGAAGACCTTAGAGCGCCTGATCGATTTCGATCTGCTCAACGATTGCCAGACGCGGTTGAGCCTTGGAGCGGTCGAGGTGAAATCCGGCAACTTTGCCTATTTCGACAACCGTCAACACCGCCTCGATGTCCGCCATATCGCTGCCTCCGGTGCCCTCCCACCCGGCTTTGCCCCGGTGGAGATCGATGGCCGCTCCTATTGGGACGGCGGCCTCGTCTCCAACACGCCGCTGCAGCATGTCCTGAACGTCAGCGACGCGACCCGCGATCTGGAAATCTTCCAGGTCGATCTGTTCAACGCGAGGGGCGACATGCCGCGCGACCAGTTCGAAGTGGAAAGCCGCGTCAAGGAGATCCGCTATTCCAGCCGGACCCGCATGAACACCGACGATTTCGCCCGCCGCCAGGTCGTCCGCCGGGCCGCGAAGCGGCTGCTGGAGAAACTGCCGCCGGAGTTTCGTGACGACGAGGACGCGAAGATCCTGCGCTCCATCGGGCAGGAATACGATGTCACGATCGTCCATCTCATCCATCGTCGGGCCTCGCATGCGACCCATGCGATGGACGTGGAGTTTTCCCGTCGCTCGATCGAGGAACACTGGAAGGCGGGTTATGACGATGCCAGTTACACGCTCAATCATCCGAAATGGCGTGGCCGCGGCCGGCCACGGGATGGGATCCAGATCTTCGACCTTGCCCGGGAGCGGCATCTGCACGTCGGCACATGAAAGGCCTGCACGACCATTTTTGTGCTAAAGCCTAGGGGTGGGGATAAGTACCAATCCGTTAACCATTTGGCGACGGTCCACGTCCTATTGATTTTTGCAGATGATCAAGGGAGCCGACGCATGATTTGTCGGTCAAAAGTCGATGATAGACCGTACGTCCGTGGTTCGCTTGGCGTTGCGCAAGTTGCCGCAACAGGAGCGCAGCGTCCAAAGGCTTGAAGCCATTCTCGACTCGGCCATGAGCCTGGTCCTGGAGAAGGACGTCTCGAGCGTCACCATGAGCGAGATCGCCCAGCGTGCCGGCATTCCGATCGGCTCGCTCTACCAGTTTTTCCCTCAAAAGGCGGCTGTTCTGAAAGCGCTCCACGACCGGCTGTCGATGGAAATCGAAGATCGGGTCAGCAAGCTCTTCACCGGCGTCACCTCGCTGGACGAGGCAGCCAGCCGTGGTGCCGACGCGCTCTTCGAACTGCATGCCCTGTTCCGCGAGCGCCCGATCTTCATGTCGATCTGGCAGGCGATCCAGGTCGACAAGGATCTCAGCCACCTGTCGAACGACTATCACGAGCACCTGATTGGCCTGTTCCTCAAGGATCTCGCCCACCTCATCCCGCCCGACGATCTCGGTCAGATCAGGGTGACGCTGAAGCTGTTCATCATTACCAGTGGTGATGTCATTCGCTTTGCAACAAGTCAGGGGCCCGAGGCAGCGAGAATCTATCTCGAACGCTGGCACCAGATCGTGCGCAACTCGCTCTTCATCGTCTGACGGCCAGAAACGAACAGGCCCGACGTTACCAGCCCGGGATCATGTTGCCGGCCTTAAGTCGCGGATAGTGACGCGACAAACCCTTCTGATCGCCGTCCATGTCGTCTTCGACCTGTGTCGGCGTGATGTTGTCGAGGCAGGCGGTAATGTGATCGGTGATGGCGTTGAGAAGCGACACCGAAAAGCCGGGCCGCTTCATCAGGCCGATCTGCACGGGCGGCAAAGGCGGGAACCCGTCGCTGGCAGTGAGCACCTTCATCCCTGTCCGGAGTGCCGATTCCGGAAGGATCGACACCGCCATGCCGGCCAGCACCGCCGAGGCCACCACGGTCGACGACCAGCTGGTGAAAAGGATCTGGTAGTCGCGTCCATCAGCATCCAGCGCCGAGCAGGCCAGCTGTCGCCATTGGCAGTCGCGCCTGCCGACCGCGAGCGGCACCGGCGCATCATCCTTCAGCGGATGGTTGGCGGAACCCACCCAGCACAGCGGCTCGGTCCTGACCACGTCCGACTGCCGCAACAGCGGATTGTGGGTCACGAGCGCAATGTCGAGTTCGCCCCGTCCCATCTTCTCTGCGAGATCCACCGAAGGCTCGCACACGATGTACAGTTCGACATTCGGATGCGTCTTGGCGAAGCGCCCGATGATCTCTGGCATGTACCGGTCGGCATAATCGTCCGGCGTCCCGATCCGGAGCGTGCCCTCCAGGCGATTATCGTCGAAGGCGGCGATCGCCTCCGAGTTCAGTCGGCTGATCCGTCGCGCGTAATTGAGCAGCTTGTCGCCTTCGGCCGTCAAGCGGTTGCCGCGCCCATCCTTGATGAACAGCTGTTTGCCGACCCGTTCCTCGAGCCTGCGCATCTGCATGGACACCGCCGATTGGGTCTTGAACACGCGGCCCGCCGCCTTGGTGAAGCTGCCGGTATCCACGATGGCGATGAAAGTCTGCAATTGGTCGATATCGAGAGGAGCCGACATGAAGCTTATCCATCAGAGAGGTTGATGGTTATCATTAGAAACATTCGTTGGACTGATCAATATCATTTCGACATCCTGAGGCTGCATTCCACACCGGCCACATGAGGCCAATCTTCCACTCCAGCCCCCATCGCCTCGTCGCGTCTGCGACCGGGGCCTGTCTCATCGTGCCCGTCAAAAGGATGAACGCCATGCGCACGACCGAACGGATACTCGACCTCGACCTCGCTCTGTCCCCTAAGAGCCGCGCAACGCGGCGCGGTGACGGCGTGTATGTTTGGCTTCGACACCTCGGTCTGGTGCTGCGCAATCGTCTCGCCGCGAACAGCCTCGCGGAGCTCGACGACCGCTTGCTCAACGATGTCGGCCTCAGCCGCGCCGAAGTCGAGCGGGTGCTTCGCGAGACCCGTTTCGCTGACGATCCTTCGCAGCAATTGACCCGGCTCGCACAGCGCCGTGCCGAACGGGCGTTGCGCGGCTGCAAGGCAGATTGAGATTGCTTCCATCCCCGCAGGGTGACAGCCAATAGCCCTGCACTTTGCCCGGTCCCGGAGAGAATCTCGGACCGGGCTTTTTTTGTAAACGCTAAAATAACGACATGTCTTGTTAAATGCTAAGGGAAGCGGGTCGGGAGTAACGACTTGCTAACGGCCATGTGTCAGCCATGAATCGGCTTGGTCGCGCTACTTCTCATGGAGACCCTTCATGCGCATTTCGACAAAACTGCCCGTCGCGGCGGCTCTCTTCGCACTGGTGATCCTGAGCGCGTCCGTCGCGATCGGCCTGGTGCAGCAGAGCCACATCCTCGACCAGCAGGTTTTCCAGAAGCTCGAGGCGACAGCCGACGGGCGCCGCAACGAAACCCGGCGTTTCCTCGATGGCATCAGGCTCGATGCGCAGCAGACCGCATCCAACATGATGACCCAGCAGGCGCTGTTCGGCATCACTGGCGCCTGGGCCAAACTCGGCGACGATCCTGCCACGGAACTGCATCGCCGTTACATCGAGGAGAACCCCAACCCACTGGGGGAAAAATTCAAGCTGGAAAGCGCCAAGAAGGACAATTACGACCGCGCCCACCGTCAGGGCCATACCACCTTCCTCACGCACAAGCAGGCGCAAGGCTATTACGACATCTTCCTGATCGATGCGGACGGCAACGTTGTCTACACGGTCATGAAGGAACCGGACTTCGGTACCAATCTTGTCAGCGGCCCCTATAAGGATACCGCCTTGGCCAAGGTTTTCCGGAAGGTCATCGAGAGCGACGATCCCAATGCCTTCGCGAACTCGGACTTCGAGGCGTATGCCCCGTCGGCCGGCGCGCCAGCCGCCTTCGTCGCCGTGCCCATCATCATGAACGAACGCAAGCTCGGGGTGCTCGCCTATCAGCTGCCGAACGACCAGATCAACAGCATCTTCTCCAATACCCGGGGTCTTGGCTCATCCGGTGAAACCATGCTGGTCGACGGCGCTGGTCTGCTGGTCTCGGACAGCATCCGCACGAGCGAGGACGATACCCTGAAGGTGAGCGTCGCCTCGCCCCTGCTGACCGCGGCTCAGTCGTCGGGTGATGCGACCGGCACGATCGACGGGTATCGCGGCATTAACAGCTATGCGGCCGTCGTGCCGTTGCAGGTCGGCGATGTGCGCTGGTCCGTCGTCGCCATGATCGGGGAAGACGAGGTCTGGGAAGAGCTGATGTCCGCGGGGATGAAATCCGTCGGCTTCGGCGCCGTGCTGGTTTTGGCCGGGTCCCTGGTCGGCGTGTTGTTCTCCCGATCGCTCACCCGTCCGATTTCCGAACTCGTCGGCTCGATGGGGCGGCTCGCCGATGGCGATACGAACATCGACCTGAAGGGGCTGGAGCGGTCCGACGAAATCGGTGACATGGTCCGGTCGGTCGCCGTCTTCCGACAGGCGGAAATCGACAAGCGTGACCTCGAGAGCGAAAACGAAAGCCGCCGCACGGCGACCGAAGGAGAGCGTCGCCAGCGCGAGGCGGAACGCGCCTCTGCACAGGCGGAGCTCACCGAGGCGATCGACGTGCTCGGCGCCGGCCTCCAGCGTCTTGCCAACGGCGATCTGACCGCCACCATCCACAAGCCGCTGACCGGCAATCTCGATCGCTTGCGCCTCGATTTCAACGCCTCTCTGGAGCGCCTGTCAGGCACGGTCTCGGCCGTTCACGGCAATGTCACCGACATCAATCGCAAGAGCGGCGCCGTCAGTTCCTCGACGGCCGATCTCAGCCACCGCACCGAACAGCAGGCTGCGGCCCTGGTCGAAACTTCGGCCGCCATTCGCCAGATCATGGAGGCCATCCGCCACTCGTCCGAACGGGCCGAAAACGCCTCGCGTCTCGCCCTGGAGGCACGCGCCAATTCGGATCGATCCGGCGAAATCGTCGGTGGTGCCGTCGACGCCATGCAGCGCATCGAGAATGCCTCGAGCGAGATTTCCAAGATCATCAACGTGATCGACGAGATCGCCTTCCAGACCAACCTTCTGGCACTGAACGCCGGCGTCGAGGCCGCACGTGCCGGGGAAGCCGGCAAGGGTTTCGCCGTCGTCGCCCAGGAAGTGCGCGAACTCGCCCAACGTTCGGCGACCGCTGCCAAGGACATCAAGGCACTGATCACCAAGTCCGGGGAAGAAGTGTCGAACGGTGTCGGCCTCGTGCGGGAAACCGGCAAGGTCCTGTCCTCCATCGCCGGTCAGGTGGTCCAGATTGGCGACCATATCCATTCGATCGCATCGACCTCCAAGCAGCAGTCGGCAACACTCAACGAGATCAACGCCGCCGTCGGGCGCATGGAAGACGTGACCCAGCACAATGCCCGCGCCGCCGAGCAGACAAACGCCGAGATGGCAGGCCTCACGCGCGATGCCGAGATGCTGTCAGATCTCGTCGGCCAGTTTACCGTCGAAACCGGGGCTGCCGGCGTGCAGAACCGCTTTGCCGAGCAGCGTGACACAGGGTTCGGGCGTGCAACGCAGCCCGGCAATGGCGGCAAGGCCGCGACATCTCCCCCTGTCCGCCCCGTCGCCAAACCCAAAGTCGCGTCGGCCGAGCCCGGGAGCCGTTCCGTTGCCTCGCCGGCCCGCTCGCTGATGGACAAGATCTCGATCGGCCTTGGCGCCAAACTCAACCAGGCCAAGGACACCAAGTCGAACGCGGATTGGGAAGAATTCTGAGCATCAGTTATTCTCAAACGAAAACGGCGCGGGAAACCGCGCCGTTTTCATTTTGTGTCTACCGTGCCGAATGCCGGATCGTCAGCCCTTCGGCGGGGTCGGATCATCGGAGGCCGACGCATCGCCCTTCGTGGCCGTGCGATAGGTCTCGAAAATCTGCTCCATGCTCTTCTGGTAGCTCTTCTGCACTTCGAGCCCGCTGTCGAACATCGTGTTGATCATGGCGGAGAAGCCTTCCTGTACATCCGTATCGGCCGCTTTGCCGGTTTCCGGCTTGGGTGGCTCGCCCGGCTGGGCGCCAGCGGCCTGGCCGGAATAGGCGGCGGCCATGTCCTGGAAAGCCTTGGCGAAAGGGTTCACCAGGAAGGGATTGGCCTGGCCCTGCGGTTCTGGCTTCTTCTGCCCACCCATCATGTCCTGGAAGGCCCGGGTGAAGGGATTGTCGAAGACAGAGGCTGCCTGCGGCTGCGGCTTGGGTTGCAGGCCGGTGCTTTCCAGCCATTGCTGCATCATTGCGGCCATCGGCGATGCGGCGAAGGGGTTGGCGCCGCCGAACTGCCCGGTCGCCTGCTTGAACAGCCCGCCCATCATCGTATCGGCCATGACGGGCATCATCTGCTTGAGGATGTCCTGGCCGATACCGGTCAGTTGCGCCGCCTGTGCGGCGATCGCGCGGGAGACCTCCTTCGAGCCGAACAGCTGCTGCAGTACCTGGTTGCCGTCGGCAATCCCCTGCGGCGTGAAGGCCGAGTTCATGTCCTCGAAATACTTGGCATAATTGCCCGAGCCCATCGCCGAGAGCAGGGTTGAAAAGTCATAAGGGTTGCTGGTGTTGCGCTTGAAACCCGAGGCGAACGCCGGCGTCAGGGCCGCCATGGCCTTCGCCGCCTGCTCCTGCGCCAACCCGAACTGGCGCGCCATGGCGTCCATCGCGTTGCCGTTCTGTGCCTGGAGCATCATGTCGAACAATGGCAGCATGGACGTCTTCTCCCCGAATGCGTGCGGATACCAGCAGCACTATAGACGGAAAAAACCCTGCGCAAACCGGTTTCTACGGTTTTGCCCAGGGTCAAAGGCATGCGTTGCGCGCTGACGTGTCAGTACTGGTATTCGTCGAAGACAGGATCGACCGAGCCATTCCAACGCCCGTGGTAAAGGCCGAGCAAATCGTCGGCGAGCGTCGTCCCCTTTGCCAGAACCTCGTCGAGTGTCGTCAGGAAGATGCTCTCGTCCTGCCCGTCGCCATTCAGCTGCGCCCGCGCCTTCAGGCCCTGACGGGAAATGGACACGATATCGCGGGCCACATCGAGCAGCGGGCGCCCGGCGACGCTCGCCTTCAGGCCCTTTACCGGCACGCTGTCGCGCATGGCGATCACGTCCTCGACCGTCCAGTCGGCGGTGGCTGCATCGGCGGCGGCAAGGGCTGCGTCGTCATAGAGCAGGCCGACCCAGAAGGCCGGCAGCGCACAGATCCGCCGCCAGGGGCCGCCATCGGCTCCGCGCATTTCGAGGAAGCGCTTCAGCCGCACGTCGGGGAAGAGGGTGGAGAGATGGTTCGTCCAGTCGCCAAGCTGCGGCTCCCATTCGGCGACCTCGCCCTTCAGCGCCCCGTCCATGAACTGGCGGAAGGTGATGTGGGTGCAGTCGTGGTAGTGGCCGTCGCGCGTGATGAAATACATCGGCGCATCGATGGCCCAGCGCACATAGTCGCCGAAGGCGAAATCCTTGGAGAAAGTGAAGGGCAGAACGCCGGCGCGCTGATTGTCGGTGTCGCGCCAGATGTCGCCGCGCCAGGAGAGAAGCCCGTTCGGCTTGCCTTCGGTGAACGGCGAGGAGGCGAAGAGCGCGGTCGCCAGCGACTGCAGCTTCATCGACACGCGCATCTTCTGCCGCATGTCGGCTTCCGAGGAGAAGTCGAGGTTCACCTGGATCGTGCAGGTCCGGTACATCATGTCGAGACCTTTGGTCCCGACCTTCGGCATGTAGCGGGTCATGATGTCGTAGCGTGACTTCGGCATGCGCGGCGTCTCGGCCAAGGTCCATTTCGGGCTGCCGCCGAGCCCGAGGAAGCGGATGCCCATCGGTTCCGCGATGTCACGCAGCACGGCGAGATGCTGGTTGGATTCCTTGCAGGTCTGGTGCAGCGTTTCGACCGGCGCACCCGACAGTTCGAACTGACCGCCCGGCTCGATCGAGATCGCGCCCATGCCGGACTGCTCGCCGAGCCCGATGATGTTTTCGCCGTCCATGATCGGATCCCAGCCGAGCTTGCCCTGCATTCCCCTCAGGAGCGCCGAAATGCTGGCATCGCCAAAATAGGGAACGGGGCTGTTGTCGGCGCGGAAGAAGGCGAACTTTTCATGCTCCGTGCCGATCCGGAAGGCCTCTTTCGGCTTGGAACCGGCGTCCATATAGGCCGCCATGTCATCGAGAGTGCCGAGGGGTGTCTGATCGGTGGTGTCACGGGCCATGAAAGATACCTAGCTGGGGCGTCGTCGCTGGGCAGGATGCGCCCATACGACAGGCTGATTGAACCGGATTTATAGGCCGTGCAAGTGAAATTCTTTCAAGCACCGCTCAAAAAACCGAAGGCTGTCCGCTCGACTTGGGAAGGGTCAAATCCAGTCGCCAATGGCGGCCTGCACGACGGCCAGTGCCGCGACCGCTGCCGTGTCGGCCCGCAAGATCCGCGGACCAAGCGGAATGGCCGTGACGAAGGGCAATCCGCGCAGAATGGAGCGCTCTTCGTCCGAAAAACCACCCTCGGGCCCGACCAGAAGGGCGAGCGATCTCTCTTCGATTTTTCGCAAGGCGGGCAAAGGGTTCTGCGTCGCGCTGTCTTCGTCGCAATAGATGATCCGCCGATCCGATGGCCAGCGCTCCAGCATGTCTTTCAGCTTCACCGGATCCCACACCTGCGGAATGGCGAGGATGCCACACTGCTCGGCCGCCTCGACCGCATTGGCCTGAAGGCGATCGACGCTGCCGATCTTGCCCTGCACATGCTGTGTCATCACCGGTTGCAATACGCCGGCACCCATCTCCACGGCCTTCTGCACCAGATAGTCCATCCGGCCCACCTTGAGCGGCGCAAAGAGGAAATGCAGGTCGCTATCCAAAGGCTGCGGCCTGGTCTGCTCGACTGGCGTCAGCACGATGCGTTTGCGCGTCGGGAAGGACAAAACCGCCCGCCACTCGCCGTCGCGGCCGTTGAACAGCAACAGTTCTGCCGCCTCCTCGTAGCGCAGCACATGGGCGAGATAGTTGAACTGCTCGGCGCTCGCCTCGATGGGCCGTTCGGCGGCAAGGTCCGCCGTCACGTGCAGCCGCTGCATCGTGTAGTTCGCAC
>JARXAQ010000357.1 GCA_029865825.1 Rhizobium sp.
TCTGCGAGTCCATTCCGGTCGAGGATTCCATCAAACGGGGGGGGGGCGATGCGCGTCGGGCGATCGATACGTGGAAAGACACCCTTGCCAATCTGGGACGCGCAGGCGTTCCTGTCGTCTGCTACAATTTCATGCCGGTCGTCGATTGGACGCGCACCGATCTCATGTATCCACTGCCGACTACTGGTTACGCGCTGCGTTTCGACATGGTGGATTTCATCGCTTATGATGTCTTCGTTCTGAAGCGGCCCAATGCTGCCGAAGACTACAGTCCGTTACAGGTAGCGGCAGCCGAGGTGCGGCTTTCGACGAAATCCGAGGATGACATCCTGATTCTTGAAAAAAGCATCATCGCTGGGTTGCCCGGAGGAGCCGAGGCGCAGACGCGCCCCTCTATCTTCAGGGCGATCTCTCTGTTTGAAGGACTGACGGCTGCGGAGGTGCGCGGCAACCTGATTGCATTTTTGAAAGAGGTCGTACCTGTCGCGGAGGAGTTCGGTGTGAAGCTCGCGATCCATCCCGACGATCCGCCGTTTTCCCTTTTTGGAATGCCCAGAATAGTTTCGACGGCTGAAGATGCCAGACTGATTTTGGCTGCAGTTTCCAGTGATGCTAATGGTTTGACGTTTTGTGCCGGGTCCTATGGATCGAGGCCGGACAACGACGTTCTTGCGATGGCCCGAGAATTTGCGCCGCGCATCAATTTTGCGCACCTGCGCAACGTCGAAGTTGAACCGGATGGGTCGTTCTGTGAATCCGAACACCTCGATGGCCGGGCTGACATGGTCGCGCTGATCGAGATCCTCCTTCGGGAACAACGCGCGGCGAAGTCCGAAGGGCGCCGGGACAATATTCCATTCAGGCCGGATCACGGACATCTCCTCGCTGACGACGTAAACAAGAATTCCAATCCAGGCTATTCCTATGCCGGACGACTGAAAGGACTCGGCGAGCTTCGTGGCGTGATGCGGACGGTTTCCAACTACATGGATCGTGAAAGCATCCCGGCATGACGAGCTTATGCGCTGTCGGCGAGTGCATGATCGAGCTTTCGGCTCAAGGCGCGGATAATTGGCACAGTTCTTATGCGGGCGACACTTTCAACACCGTTTGGACAATGCGCGGATTGTTGCCGCAAGAGGTCGAGCTCGACTACGTGACCGCCTTCGGAGACGATCCATTTTCGCTGAAACAAAGGGATTTCTTCGCCTCCAATAACATTGGAGTTGCAGCGAGTCCCACAGTTAAAGGCGGAAAGCCGGGACTCTACGCAATTACGCTTGATGGGTTCGAGCGGAGTTTCACCTATTGGCGAAGCGACGCGGCGGCTCGTTTCCTCGCGGATGATGTCGAGTGCCTGCGCGAAAGCCTTGGTAGGCGCGATCTTGTTTATCTCTCAGGAATTACGCTTGCGATCCTGTCGCCGAAATCCCGCCGAATACTTCTAGCAGAACTTGGTCGGATTCGGCGTTCTAAAACAATCATCGCCTTTGACCCGAACTACCGCAGCCGCCTCTGGCGTGCGCCTGAAGAGGCGCGCATCGTTATAGAGGAGGCTCTTTCCATCGCTGACATCGCTCTTCCAACGTTTCAAGATGAACAGGATCTTTTCGCTGATCGAGAACCTCAACACACGATCGAGCGGCTTCTATCCGCGGGCGTTAAAGAGGTAGTCGTCAAGGCCGGCAGTGGGCCTGCACTTTTTGCTGGAGAAGGCTCATCCGGAACGGTTTGTGCGGAGTATGTTGAAAAACCGATTGACACTACCGGTGCAGGTGACGCGTTCAATGGAGGATACCTTGCTTCTCGCCTACAGGGGCGATCCATTAACGAAGCGTGCGGAGATGCTCATCGGATCGCTGCAATTTCTGTAATGAGCAGAGGGGCCCTGACACCGCTGAATCTGCTTGAGCGATTCCGAGATGTCGCGATTCCGCCTGCTATTAGTTTGGATTAAATCACCTGGAGCCGGAGGGGTTGTTCGTGCTGCCTGGTCGCGGCGGGCTTGGCGTATGGGAGGCGGGCAATACTCGACGCTACTGCGGGAGCCCCAGCTCCGTGCCGACGGTCTGGCCGACATGTCTCCTCTCCGACGCAATGACCGATAGATATCGTATGGGCAGGATACATCGATTTTGCGGTGGAACGGCCGGCCCTCTTTAGGTTGTTGTGGGGTTCCAAGCGCACAGACTTCACCGACGAGGACCCGCAAATTGCGTCACGGGCAGCCTATGGCCACCTGGTCAAGCAGCTCTGGGCCGCAGGCGGCAGAAGGGTAGCCGACGAAAGCGCGATATGGGCGGTGCCTCACGGTTTGGCGGATCTGTTAGCAGCACGCCATATGATGTCGATCAGCTCCTTCGAGCCGGCCAGACGCGACGAGGTTCTCAAGAGATCTTGCGCCGCTGTCTGCCGAAGTGAACACAGTACGGGATCTAACGAATAGAGGCATTGGTTGTTGATTTCCATTGAGAGCTGACCCGGCGTTTCCACCGAGAATTGACCCGCCTTTAGGTATCGTTCGTGTTGTTGGTCGGGGTCAAGTTCCTGCGTTTCTCCTTTGATGTTTTGGGCTGATGAGCCGAGCTGTTCTTGAAGCGGAAGCTGTCGTTTCCGGTTTCGAGGATGTGGCAGTGGTGGGTGAGCCTGTCGAGCAGCGCGGTGGTCATCTTTGCATCGCCGAAGACGCTTGCCCATTCACTGAAGCTGAGGTTGGTGGTGATGATGACGCTGGTGCGCTCATAAAGTCTGCTCAGCAGATGGAAGAGCAGCGCCCCGCCTGAAGCGCTGAATGGCAGGTATCCCAGCTCGTCGAGAATGATGAGATCGGAGTGGACGAGCCGATTGGCGATCTGTCCCGACTTGCCTTGTGCCTTCTCTTGCTCGAGCGCGTTGACCAGTTCGATCGTCGAGAAGAACCTTACCCGTTTGTGGTGATGTTCAATGGCCTGAACGCCGAGCGCGGTGGCAATGTGCGTCTTTCCCGTGCCAGGTCCGCCGACCAGAACGATATTGTTGGCGTCATCGAGGAAGTCACAACGATGAAGTTGTTGCACGAGCGCCTCGTTGATCTCGCTACTGCCGAAGTCGAAGCCATTCAGGTCACGGTAGGCCGGAAAGCGTGCTGTCTTGAGCTGATAGGCCGTTGATCGAACCTCACGCTCCGCCGTCTCTGCCTTGAGAAGCTGCGACAGGATCGGAAGGGCAGCCTCGAACGCGGGCGATCCCTGCTCAGTAAGTTCCCCGACGGCCTGGGCCATGCCATGCATCTTCAACTGCCGCAGCATGATGACGATCGCGCCGCTTGCTGGATTATGACGCATGGCGAGCCTCCGTCTTTCTCAAGGTATCGTATCGTTCAACATTAGCCTTAGGTTCATTGGTGAGCGTCAGTGCCTGAGGCGCGTCGAGGGTCGGCGGCGGCGTGAAGGATTTACCGTCAACAAGCCGATGCAGCAGGTTCAGCACATGCGTCTTGGTCGGAACGCCAGACTTCAGCGCCATGTCGACGGCAGACAGGACTGCCTGCTCGTCGTGCTGAAGGACAAGGGCCAGGATATCGACCATCTCTCGATCGCCACCCGGCTTCTTGAGCAGGTATTGCTGCAAGGTCCGGAATGCATCGGGAAGCTCGATGAACGGCGCGCCGTTACGAAGAGCACCGGGCTTACGCTGCACCACCGCTAGATAGTGACGCCAGTCGTAGATGGTCTGGCCCGGCCGATCATGGGACCGATCTATGACGCGGCGGTGCTCACAAACGATCTGGCCTTCTGCGGCGACAACGACACGATCTGGGTAGACCCGGAGGCTCACCGGTCGATTGGCGAAGGATGCCGGAACGCTGTAGCGATTGCGCTCCAGATGCACGAGGCAGGTGGGCGTGACCCGCTTCGTATATTCGACGAACCCGTCGAACGGCCTGGAGAGCGCCATGAGAGCTGGGACTTCCTCGGCCCAGATGTCGGCAATAGTGCCACGCAACTGACCGTGGGGTGTCTTGGCCCAGAACTCCTTGCAACGGGCCTCGAGCCAATCGTTCAAGGCCTCTAGTGATGGAAAGCGCGGGATCGGTTGAAAGAAGCGATGACGCGCATCCTGCACGTTCTTCTCGACCTGTCCCTTCTCCCAGCCGGAAGCCGGATTGCAGAACTCTGGCTCGAACACATAATGGCTGGCCATCGCCATGAAGCGGACGTTGACGTCGCGCTCCTTGCCACGACCGACCTTGTCGATCGCCGTACGCATGTTGTCGTAGATGCCGCGACCAGGAATGCCACCGAAGACACGGAAGGCATGGTTATGGGCATCGAACAGCATCTCGTGCGTTTGCAGGAGGTATGCCCGAACGATGAAGGCCCTGGAGTAGCTCAGCTTCGTGTGAGCAACCTGGAGCTTTGTGCGCTCATTGCCGATGATCGCCCAATCTTCCGACCAGTCGAACTGGAAGGCCTCGCCTGGTTCGAACGCCAGGGGCACAAATGTCCCGCGGCCCATCGTCTGCAATTCCCTATGACGATCATCGCGCCATTCCCGCGCAAATGCCGCCACACGATTGTAGGACCCCTCGTAGCCGAGGCTGACAAGATCAGCGTGTAGCTGCTTCATCGTCCGCTTCTGCTTGCGGCTCTTCTTCGACTCCGTCTTCAGCCAGGCCGATAACCGATCTGCAAACGGATCAAGCTTGCTCGGCCTCTCCGGCACGTTGAACTTCGGCTCTACGTCGCCGGCACGCAGATATTTGCGGATGGTATTCCGGGATAAGCCAGTCCTGCGGCAAATCTCCCGGATCGATAGATGCTCTCGAAAATGCCAGCGTCGGATTACGCTCAGTAACGCCATGTCGATCACTCCAGAGCCCCCGCTGAAAACATGCGAGGGACGGTTGAAACATGGGTCAATTCTCAATGGAAATATCTGGCTGCGCCGGGTCAGCTCTCAGTGGAAATCAACAGTCCTGAGCTAAAGATCGTTGTGACACATTCAGCCGAGCGAACTGGGAAGATCGCGGGTGAACTTTGCGAAGAGGGGCCGCTCGATCACCCGTACCATCCCCAGCACCTTGTCGAGCGGATCAAGCGGTTACGGCAATCCTGATCTTCATTCCGTGCCGGAAGCCAAACGGAATATGGTCGTTCTCGCCCCATCCGGAGTTGAGCGCGCGCCGAGCGAACGCTGCCAATACCATAGTCGAGGTCAACGCCGCCCCATAACTGACCAGATAGCAAGGCTCAACAGCACGAGCAAAAGCACCTCGGCAATTTCTTACCCAGGCGCGCTGCCTAAACTTTGCTGGCGACCCGCGTACAACATCGCGTCTTCTGCTGACCATCCCGCGAGAAGGGAGGGCACCAGTGCGGCCTCAACCGGCTTCCCAAACAAATAACCTTGTACAATGTCGCAATTCCAGTTTTTCAGCATCTGCGCTTGCGCTTCGGTCTCGACACCCTCAGCAACGACGCCAATGCCAAAGCTTTGCGCAAGCTCGATACACAAATTGACAATGGCTGCGGACTCGCGGTCTTCACTCATGTCGCTCACGAAGGTCTTGTCGATCTTGAGCCACTGCACAGGGAACTGCCGTAGGTGGATCAGAGATGCGTAGCCAGTGCCGAAGTCATCAAGAGCAATCGCCACTCCGTCGTCACTCAGCTTCTTAAGTGTGCCGGCAATTACATCAGATCCGTCATCAAGGAAGACGGTCTCCGTTACCTCCAATTCCAGCGTTTTCGGTGGCAAGCGAAATGCCGCCATGCTTTCCAGGATTGTGGTGGCAAGATCGCCGCGGGTAAACTCTGCCGCAGAGACGTTGATCGCGACAGCGCCGAATGGAACTCCGGCCTGCCGCCATATCGCCATGTCCGCCATCACGAGATCACGCATCCGTTGTCCGATTTCAACAGAAAGGACCGGGTCTTTGAACGCTTCCCAGATTGCCGATGGGGCTTGGATGCCGAGGATCGGATCACTCCATCTCAACAAGGCCTCGAAGCCGACAATCTCTCCACTGCCGAGAGCTACCTTCGGTTGGTAGTATGGAACGATCGCATTGCGGTTGAGTGCGCTACGAGCGCGCTCAAGAGTGGAAATCCGTGCTTGAAATCGGTCATTGAGCTCAGTTCGGAACATGGCAGACCGGTTGCCCCCCGCATTTTTGGCGGCATAAAGGGCGAGATCTGCGCATTTCAGGATTTCGCTCGCCACGGAAGCATGCTGTGGAAAGCTAGCCTGGCCAAGACTGGCCGAACACCGTAGGCTGAAGCGGTCGTGCTGAACTGGCCTGCACAAAACCCTGTTGATGCTATCCGCAAAGGCCTTCAGCCCATCTTCACTCAACGCCTCCATCAGGATGATACCGAACTCGTCGCCTCCCAGACGCGCGACCATGTTAGGTGCGCGGATAAGCTCTGCCAGGCCGTTACTAACTGCAACAAGGAGCGCATCCCCTGCCTCATGACCGAATGTGTCGTTGATGCGCTTGAACTCATCGAGGTCTGCAATGAGCAGGGCACCTTGTTGGCCAGGCTTCATTCCGTTGATTGTCTTCTCCAGCTCCATCCGGAAAAGCGCCCGGTTCGGCAAGCCGGTCAGCGCGTCGTGTGTAGATGTCCATTCAAGCACGGACTGCCGCGTCGCTGTCTGAGCGGCATTTTTGCCGAGTTCAAGATTAGCAGTTTTGACCCGGAGTTGCCAAACGACCAGCTGCGCCAGGCGCGTCAGCCGTCGCTTGTCTGCATTAGAGAAGGAGTGCCGCTTGGTATCGAGGATACACAACGCACCTAGACGAATGCCGGGCTCCCACTCAAGTGCCACGCCTGCGTAGAATCGGATTAAGGGTTTCCCTGGCACAAATGAGTTCGAAGCAAAACGGTCATCGTTTTCGGGATCTGTAACGACGAACACTTCGTCTTGAAGAATTGTGTGATCAAGAAACTCGCCGTGGCGTGAAAGGTCGTGGCCCCCAAGGCTGCCTATAACTTTACGCCGCTGATTCTTCTGGTCAAGCAGGGCTACCGCCGCGATGGGGACGCTGAACAAATCACCCGCGAGAGCGCACAGCTGCTCTAAGCCGGTGTCGCTTTCAATCAGTTCCAACGCGCGCAGGACGCTCAGACGGCGCTCTTCGATAGATGTTTCGCTCATGCGGTGGCGCCAGTTCTGTGTTTCGGCTCCCGGTAGCTGTCGAACTAACCGCGGGGCGTGAATAAGATACCAATATACGCCATGTCCTTCAAAATAATCATCAGAAATACAAGAAATGTATTTTTTATATCTGAAATAATTTTTAGGTTTATGGTTTGAAATCATGCGAATGTATTTGGCAATTAAAAGAAGGTGAAGCTAGTTTGTTTGAGTGCGCCTGCTAGCCACTGGTAGGTCAGCCGTGCCCAAGCGAGCACGCAGTTTCATGACTGAGAACGAGCACCTGCTAACGACCGGCATCTGAGTGCGATCTTCTGGCCAGCGCCTCGGCTCGGGACAAATCGGGGTTCAGGATGTGGAGTAGGGGGAGACTGTGCCATGAATGCACCTAGAGACAGCGGACGAGCGCGCGACCTGTTGGCGCTTGCACTTCGTCGGATCAGGAAAAAACACGGGGGATGGATGGCCGACGCGCCGGAGACGCACGACCTCATCGCCGCGATGATCGAAAGCGGTACGGACGACGAAGCCCGGTTAGTGGCCATGGTCGAGATGGCTTGCGGCAAGCGCAGCGCCGGAAAGCCCCTGACCTTCCACTAGCCGTGCCGTTCGCACGGGCGTCAGGGGATGCAGTAGGGAGGCCGCGGCCGAGACTGAACGGATAAGGTGGAGTGCACCCCGTTTCACCGGACGGGTCGGCTAGGTTGATTTAGCCCTGATGAAATGCCGACGGGAAGCCATCTTGAGCGCGAAATGGGATAGGTTTCGTGATAGTCCTCGATCCATCCGTCGATGAGCCGGAGCGCTGTTTCGGCGTCCGGTAGTGCTGCGATGCGGATTTACTCCCGCTTCAGGGTTTTGACGAAGGCTTCCGACATGCCGTTCGACTGCGGACTGGCCACCCGCGTGAAGCAAGGCGTCAAATTGAGCGCCCGGGCAAACAGCCTCGTGTCCCTCGCGGTATCAGCAGAGCCATTGTCCGAGAGATGCTCGATTGCGTGCGGGGCTCGGGTTGCTGCGAACCGCTTCTCGACCGCCTCCAGCATCATGTCGCGCACGTCAGAGCCGCAGATGCCCGCGGCGGAAGCGCGCCCGCCGATAACTGGAAGGAACTCTGACGTGCAGAAGGGGTGGTGAAACGTCGGCCCAAGCCTCTAACGTCCCGGTCAAAGCACAGCGATCGTCTTAACCTGAGAGGCAGCGTTTCAGCGGCAGTAAGTAAGTCTGCCCTGCATTAGTCCCAAAGGTGGGTTGCTGACCCGATTCCGTTCGGAATGGCTGGGGGCTTTCACCGCCGTCTTCGTGTCCGCAGGTATGCAGAACATGGAAGGTATTATCTGCTTCTTGTACGTAGAAGTCGTGTAATCCCCTTTAAAGATCAGCGCATCACCCATAGCTGAGGACCGACTTGAAGGGGAGGATATGGATCACTTCTCCCGAAGCATTCGTGATTTCGAATACCTGCCCATCGATGGGAATGCCCTTTCGCACTTTTTCGCTCAACATTTCCCGGGCAGCCTTGACTGCTTCCTCGTAAGCCATGTTGTCTGTATCCATGTCCATCCCGTTTGGATCGTGGCTAAGCACGCCATGTTCTCGGACGTGAAAGAAATAGCGCGGCATTTTAGTGCTCCCGTTTTTTGATGAAGGGTTGTTTCCGAAGATCCTTCTTCAAATCTTCACTCGACGCCTCGGAATGGGGCGTTTTTCGCCATTGGCTTTGGCATACTGCGATTCAGGGCTGCTGCGCGATACGGTGTGATCTGCTTCAGATACCGCAGGGCGCATCAACGGGTATCGATGGAATGCACCTTTGCTCAACTAGCCTCTGCCGCTCAATGTGGTGCTGAACACAGGTCCTTGGTTACTGACCGTCTTCCGAACGATGCTCCGTACGCTTCATAGATCCAGCAGGTTGGCGGTTCTCGTGACAACCTTGACCACTGCCGTGTAATAACGAGACCGCATTCGTCGTTTCATCGAGGTGATTGACGATTTCCGTTCCGTGGAGCGTGATTGCCGATTGAACATTCGAATTTAGCTGGCTTTAGTCAAAAATACGCATTTTTGGCCACAAGAATATCCACAATCTGAGAAACGGAGGGGACATTTGCGATTGCCTGAACCATAAACAAATAAGTGACCAAAATTAGTCGCTTCGTTTCAATAAAAAAACATAGTACATCGTTTGCAGAAAAATATGATGTAAAATATTTATGTATTAAAATCTTGATTTACCGTGCATCATCAATGGCGAGAATTTGCTGACGACAATTGGCGACTTTGGGTAATTTTGAGTTGGAACCATGTCATGCATCATATTTCACCGTTTATTCAACGCTTGGTGCAACTGCTGCCTTCGTCAGACCGCCTCAATTCTGAGCTCTGCGGCATAAAAGTCCGGTCTTACACGCTTGAGAAAGGAACTGAGATCTTGAGCGAGGGCGCGTCAGTGCAACAGGCAGTTACCATCGGTCACGGTCTGGCGATGCGCTATCGCCTTGTGCCCGACGGCAGTCGCCAGGTCATCATGTTCCTAACGGCCGGAGATCTTTGTAACCCGCCTATCTATCCCATCACAATGGATCATGGCATCGCGGCCGTCACCCAGGTCCGTATTGATCGCTTCGACTCAGGGAGCCTTGTTCGCTTGACCACCACCATGCCTGGACTGGATCAGGCGCTCTGGATAGTCGCGGAAGAGCAGAACGCAATCATGCGCGACCACATCACGAGCCTTGGTAGGTGCGATGCGAGGACCCGCGTACTGATCCTGCTGAAGGAGCTAGCCACGCGCCTTGGCATCCCGGGGTCCCCTCTTACCCCCGTATTCATCCCCGTGACACAGACGCTCCTTGCCGATGCCGCTGGGCTCACCCATATCCACTTCAACCGAGTTTTGGGCGATATGGTGAAGAGTGGCGTGATTTCGACTAGCCGCGGCGGCATTTTCGTTAACAGCCTCTATAGTCTCGATAAGTTGGATAACAATTTAACAGTTGCCGCCTGAGTTCTTCTCTTCGGATAGGTGGCTTGCAATCAGTTTGTCGGACAATGGGAAAAGCTGATCCGGCCCTCGTGATCACGCATACGCGTTTACCACTCCTGTTATCGAGATCATCCTTCAAGGCAACGGCATGTATCACGACGAAAGCTTTGCGCCGCCGGCGGGCACGATGGGCGCGAGCCCATGTCTTTGTAGACTGAGCACGATTCACTCCTCCTGAGATCGCTCTCCCGCGTCGTGGTAAAGTGATGTTTGCCACTCAGATCTGGCCCGTATCCTGGGCTAGACGTCTTGGACCGCAGTATCATACGTGGTCGACAATCTTCATTGCGGCGCCGTCGGCCGCTCCAGATCCAGCACGTCGGCTTGGGATAGAAGCTGTCGACCAAGCTCCCGGCATTGTTGCGCCGTAAGGGATAGTTGGACCGAGACGGGTATCCCAGCACTATCGCGGAAATCGAGCTTCGCGACAGCCAGGATGCCGAGGACATTGATGGTCCGGAAACCCAATAGTGGAGTATTCTGCACCTCACCAGTGCTGTCGCAAAGCAGGCTCATTCAGATCTCCCAAGGGCAGCATCTTCGCGCGAAATTCATTGGCGGCCAAGGCTCATAATCGCGCGGTGACATTTGGCAACGCAGGGCACAATGGAATAGTAGTACTGGCTTGTTGCACGATTACCAGTCCTGAATCCAACAATCGACCGGCGGAGGGGCCGCGCGGCAAGGCAGGGTAGCCGATGCCCACCGCCGCCGTCGCAATGGCTCGCACCTTCAGTCTGCCCTCGAGCGTCTCCATCGCGGCGAACGCTGCTGAGCGCAGCAATACAAGTTCCATGATTATGCTTTGCGCCGCGCAGGGGCGTTACGATCTGAAAATCAGAGGCTTAGCCACAATATGGTGAGGCGACGGTCGATTCGTTTCAAGGCGAAGACACCAACAGCAGACGATGCAGTGGCGCATTCCGACGCTATCTCTTCGGCGTTTGGAATGAACCAGAAAATTGGGGGAACAAGGCTCTTCTTGTTTTGTTGCGTCCGGGTGAGGGCCGATTTGCAGCTCAGGGAGGATCTATGGTGAACATCAAAGCAAGGGGCTTCGACTCCCCGGAACAATTGCGCGAACATTTGGAAGAGCTTGATGATATTAATGTCCGAGACGCACGACAGGATCGCCAGCTCCGTCGGGAAATCGCATCCCTTCTGGCTCAGCTCGAGGATCTGAAAATTCGAGTGGAAGAGCGATGGACAGAGGCTGAAGATCACCAACAATCCGCAGCGCGGCCATCGCCGCTATCTTCACCTATTTTGCTTGTCACCGCTGCATTGGGATTGGCATTTATTTTGGCCCTCCGCGCGTCAAGCGGCCGTAGGATGTTCCTTTACCGATGACGAAGCTTCGGTACTTGCTTCGAGGCCATGACGAGCGGGGCATGCATCTGTCAGCTCTCATGGATGAAGCATTTTTCGCACGTCCTCCTGATCTTGTTGCGAGCGAGCTGTTGGGTGCGCGGCTTCTGGTAAACGGATGCGGTGGCGTCATCGTGGAAACGGAGGCTTATGGCCCGGATGACGAAGCCTCGCACAGCTTCAAAGGTCCGACCAAGAAGAATGCCGCGATGTTCGGTCCTCCAGGAACCGTCTACATCTATCTCTCATATGGCCGCCACTGGTGTCTCAATTTCGTTTGCACGCCTGGTAGCGCGGTCCTCATCCGAGCGCTGCAGCCCTGTGAAGGATTTGGCCTGATGTCAGCTCGGCGAAGCATGTCAGATGCCCGGGTCCTTTGTCGAGGGCCTGGCAATCTCTGTCAGGCCTTGGGCGTCACGATCGAGCTCAACGGTCTTCTGGCCACGTCGCCACCGTTTTCACTTCACGCGAGGCAAGATGAGACAGTCGTCGTCTCCGGGCCTCGCATAGGCATTTCCAAGGCGCGAGATCGGCCTTGGCGGTTTGGTGTTCTCAACTCTTCCTATGTGAGCCGGCCATTCCGACGCTCCTAACCAGGCGAGACAGGTTGACAGGACGAGGGGGGGCTATCGCTGCTGAGACGCAGGCCGGGCGCGAACTTGAGCGTAGCTAAAGAGCCCATCCCGGGCGGGTCAGAAAGATCACGTGTTTGGCATTCGGGACGGCAGCATTGGAAACGGTTGCCACAAGCGCGGCCGCAAGCCCGGCCGTCGGGCGGATTTCATGAACGATCCGGCAGTCATCACCAAGAAGTCGTCGGTGGTTGAACCAGTCGACCCATTCCAAAGTGGCGAATTCCACAGCCTTAAAACCGCGCCATGGCCCACGCCGATGAATGACTTCGGCCTTGTAGAGACCGTTGATCGTTTCGGCGAGGTCGCTGTTCAGCGAGAAGCGGTACGGCTCACTCCTCATGACACGTTTCCGCTGCCAGCAGTAAGCTGTCCAGCGTCATATTTGTGAACGCTATTTAAGCGAATTCTGTGACGTCGAGCGGTGCGGGTGCCTCGCCACGCAAGTGTACTAATTTACCGCTCGGATCGAAAGGAGCATCTGGACGATGGCGTCCTGGTGCTTGTCCTCGGCTCCTTTGCTGCCCCAATAAGTCACCACCACAGCCGTGTCTTCCTTCGGCACGACAAAAGCTAAACTAATGCTCACGGGGCCGTCTTTGTCTGTGCCTTCCCATTGGACCATTGAGATGCTGAGATCGTCATACATTGTCGCCGGCGTCTGCTTCTGTGTGCTGGTATCGATTTTGACACCATTGTCCGTCAGGAAGTCAACGGCATCGGAAACAACCTGATCCATCGATTCCTCGTTCGCAACATCAGTCGAGAAGAATACTGCACCGTCGTCCGACGTTGCAACAACGCCCGTTGCGGTTCCCTCCGGCTGCCATTCATCCGGAATTGTAATGCTGGCTACCGGGACGTCTGACGGGAAATCAAGCGTCGCGGCTTTGGCAAAAACTGGGCAAGCACAGGTGAGAATGCAGACCAAAATGAGCTTTTTCATTGAAAGACCTTGTTGCGTTACATCGCCGCCACCTTTGGCGGCGATACAGAATGATTGCACGGATGATTTACGATACGGTTAGACATGGTGCCAACAAGCGGGTTGATTAGTTGTCGAGCAAAGGGCATGCGTCTGCTCCGTCATAATTTATGCCCCTGGCCCACGCTGGCGTGTGACGATCGGTGAAGAAAGGAGCGTATCGCGGCATGAAATTGCCATCCGGCCCGAAGTGAGTGTAGACGACGTCCAGGAAGACACGGATCTCGATTGCATGGGCTGCGCCGATGAGAGCCTCCAGGTCGTCGGGCGCCCAAAAGTGCTGTCCGGCGCATACGGCAGCACACCGCCATAGCCCCGACCATAGCGACCGGGGAAGTCAGCGATCGGCATCATCTGGATCGCTGTAATCTCAAGCTCCTGCAGATGATCGAGGCGATCGATAGCGGCCCGGACACTGCCTTCGGGGTAAAGGTGCCGACATGCGCTTCATTGTTGCGCCGGGTCTGCCATGACATTCACAGAACGTGGGACAGACTGCGCATAATGGTGTGCTTCCGGTAACGAGAGCATCCCACGGATCGGGCTGTCGTGAACCGAGCCCATAGTCTCGGCCATTCGGCTTCATCCCTTGCGTTTGACGGGCCGCTTTTGCGGCTCGTTTGCTGAGCAGGGCTCATTTCGGAGCCCTGCGATCTTCTGATGTCTGTTTGGGGGCTTGCAGCCCCGTCCTCCGTCAAGACCAAGCCCTTCGGGCAAAAGCATCCGGGCCGTGGCTCGGCGTTCGCCTGCGCCCGCACCACCCCGGACGCTTTTGGTCTGGACGGTTTCCCCCCTCTCTTCGCCAGAGGGGCAGATCGGTTGCATGCGCAACCCGATCAAAGGAAAAGGGACATGAAGAACGATGTTTACGCCCAAGTGACGGATAAGATTATTGCCGATCTGGAAAAGGGTGAGCTGACCTGGCTGAAGCCCTGGAGTGCGGGCAATATGGAGGGAAGGATCACCAAACCATTACGGCATAACGGACTGGCCTATAGCGGCATCAATGTTTTGATGCTGTGGGGCGCGGCCATCGAGGCTGGTTTTGTCTCCCCCTATTGGATGACTTTCAAGCAGGCCAGAGAACTTGGCGCGCATGTGCGCAAGGGCGAACGTGGTAATATGGTTGTCTATGCGAACACCATCACCAAGACCGAGGAACAGGACGACAGCGGCGAGGAAGAGCGGTGCATTCCGTTCTTGAAAGCCTATACGGTCTTCAACGTTGAGCAAATTGAAGGGCTGCCCGAGCAATATTATGCGAAGCCCGAGCCCGTGATTGATCCGGCTATGCGGATCGAACACGCCGAAGCGTTCTTTTCCGGGACCCGTGCCGATATTCGCCATGGTGGCAGTCAGGCCTATTACAGTGGCGCGAGCGACCATGTGCAGATGCCCTTTTTCGAGAGCTTTCACGCGCCCGAGGCGTACTATGCGACGCTGGCGCACGAACTGACCCATTGGACAAAACACAAGACCCGCCTTGACCGGGAGCTTGGTCGACAAAAATGGGGCGATGAAGGTTATGCCCGCGAGGAACTGGCTGCCGAGCTTGGCGCAGCATTTCTGTGCCGCCGATCTGGAATTGACGCCCCAACCTGGCACCGATCATGCCGCCTATATTCAAGGCTGGCTCAAGGTGCTGAAGGAAGACAAGCGCGCAATCTTCAGCGCCGCCGCCCATGCGCAGCGCGCCGCCGATTTCCTGCACGGTCTGCAGAGCGTTGCGGACATCAAGGAAGGAGCCGCCGCGTAAGCGGCGGTTCCCCTTGTGTCGTGGGGAAGTCGCGCCCGCCAGAGGCGGGCGCTGGAGGCAGGGGGTTTGAATATACGTATATATACTCAACTTCACTGAGTATTATAGAATTTTTACAAACTTGAATATGGTTTGAGAATCGTATAATACGCGCAGTATGGCTGAGCAATCTGCTTCACATTTAAACCGGCTTGAGAAAGACCTCCCTGAGGGGCTGGTCGTGGATGCCGCTTGGCTGGAAGCGCGCGGCATAGCGAGCAATCTGCGCGCCTACTACGTCAAGGCCGGCTGGCTGGAACAGCCGGTGCGCAGTGTCTATAGACGACCGCGCGGCACGCTAAGCTGGCAGCAAGTCGTCATATCGCTTCAGACCCTGCTTCTGCGAGTGCCGCTCCATGTCGGTGGGCGCACGGCATTGGAGCTACAGGGCTTTGCGCATTACCTCTCGCATGAGACGAAGACCGTTCATCTCTACGGGCCGGACAAGCCGCCCGCATGGCTGGAAAAGCTGAACCTTCCGCAACGCTTTCTCTATCACAACAGCACAACCCTCTTCCGGAATGATCCCACAAAGGGGCTTGGCAGTCTCGTTTGGAATGTCGCGGACGGAATAGGCCGCGATCTCAGCCGCTTTCAGGGCGGCGGTCTGACCTCGCTTGCCTGGGGGCAATGGGATTGGCCATTGACTCTTTCACAGCCCGAGCGCGCCTATCTCGAAATGCTTGATGAATTGCCGCGCCACGAGAGTTTCCACCAGGCCGACATGATCATGCAGAGTGCCGCAAATTTCAGCCCGAGGCGGCTGCAAAAGCTGCTGGTGGAGTGTGACAGCGTCAAGGTGAAGCGCCTGTTCTTCCTCTTTGCGGATCGTCACCGTCATGCATGGCTCAAACGTCTGGACAAGACGGCGATCGATCTGGGCAAGGGCAAACGCATGCTTGTCCCCGGAGGCAGGCTTGATCCGGTCTATCTGATAACCGTGCCGGAGGACCTCAATGCCGTTTCGTGACCAGTACCAGGCCCAGGTTCGGCTGCTCATGCGCCTTCTTCCCATCGTGGCGCGCGAAGCCTGTTTTGCGCTCAAGGGCGGAACGGCGATCAACCTCTTTATTCGCAACCTGCCGCGCCTCTCTGTCGACATCGATCTGATGTATCTGCCAGTGAATGAAAGGCCTGAGGCTCTGGCGGACATCGACGCCGCCATGAATCGCATCAAGGCGGCAGCTCTGGCGGAGCTGCCCGGCGCCCGCGTCACCGAAAACATTCACGATGGTGCAATCCTGCGCCTTCTCGTGATTGCGGAGGGCACGCAGGTGAAGATCGAAGTCTCTCCCGTATTGCGCGGCGTGGTCCATGAGCCATCCACAATTTCGGTCACCGAGGCGGTCGAAGAGGCGTTCGGCTTTGCGGAAACCAGTGTCGTTTCTTTCGAGGACTTGTTTGCCGGCAAGCTGGTGGCGGCGCTTGACCGGCAGCATCCGCGTGACCTCTTCGATGTGCGAGGCCTGCTTGCCCATGAAGGGCTGAGTGATGATTTGCGCGAAGCGTTCATCGTGTATCTACTAAGTCACAACCGCCCCATGGGCGAGGTGTTGTCGGGCCGCGTCAAAGACCTATTGAGCGAATACAGCAATGGCTTCGAAGGCATGACCGAGGAAACTGTCGCAATCGATGAACTAATCAAAGCCCAGCATGAAATGATCGAGACACTGATCGGCGCAATGCCGGATCACCACCGGGAATTTCTGATCGGCTTCGAGCGCGGCGAACCGGACTGGTCCTTGCTGAAGATTGGCCATGTGGCAGAGCTTCCGGCCATCCGTTGGCGGCAGCGCAATCTCGACAAACTCAAGCCGGACCAACGTTCAGCCCTGGTCGAATTGCTGCGAACTTCCCTTGAACGGCGCGCATAGTCCCCCTCTCTCTCTCGGCTTTGGATATCGGAAAGCAGCGATATTGGGAGCGTAAACAGGGGTAGGGGAAGGATCGCAAGATAAAGCGAACCGATGGTTCGCGCTCGCCTTGCTCGTAAGGTATTGTCTGCACATTGTTTTCCGTGCGGGAAAACGAGGAAGCGTCGCGAACCGCGATGTATGATGCGTTTTAGATCCGGCGGATTTTCATTCTGATCCGTAGGATAATGAGCATCCGCCGCGAGGTGCGCTACGCCGATCTACGTGGCTGCAAGTCTTTTCACGCCCGCCTGCGATGACGGCCAAATGCCGCTGCCAGGCCGGGGACGGGTAGTGAACCTGCCCATATGGCAGACCGTGATGACAACAGTTTCCGCGTCAAACCAGGCCGACCGAAAAGCCGGGGCAGTACAGCCAACCTGCACTCAAAGCCGTTCATCACACAGGTGAAGATCGCCTTGCGGAAGGCCGGCGGAAACCCGACCCGAATTGGAGGGGAGCCGGGCAACGGGAGCGGGCGCTTCAATGCCCGAGGCCGTGGCGCGAAGCTTGCCCCATCGTTTCCAAAAGACGTTGGAGGATGGACGCGCGATGGAAGCGGCACCCGCTTCCTGTCGCGGCGTGTCGTCGTCAAGGCGCGGGTGGTAAAGCTAACCCCGCAGAGCGCTCAGTCGCGCGGTTCCAAATTCCGCGCAGCGACGGCCAAGGCGGTCAATGCGCATCTGCGCTATCTGGAGCGCGATGGCGTCACAAAGGATGGCGAGAAGGGCAGGGTCTATTCCGCATTCGAGGACGAGGCCGATGGAAAGGCGTTCGTTGAGCGCGGACGCGACGACCGGCATCAGTTCCGGTTCATCGTCGCGCCCGAAGATGCCGCCGACATGGCGGATGTGCGATCCTTTACCCGCGATCTCATGAAGCAGATGGAAAGCGATCTGGAAACCCGGCTGGATTGGGTTGCCGTCGATCACTACAATACCGGTCATCCCCATACGCATGTCATCGTTCGGGGCGTTCTGGAGGATGGCCGCATCCTCAACATTGCCGGCAACCATATCGCCCATGGGGTTCGCAACCGGGCCGATGCACTGGTGACGCTGGAGCTGGGTCAGCAAAGTGAACTGGAGGTCTCTGAGAAGCTGCGCCATGAGGTGGAGGCCGAACGTCTAACCAGGCTCGACCGGATGCTGATCGCGGAGAGCCAGGAACAGGGGATCATCGACCTTCGTGACGATGCCTCAGACAGCTACACAGTCCGGGCCAACCGATCGCTGCTGATCGACCGGGCCAAGTGGCTGGAGCGGTATGGCTTGGCTGATGAGATCGACACCGGACGATGGACGATCCGCGACGATGCGGAACAGACGCTGCGTGCGCTTGGCGAGCGCGGCGATATCATCAAGACCATGCACCGGGCGCTGGAGGATCACGGCCTTGCCGATGAGCGTGGTGCCCGCGATTACATCACCCATCGGGAAAGCATGACCGAGCCCGTGGTCGGTCGGGTCCTGGCCAAGGGACTGGCAGGCGACGAGATGAGCGATCGGCTACATCTGGTCATCGACGGCGTGGACGGACGAACCCATTATATCGAGACCGCAGACATTCACCGCTTAGAGGATATCCAGCGCGGCCAGATCATCTCGCTCGATCCAATCCCGCTAAAGACCGAGCCCAGGGCATCCGATACCAACATCCATGATCTCGCCGCCACCAACGATGGCATCTATCGCCCGAGCGATCATCTGGAGCAGGCGAGGGCAAAGATCGAAAAGATCGGCGGTGATCCCGATGCCTTCATCCGCTCCCATGTTCGTCGCCTCGAAGCACTCCGTCGTGCCGGGCATGTCGAGCGTATCGACGCCGATCACTGGAGGATACCCAACGATCTTCCCGAGCGCGGTATGGCCTATGACGCCAGAGACCGGGCGAAGGATTTTACCGTCCGCACGCTGTCCACCCTCGACCTTAACAGACAAATCGGAAGCGACGGTGCCACATGGCTGGACCGGGAGCTTGCCTCCCGCGACCGCACGCCGCTCACGCAAGCGGGCTTTGGCCGGGAGGTCACCGAGGCTCTGGACCGCCGCCGCCAAAGCCTTGTTGATCAGGGACAGGCCGTGCGTCTCGACAATGGCAGCATTCGCGCGCCCAAGGATTTACTGGAACGACTGGAGCGAACCGAGATCGACCGTGTCGGCCGGCATATGGCGGCGGAGCGGGGGCTGTCCTACATGCCGAGCCAGCCGGGGGAATATGTCAGCGGATCACTGAAGGGTGGCGTCAATCTCGCCAGCGGGCGGTTCGCCATGCTTGATGATGGCATCGGCTTCCAGCTTGTGCCGTGGCAACCGGCGCTCGACCCGCGGATTGGCCAGCATATCAGCGGTGTGGTGAGAAACGGTGGTGGCGTTGATTGGAGTTTTGCGAGGAAGCGAGGACTGGGGTTGTGACGGGTCGCTATCCTGCGTCGTCGGTCTTTTGCGGGTCAGAAGCCTTTACCAGTCGGACACCGACGCCTTTGCCATCGCTCTCGTCTATGAATTCAACGCCTGCCGATTCAAGCGCTATTCGGATCGCGTTAAGGTTTGCAACTGTGGTCGAAGGAACGACATCTTCCACTTCCGCGCGCCGAACGGTCGCCACCCCTACGCTGGCAGCGCTGGCGAGGTCTTCGGCGCTCCATCTGATCAATGCGCGTGCCGCTCTCATCTGCACCCCAGTGATCGCTTTCATATCGTATGATTTCAATTTGATCGCACTTCGCTTGTCTGGTAATATGGCTTCAAGTAGTGCGGGTGGCACTGTGTGATGTGCCGTTCGCTTCCAAATAGAACTGCGGCTGTATGAGGTTGTGACACCTTATACAGCCTGACCATAACCAAGTTGTAGGGAACTCGGATGATGGCTGATTCCGACAATAGCAGAACTTTGCCTGTCGTCACGCGACGCAGATTGCTTTCCACGTCGGCGGCCTGGTTGGCCGCGCAGGTTGCGGATGTGAATGCGGCGGTTCATTCCGAAAACGATTGGCCTTATGATGGCGATCCAACATTGATGTTGTGGGAGAAATGGAGGGAAGCC
>JARXAQ010000070.1 GCA_029865825.1 Rhizobium sp.
ACGCGGATGGCAACGGAGCCTTTGGTCTCCGCTCTGTTAAATCGTGTCAAATCAGGAAGATCGTCGGGCCGATGGGAAAGCACCGGTCTCGCAGGAGCCGGCGGCTGTGCGGTACCAATGACAAGTCAGAGCATATCGACGGAGCGGGCGGCGGGATCACAGGCGGGAAGCCTGCGTGATCGGCTGCGCTTCGCCGGGCTCGACGAAAGCCGCTGCGAGACGCTTCGCCAGAACCGACATATGCTGTCGCCGCAGCTGAAGCTGGCGCTGCGCGATCTTTTCCAGCGCCTGCAGACCTCACCCGATGCCGCCCGAGCGTTTGCGAGCGAACGCCAGTATGACCGCTTCCACGACCTCCTGACCTCCCATTGGGAAGTGCTCACCGACGCCCGCTTCGATTCGCTCTATGCCGAGCGTGTCAAGGTTCTGTCCGACAGCGAAAGCCGGATGGGGCTCGATCCGCGCTGGCATATCGCCGGCCATGCGGTGGTGCTGGAGCATCTGGTTTCCTCCGTGGTTTCGGAAAGTACAGGCGCCGGCCTCCTGCCATCGAGCCGTCGCAAGCAGCGCGACGTCGCCGATCTCATCGGGTCTCTGATCCGTCTCGTGATGGTGGATGTCGAGATTGCCGTGTCGCTGCGCTTCAATGAATTACGCCTGAAGCATCACCGCGACATGGCCGCCCAGCGGCTGGAAGACCGGGCCGAGTTCGAAGCGATATTCCGTCCCGTGATCGACGGGCTCGCCGAGGGCGACTTGACCGTCCGCGTGGCCGACGATGTGCCGGAAGCCTTTGCCGATCTGTCGTCGCGGATGAACGATGCGGTCGAACACCTGCAGTCCGCCTTCCTCGCTTCGGAGGAAAAGCTGAGCCGGGCGCGGGGCGTGACCGAACAGGTGGCCCATGCGGCGCAAGACTACGCCGGCCGCGTCGAGGTCCAGTCCGAGACGCTGAACGAAACGGGCCGGGCGCTCGAAGCCTTGACGTCAGGCGTGCGCGACAGCGTTGTCCGCACCAAGAAGGCCGAGGTGACTGTCGCCGCGACCCGCCAGTCGGTCGAGGCGAGCGGCCAGGTCGTCGGCCAGGCAATCGCGGCCATGGCCGATATCGAGACCTCTGCCGAACAGATCGGGCATATCATCGGTGCGATCGACGAGATCGCCTTTCAGACCAATCTGCTGGCGCTCAATGCCGGGATCGAGGCCGCCCGTGCGGGTGACAGCGGTCGTGGCTTTGCCGTTGTCGCCCAGGAAGTCCGGGCACTCGCTCAACGCTCTGCCGATGCGGCCCGTGAGATCAAGGCCCTTGTTGCCACCACCAAGAACCAGGTCGTCGCCGGCGTCGACATGGTCGCCCGCACGCAGGGCGCCATCGCCGACATCGTTGTCCAGGTCGGCGATATCAGCGGCACGGTCTCCGACATCGCCCGCCAGGCAGACATCCATGCCGGTGAGCTCGGTGGCCTGACGTCGACTGTGGCGGGCCTCGGCGCCGACCTGTCGGGCACCGCAGACTTGGCACGGCGGACCGGCGAAGGATCGCAGGACCTGCACGCCGTCATCCTGGAACTCGGCGCGACCATCCGCGAGTTTCACATCGAGCGCCAGTCGCGTGCGCCGCGGAGCCACAACGCACAGAGTCAAGCCGCAACCGCTCGCAACGAGGCACAGTCCGTCGCATCGGCGGCTTTGCCGGTCTCAATGGCGGGTGCGGAAGCGCTCGGCGAGGACTTCGGCATGTCGTTCCCTCTGGCAGGGCTGGGAGGTTGAGAAGATTGTTTACCACCATGCGCTACAATGAAAACCGACGGGTGTGCAGTGCGAAGAGGCTGGCGGTGGAATGGTTCAACCACCAGCAACTGTTCGGGCGTGACTGCTGCGGCCTCGTGAGACAAGGAAAGAAATGATGGCAAGTAAGAAAGGCGAACAGAAAGGTCTGAAGCTGGCTGCGGTATTGGACCTGAACGAGGCTTCCAATCTCAAGGCCAACATTCTGGCCATGCGCGGTGCGCCGCTGACCATCGATGCTTCGGGCGTCGAGCGTTTGGGCGCACAATGTGCACAGGTTCTGCTGGCAGCAGCTAAGGCCTGGGAAGTCGACAAGCATCCCTTCTCATTTGGGAAAGCCTCCGAGGCGTTTCTCAAAACCCTTCAACTGATTGGCGTGAACATCGATCATCTGCTCGCTAAGGAGATCCGGAAATGAAGAAAAAAGTGCTTACTGTGGATGACTCCAGAACTATCAGAAACATGCTTCTGGTCACCTTGAACAATGCAGGCTTTGAAACCATCCAGGCCGAAGACGGCATTGAAGGTCTGGAAGTTCTTGAAGAATGCAATCCCGACGTCATCGTGACCGATATCAACATGCCGCGTCTTGACGGCTTCGGTTTCATCGAAGGCGTACGCCGCAATGAAAAGTATCGCGCCATTCCGATCCTGGTACTGACCACGGAAAGCGATGCCGAGAAGAAGAACCGGGCTCGCCAGGCTGGCGCCACCGGCTGGATCGTCAAGCCGTTCGATCCCACCAAGCTCATCGATGCCATCGAGCGTGTAACCGCCTAAGCCAGGAATATTTCCTATGGATATGAACGAAATCAAAGAGATCTTCTTCCAGGAGTGCGAGGAGCAGCTCGCCGAATTGGAATCCGGTCTTCTGAAAATGAATGACGGAGATCGCGATCCTGAGACGGTCAATGCCGTGTTCCGGGCCGTTCACTCCATCAAGGGCGGTGCAGGCGCTTTCGGTCTCGATGACCTGGTCGCCTTCGCGCACGTCTTTGAAACGACTCTTGATTGCGTTCGATCCAACAAGCTGGACCCTGGCCCCGAGGTCATGAAGGTCATGCTGAAGTCGGCAGACGTTCTGGCCGACTTGGTCACCGCCTCGCGTGATGGCATTGGCGTGGATCCTGGCCGCTCGAGCGGGCTCGTCAAGGAACTGGAGCAGTTGGCAAATGGCGAGATGCCGACTTCCTCCTCCGCTCCTGTGGCAGCTGCCAAACCTGCGGCCAAGGCACCGGTTGCGGCCGCGCCTGCGCCGTCGGATGACAGCGGCTTCCAGCCTATTCCCTTCACCTTCGACGGTTTCGGTGGTGAAGAGGAGGAGACGGTTGTCCCGTCCACGTTTGAAGTCTCCTTCAAGCCGCGTCGGGACCTGTACGGCAAGGGGAACGAAGCTGCCCTTCTGCTGAGAGACCTGTCGCGCCTCGGCGAAATGAGCATCCACTGCAATACAGACGACCTGCCGCCGCTCGATGAGCTGGATCCGGAAGCTGCCTATTTCAGCTGGAAGATCCAGATCACCGCCGAAAAGGGCGAGGAAGGCATTCGCCAGGTCTTCGAATTCGCGGAGTGGGATTGCGACCTCGAAGTCAAGCTGGTCGAAGCGGAAGTCAAGGAGACTTCCGGCGAAGAACTGCCGATGGTTCCGGTTCCCTTCGATCTCTCGGCACTCGACGAAGGCCCGGAAGCCAGCGACGAGATGGATGCGAACGTCGCAGCCGCCGTCGAAGCCGCAGAAACTGCGAGTAACGTTGTCAAGGCCGCAGCCAGTGCTGCCAGGGCTGAGAAGAAGGAATCGCCGGCCGCAGCCGCTGCCGCTGCCGCAGCCGCCGCTGCCGCACAGGCCAACAACACGGCCGGCCAGACCATTCGCGTCGATCTCGACCGCGTCGACCGCCTCATCAACCTGGTCGGCGAACTCGTCATCAACCAGGCAATGCTGTCCCAGAGCGTCATCGAGAATGATGCGACCGGAACTTCAGCCGTGAACATGGGCCTCGACGAGCTGCAGCAGCTCACCCGCGAGATCCAGGACTCGGTCATGGCGATCCGCGCGCAGCCTGTGAAGCCGGTCTTCCAGCGTATGTCGCGTATCGTTCGCGAAGTGGCCGACATGGTCGGTAAGTCGATCCGCCTGGTCACGGAAGGTGAAAACACCGAAGTCGACAAGACGGTCATCGACAAGCTGGCCGAACCGCTCACACACATGATCCGAAATGCCGTCGACCACGGCATCGAGACACCGGAAAAGCGCACCGCCGCCGGCAAGAACCCGGAAGGCACGGTCAAGTTGACCGCAAAGCACCGGTCGGGCCGCATCGTCATCGAACTGGTCGACGACGGTGCCGGCATCAACCGCGAGCGCGTCCGCCAGAAGGCCATCGACAACGATCTGATCGCGGCCGACTCGAACCTGACCGACGAAGAAATCGACAACCTGATCTTCGCGCCGGGCTTCTCCACCGCCGACAAGATCTCCGACATCTCAGGCCGCGGCGTCGGCATGGACGTGGTCAAGCGCTCGATCCAGGCACTCGGCGGTCGTATCTCGATCACCTCGCGCCCAGGATTTGGTTCAACCTTCACCATGAGCCTTCCGCTGACGCTCGCCGTGCTCGACGGCATGGTCGTCACGGTCGCCGGCCAGACCCTCGTCGTGCCGTTGACGGCGATCGTCGAGACCTTGCAGCCGGAGGCGCGCAACATCCACTCCTTCGGCGCCAACCAGCGGCTGATCTCGATCCGCGACAGCTTCTGCCCCTTGGTGGATGTCGGCCGGATCCTGAATTTCCGCGGCACCCAGGCCAATCCGGTGGAAGGCGTCGCCCTTCTGGTGGAATCCGAAGGTGGCGGCCAGCGTGCCCTCATGGTCGATGCCATCCAGGGACAGCGCCAGGTCGTTATCAAGTCGCTCGAGGCCAACTACACCCACGTGCCCGGCATCGCCGCTGCAACCATTCTCGGGGACGGCCGCGTGGCCCTGATCCTGGATGTGGATGCCGTCGTCGCCGCCTCCCGTGGTCAGTCGCTCCGTCAGGAAATGTCGCTAGCCGTCGCAGGGTAAGAGTATGTCGTATGCGGTCAAAAACTTGATTGAAGGGGACCGGGAGCTCATCGCCTTCCGGGTCGGCGATCAGGAGTTTTGTGTGAACGTGATGGCGGTACGGGAAATCCGGGGCTGGACCCCGGTCACCCCTCTGCCGCATGCGCCGCAATACGTCATGGGCGTGATCAACCTGCGTGGTGCCGTCCTGCCGATCGTAGACCTGTCGTTGAGACTGGGCATGAAGTCTGCCGAACCGACCGCCCGCCACGTGATTATCGTGGCGCAGGTCAAGTCAAAGGTCGTCGGCCTTCTGGTCGATGCCGTGTCGGATATCCTCACGGTGACCGATGACAACATACAACCCACGCCGGAGGTATCCTCCGACCTGGAAAGATTATATGCCCGCGGCATTCTTGCGATCGACAGGCGGATGATCTGCCTGGTCGAGCTTGGTGCTCTCTTCAACGACGCCGAAAGCGAGGCTGCATGACGATCGCAATGAGCACATCCCGTCAATCCGACGACGAAGTTTTGGCCAGCGGCGAGTATCCGCTGACCCGTCGCGATTTGAACGAGATTGCGTCGATGATCTACTCGGACGCAGGGATCGCGCTCAACGATTCCAAGGCGTCGCTTGTCTATTCGCGGCTGTCTAAGCATATCCGCAATCTCGGCCTGTCGGGCTTCCGCGCATACTGCCAGTTGGTCTCTTCTCCGGAAGGTGCGCCCGAGCGCCGCGAGATGCTGTCGCATCTGACAACCAATTTCACCCGCTTCTTCCGGGAAAACCACCATTTTGAGCACCTGCGTGACGAGGTGCTTCCCGGCCTGATCCAGCGCGCCAAGTCCGGCGGCCGTGTCCGCATCTGGTCGGCTGCGAGCTCCGACGGCCAGGAGCCCTATTCGATCGGTCTCACCGTTTTCCAGGCTTTCCCGAACGTCCTGGACTACGACTTCAAAATCCTCGCGACCGACATCGACCCGAAGATTCTGGCGATCGCTCGTCAGGGCGCCTATGACGAACAGGCGCTCGAGACCGTGTCACCTGCCGTGCGCAAGCAGTGGTTCAAGGAAGTCGAGATTGCCGGCCGGCGTAAGTGGCAGGTCGACGAGCGGCTGAAGCGGCTGATCACCTATAACGAGCTGAACCTCATGGCCCAGTGGCCGTTCAAGGGCAAGTTCGATGTCATCTTCTGCCGCAACGTCGTGATCTATTTCGACGAGCCGACACAGGTCCGCATCTGGAACCGTTTCTGCGATCTCCTGCCGGTTGGCGGACATCTGTATATCGGCCATTCCGAGCGTGTGTCGGGCGAAGCGAAGAACGATTTCGACAACATCGGTATCACCACCTATCGCTATCTGGGCAAACAGGGAGGGCGTAAATAATGGCTTCTCCTGCCCGTGTCCTCGTCGTCGATGACAGCCCGACTATGCGTGGGTTGATCACGGCCGTCCTCAGCCAGGATCCTGACGTCACCGTTATCGGCCAGGCTGGCGACGCGATGGAAGCGCGTGCTGCGATCAAGCAGCTCAACCCTGACGTCGTGACGCTCGATATCGAGATGCCGAACATGAACGGCCTCGAATTCCTCGAAAAGATCATGAAGCTGCGGCCGATGCCGGTGATCATGGTCTCGACCATGACCCATCGCGGCGCCGAGGCGACCCTGGCCGCCTTGGAAATCGGCGCCTTCGACTGCGTGGCCAAGCCCCAGCCGGGCGAGCCACGGCCCTTCGGCGAACTGGCAGACAAGGTCAAGGCCGCCGCCCGCTCGCAGCACAGATACCATTCGGTGGTCCATACCCAGCCGGTCCCGCAGACGGCGGTCGCCGACTTCCGGGTCGGTCGGAAGATCGTCGCGATCGGCTCCTCCACCGGCGGTGTCGAAGCTTTGATTGCCGTTTTGCAGAAATTCCCGCGCAATTGCCCGCCCACGGTGATCACGCAGCATATGCCGCCGACCTTCACCAAGAGTTTCGCGGAGCGTCTGAACCGCCTCTGCGCCCCGGTGGTCGAGGAGGCGACGGATGGTGCGCGCCTCGAGATCGGCAAGATTTACCTGGCCCCGGGCGGCGATCGCCACCTGCAGGTCTCCAACGTCAACGCGCCCTGCTGCCGTCTGGTTGAGCGCGCGCCGGTCAACGGTCACCGCCCCTCCGTGGACGTGCTCTTCGACTCGGTCGCCGAACTGGCCGGCCGCAATGCAGTCGGCGTCATTCTCACGGGAATGGGCCGCGACGGAGCTTCCGGTCTGTTGAAGATGCGCCACGCCGGCGCACGCACCATTGGCCAGAACGAAAAGACCTGCGTGGTCTACGGAATGCCGCGCGTCGCCCACGAGCTGGGTGCCGTCGAGCATCAGCTGCCTCTGACTTCCATTGGGGAGGAAATCCTCAAACTCACTGCCGCCCGAAAAGAAGGTATCGAATAATGTCCCTAGCCGAAAAAATCAAAGTTCTGATCGTCGACGATCAGGTCACCAGTCGCCTCCTCCTCAGCGACGCACTGACCCAGCTCGGCTTCAAGCAGATCACTGCCGCCGGTGACGGTGAGCAGGGCCTGAAGATCATGGAGCAGCAGCCCCATCATCTCGTCATCTCGGACTTCAACATGCCGAAGATGGACGGACTGGGTCTTCTGCAGGCCGTGCGCACCAATCCTAACACCAAGAAGGCCGCCTTCATCATCCTGACCGCCCAGGGCGACCGGGCGCTGGTGCAGAAGGCCGCACAGTTGGGCGCCAACAACGTTCTCGCCAAGCCCTTCACCATCGAGAAGATGAAGGCGGCGATTGAAGCTGTATTCGGAGCACTGAAATGATGGAGGACGGGGCAGCAGCGAAGCGCGTCCATATCATTCAGGGGGAATGGAAGGTTGCCAAGGACCCGAACGTGGTTCTGTCGACCATTCTGGGTTCGTGTGTTGCTGCCTGTATTCGCGACCCGATTGCAGGCGTGGGTGGCATGAACCACTTCCTCCTGCCGGGTTCCGCGGTACCGGGGGCCGGTGGCGGCGACGCCACGCGCTACGGGGTTCATCTGATGGAACTCTTGATCAACGGTCTTCTGAAGCAGGGCGCCCGCAGGGACCGCCTCGAGGCGAAAATCTTCGGCGGTGCAAAGACGATCGCGACCTTCTCCAACGTCGGGGAGCAGAATGCCGCCTTCGCCCAGCAGTTCCTGCGCGACGAAGGCATCAAGGTGGTTGGGTCGTCAACGGGCGGCGACCATGGCCGCAAATTGGAATTCTGGCCGGTCAGCGGTCGGGCAAGACAGTATCCGCTCACGGGCGCGGAAACACAGAAGACGGTCGCGCTGGAACAGCGTCCCGTACCTGTCGCGAAGCCGGTGGAAAATTCAATCGAGTTCTTCTAGTACTGGAAATCGGATGCAAAACGAAAACAAAGCAGACAATCACGGCTTCCAAGAGGAACTGCCGGAGATTCTGATGCGTATCGTCAGCGAGCTGCACGACGTGGCTTACCTGATCGAGCGTGTCGAACCACAATTGCTGGAAATCGGTGGTCCGAATATCCTTGTGTCCCCTGACAGCCTGAAGGTTCTTCAGGGTATCGATCTGGCTGTCCAGAAGACGCGTGGCCTCGCTGAGTTCATCGACACCATCACCGGCACCATCCCGGGTGACTGGATGATCGACATGACGACGGCGCTGAGCCTCGTCAAGCTTGCCGATATGCAGAAGGCTCTGGGCGCCGGCTTGCGCCATGGCCACTCCCAGCCCCTGGTCAAGGCCGCGGGTGACTTCGACTTTTTCTGAGCGCCGAACACGCAGTGGGAATGCCCGCTACGTGCCTGAACAGCCGAAATGAATTCGGCTTTTCCGCTCCGCGAAACGTTCGCACAAGTTTCGCTTTCTATTGTCTCGCCAAGGGCTAAAGCGCCCAGACCTTTCATGTTGATGGTGCGAGACAGAATGAATCTGTTAAATCAAGTACTTCAGATATCAAAAAACTTCGCGGCGATGGGCCAGGCGAAGCTTTTGGCAATGGCTGGCGTAACGCTTGTTTCTTTCGCAATCATCATTGCCGGCGCTCTTTACGTAAATAAGCCCTCCTTCGAAACGCTTTATGTCGGCCTGGAACCGGTCGATCTCAACCAGATCAGCATCGCACTCGCCGAAGCCGGCATCGACTTTGAAACCGGCAGTGATGGCGCAAGCGTCATGGTGCGCGCCGGAATGACGGGCAAGGCTCGTCTTCTGCTGGCCGAACGCGGCCTGCCCAACAGCGCCAATGCCGGCTATGAGCTTTTCGACAATGTCGGCTCGCTCGGCCTGACCTCGTTCATGCAGGAAGTGACCCGCGTCCGAGCGCTGGAGGGTGAAGTCGCACGCACCATCCAGCAGATCGCCGGCGTCGCGGCTGCCCGTGTGCACATCGTCATGCCTGACGTTGGCAACTTCCGTCGCGGCGAACAGAAGCCGACCGCCTCCGTGATGATCCGGGCCTCCTCGGATGCCGGTCGCAAAGCCGCCGGTTCGATCCGCCAGTTGGTCGCTTCCTCCGTTCCGGGTCTGAACGTCGAGGATGTGACGATTCTCGATTCCACCGGTCAGCTTCTCGCGGCCGGCGAGGAGACCGGGGGAGAAGCCGCTCGGTCGCTCGGCGTCGTGCAGTCTGTCCAGCGCGAGATCGAAACGAATATCGACAAGGCGCTGGCGCCCTTCCTCGGCATGGACAACTTCCGCTCCAGCGTCACGGCCCAGATCAACACCGACAGCCAGCAGATCCAGGAAACGACCTACGATCCCGAATCCCGCGTCGAGCGTTCCGTCCGCGTCACCAAGGAAGCGCAGAAATCCCTGCAGCGCCAGTCGGATACGGCCGCAACCGTCGAGCAGAACATCCCCCAGGCCGCGCCCGAGGCCGGTGGCGGCGGTCCTGAATCCTCCGATGAGCAGGACAAGAAGGAAGAACAGACAAACTACGAGATCAACAGCAAGACGGTCGCGACCGTCAAGAACAGCTACGTCGTCGAGAAGCTTTCCGTCGCCGTGGTCGTCAACCGTGGTCGTATCGCCAAGATGGTCGGGGAACCGGTCGACCAGGCCAAGATCGACGCTTACCTCGCCGAAATGCAGAAGATCGTCAGCTCGGCCTCGGGCCTCGATGCAGCACGCGGCGACGTCGTTACGCTGACCGCCATGGACTTCCTCGAAAACCAGCTGCTGGAAGAATCCGCGACCGGCCCCGGCGTCATGGAAATCCTCAGCCGCAATCTCGGTGGCATCATCAATTCGCTCGCCTTCGTCGCCGTTGCCTTCCTGATCGTCTGGATGGGCATCCGTCCGATGATCCGCTCTGCAGGTGGCGGCGCGGATGCGGCCCTTGCCGGCGGCGTCGGCGAACAGGCCGCCGGCCTCGAACTGCCCGACTTCTCGCCCGCTCTCGGCGGCGGCAGTGCCGGAGGCCTCATGGACGGCTTTGGCTCGGACTTCGGCTTCGACTCCACCGACGACCTGCTGTCGATGGACGACGACCCGAACGGCGGCTTCAACCGCAGGGTCAAAGAGGGCCCGGAACGGCGCCTCTCGCGCATGGTCGAAATCTCCGAAGAGCGTGCCGCCAAGATCCTGCGCAAATGGGCTGTGGAAAACGCAGCCTGACAACCAAGAAGATCATCAGTACGGACCGCGCCTTCTGGGCGCGGTTTTCCGTTGTGCTGCGGGGCTGATCCGTATTGAATTGCGGTGTGCAGAAGCGCATTCTCAGTTCGGCTCGGCAATACCAGAACTGCTTGTGACCTTTGCCACTTTATATTTTAGAATGAACATGATTCGTTACGGTGTAGAGCGGGGCGGCCGTTGAGTCGGCAAGAAGTGATTCGGATAGTCGAGCGGCGGTTCGAGCCGCTGTGACGTCAAGGGGACGGGTTGGATGGATGCCGAGCTGACGACGGGGCAAACGGAAGGACTGGCGCGCACGGTCGATTCCGGCGCGCCGATGCAGGGCTCGACCTCGACCGACGCCCTGATCCGTAAACTCGCGTCTCCGGCACTCGCCGGTGACATTGGCCATTGCCTGCGATTGCTCTGCCAATATGTCGGCTCCTCCCACTACCTACTTGCGCGTTACGACTTGGTACAGGAAGAAGGGCTGGATTTCGTGGTCGCGGCCGACTGGCCGTTCGACATGGTCCGCCGTCTTGAGAGCGAGCTGGCAACCAGCTACTCCCAGTCGACAGAGCTTGAGAAGTGCCTGTCGGTATTGCAGCCTAAATACAACATCCTGCCGGATGATGTTTACGTTCCGCTCGGCCTCAGCCGGCAATATTGCTCGATCACGCTGAATGTAGGGCGCACGCGGCTGGCGCTGATGCTGCTGTTTCCGCAGGATTTCGTGTTGTCCCCAGAGCGTCTGCGCGAAGTCGGCCTGCTCTCAGGCTATGCTGTCAGCCTGTCCACGACCAAGGGCCAAAAGAGCGAGCGCGATTTCGAACTGACCGACCGCGAACTCGAATGCCTGTTCTGGATCGCCGAAGGCAAGACCAGCGACGAAATCGCCACGATCCTCGGTATCTCCAGAAACACGATCAACAATTACATCACCAGTGTAATGCGCAAGACTGCGACGAAGACACGATCGGAGGCCATCGCCTATGCGGTCCGAAACAATCTCGTCTAGAGGGGGCGGAATGGCCAACAACAGCAGGCCGGGTGGATCCATCCTGGAAGATGCCACTTGGTCTGGCCAGCGTCCGGTCACGTCCCGTTCCGACATATTCCCCAAGCTCGTGTCGCTACAGCGCTCGCTGAATGCCCGCGGCTTCGCGGCCTTTCGCATCTCGGGTGCCAACCTGCCGCACAAGCGCCGGCTGGAACCAGAGTTCGAGAATTGGAGCCCCGGCCTCGCCAGCGGCCGCGATGCCTTCGTCGGCGCTTATGGCGAGACGCTGCTGACCCATATCGAAGCCTCGACCCAGCCCGTGCTGTGGAGCGCCGAGGAAAAGACGAGTTTCCTCGATGCCTCCGATTTCACGCCCTTCGTGAACCAGTTGGAAGCCCGATTGCTGCCCTATTCGGGCATTGCCTTCCCCGTCCGGCTCGGTGCTGTCGGCAACGGCTATGTCGTCTTCCCGACGATCGGCGGCGCCGACTTGCCCGGTGAGCTGATCCTCGCCGTCCATAGCCGCTGCTACAAGGTGATGACGGATATTCTCTCGCTCGACGAGCGCCGCGCCACGCCTTCGGAAACCTTGAGCGAGCGCGAGATTGCCTGCCTGCAGCTCGCCGGCGACGGACGCATCAGCGAAGAGATTGCCGAACGCCTGAGCCTCTCGGTGCACACGGTCAACGCCTATCTCGGCTCGGCAACCATCAAGCTTGATTCGGTCAACCGGATCCAGGCGATCGCCAAGGCGATCCGCCTCGGCTATATCACCTGATCCAGGTTCATCCGTAGAGCGGGGACGCCTGTCCCTTGACGAAGCGCGCCTCCTTGAGGCGGTCTTCCAGCATGCGCGTATTCGTGTCTGGATCACCGGAGGTGTCGTGAAACGCGATATGTTTGATATCGATGCCGGCATGCTCTTCTGTGAGCGTCAGCTGCGAATAGATCGTGATGCCGCGCGGCTTGATCTCGAGGTCCAGAACCACCTCCGGCGGACCGCCCCAGTCGAGCCGGTAATCGCCGCCTGCACCGAAAACAACGGTGCCGGGGTGGAAATAGAGTTCGGCCGCCGAGGAAACGAGGTCGGCGAGATTTCCGAAAAGTTCAAATCGCAGAAGTGAAATAAGGTCGGCAGCATCGAGAAGGCGCAATTCGCTCGCCACGGGGCTGATCGCCTCTGCCACGATGCGTTCACGCTGGTTGGTAAAAGAACATTTCTTCATCGTGGCTAGCGTATCCGTCTTTTGGGGGCCTTGGACGCGTAGACTCGGTGTACGAGTTCAGCGACCGCCTTATAAAATATCGACGGTATGACGCTATCGACCGAGACTTGCGCAAACATGGAGCGGGCGAGCGGCGGGTCCTCAAAAATTGGGATGTCGTTTTCGCGGGCAATCTCGCGAATCTTCAGCGCCACGAGATCCTGGCCCATGGCCACCACGACGGGGGCCTCGTTTTCCTCGCGCACATAACGCAATGCCACGGCATAGTGGGTGGGATTGGTGATCACCAGGGTCGCTCTCGGCACGCTGGAGATCATCCGCTTGCGCGCACGGTCGCGGGCAATAGAACGCTGGCGCGCCTTGACGATCGGGTCACCCTGCGCCTGCTTGTACTCGTCCTTGATCTCCTGCTTGGTCATGCGCAGCTGTTCGTACCAGTGGTGCCGCGTCCAGAACACGTCGACGGCCGAGAGCAGCGCGGTTGCAAGCAGGATCACGACCATCATCTTCCGCAGGATGATGTCGAACTTGACGAGGATGACCTGCGGATCGGAGAACATGGCGTCGATGACGCCGAAATACTCGCCCTTCAGGGCAAAGACCATGATCACCGATACGACGACGATCTTGAACACGGACTTGGCGAATTCGACCATACCTTGGGAGCTGAACAGGCGCTGCCATCCCTTGAACAGGGAAATGCGACTGGCCTGCGGAGTGATTCGATCAAGCACGAATTCAGGAAGATGTTGCGCGACGTTGGATCCGACACCGAGCAGTATGAGCATGATCAGCAGCGGCGCGAGCAGGGCGCCGATTTCCCAGGCCAGGTGCGTGAACAGCGACACGACATCGACCGCCGTGCCGATCTGCCACTGGTCCGGCTGTTCGAAGATATCCTTCAGCGACTCGCTCATGCGGGTGATGCCGGCGGGCAGGAAGAAGAGGGCGTAAAAGTAGAAGGCGAGGGCGGTGGCGAAGATCGGCAGTTCACGAGAGGAGGGCACGTTGCCCTTCTCGCGCGCGTCGCGCATCTTTTTCTCGGTCGGGTCTTCCGTTTTGCTGTCGTCGTCTTCATCGGCCATGATCGACGCCATCCTCGGAGGCTTGCAGGGGCGAACGAGACGCCCTCAAAGATCGTGTCGGCCGCGTTTGCGGCGCGCCGGCCGGCGATCGTTCCGACCGCCTCTCCGAACGTAAACGCCCGCCGATCAAGGTTCAATCGGCGGGCGCTTGTTCGATGGGGTTTTCAACAGAGCCGGTTCAGGCCGCCTGGGTCTCGCCTTCGGTGTCCTTGAGCTGGATTTGCCCAGCATTGGCGAGACGAATTGCCTCCTGTGCCACGGCACGTCGTGCGATCGCGATTTCCCGCGGATTGATGCCCGTGGTGCCCGACTGCAGATCGGATTCGATCATGCGACGCGAACGGGGGCTGATCGACGCCAGCACGCATTCCTTGATCTCGGCGCTGGCGCCGCGAAGCGCCATGGTCAGAATATCGCCCGAGATGTCGTTGAGAAGCAGGACGCGGCTGCGTTGTGGCATGGCGAGCAAGTCTTCGAACAGGAAGATCTTCGGCCGCACCTTGTTGACCGATTCCTTGCTGATCGATTCGAGCGATTGCAGCAGGGTGTCAACATCCGGCTTGTCCAGCTCGTTCATCAGTTCCGCGACCTTGGCCGAACCCGTCGAATTCTTCTCGGCGTCGATCTCGGCGATCAGGTCATGGACCCGGTTCTCGATGATCTGGGCGGCCTTGGGGCTGACATTCTTCAGATTGACGGTCCGGTTCATGATGTCGGCCCGCCGGCTTTCCGGCAGCTTCAGCAGTACCTTGGCGCCGAAGGAGGAGGGCAGCATGGAGAGGATATAGGCGACCGTCTGCGGATGCTCGCGCATCAGGAACTTGGCGATAAAGTCCGGATCTGCATCCTGCAGGCGGTCCCAAATCGAGGCTTCATAAGCCTGGAACGCGGTGCGGCGCCCGAGCAGCCCATCGACTTCCTCCGGCGTCAGTCCTTCTTCGAGAATGCTTTCGATGGCCTTGGCGTTGTCCATCAGGCCTGCACCTTCGGTGAACAGGTCCTCGAACTCGTTGACGAGCTCGGTCAACTCATCCGGCGGAATTGTGCGCAGCGTCTGGGCGGACGCGATGATCGTCTGCAATTCGGCTTGGGTAAAATACTTGAGCAGCTTTCCGGCGACACCCTTTCCCATGGCCAGCAGCACGGCGGCTGCCTTATCGGCCTGGGAAAGCGGTTTTCCGGAGAGGGGTCCCCCAAAATCGTCAAAGTCCATCATGGTCTTGTCCTCTCTGGCCCGTCATGGGTCAGGATGTCTTGGTCGCCATCACTTCAATCAGTTTGACACCAAATCGCGTATCGTCGTTTTCGAGGACGGTGATCTCGCCGCGCGCAATGCGCCGACCGTTCACCATGATCTCGACAGGCTCACCGATCTTCTTGTCGAGCGCGATGATGGCGCCCTCTTCGAGATTCATGAGCCCTGAAACCTGCATGCGGCTCGACCCCAGTACGATCTGGACTTCGATCGGAATGTCCATGATCAGGTCGAGATTGGCCGTCAGCCCGCTGCCGGGTTCCTGATGGCCGCCACCGGGATTGCCGAAAGACGATTCGCTGCCGAAGCTGGTGGAACCGCCGAGGTCGCCACCGCCGAAATCCCCGCCACCAAAGTCGCCACCACCGATATCGCCCATGCCGAAGTCGGCATCCGGTGTGGCGGGCGCACCGCCAAAGTCCGATTCGAAGGCCGCCAGCGGATCCGACTTGTCGTCGCCGAGGCCACCAAAATCGCCGAAATCGGAACCGATATCGGGAAGGCCCCCGTCGGCGTCAGCCTTCAGCACGCCACGCAGATCATCGACCGCCTGGTCGAAGTCGCTGTCGCTCGCGCCTGGCATTGCCAGCGGGTCTGCATCCGTCTGTGGAGTCTTTTTCGTTGCCATGGACTCATTATTCCTCTTGAAACTTGCCTCAAGCTGCCGTTCGGCTCGCTTCGATAAATGTCTAGCTCATCAAATGTCTTAGAATTTCATCTTCACTGCTCACATTGTCCTTCACCCGGACTGTGTAGCGGTCGCCGGCACGTCCGAATTCGCAACGATAGAGATCTTTGCCATTGGCGCTGACGTCGACCATGACGTCGCCCTTGTCGCGAAAAGCGATCACGTCGCCGGCAATCAGGCGCGAGACCGTGGCCAGCGTCAGCGATTCGAGCCGCACCCGCGCCTCGAGCGTGACCTGAGAACGCCGCACCTGTTCGCCGATCTGCTCCTGCCATTCCTTGCGAGAACGACCGGCTTGGTTCTTCGACTTCGGCATCGTGACCACGGTCTTCAGCAAGGCCTTCTGCGGAACGACGAGATAGAATTCAGAAGTGACGGTACCGAGCGTGATGCCCATTTTCACCGTCACGGCATATTCGTCGACGTGATCGTCCTCCGGCTTTGCCCGGTCCTCTGCGTTATGCGCCTTTTCCAGAAGCGGCTCGAAACCGCCAGCGGCATTGACGCCGGAGCGCAGGACGTTGCCAATCTTGTCGAACACCATGGCCGAGAGATCGAGTTCGATCTGCGACAGCGGCCGCTCGATCGGATCCTGGATCGTCTCTGGCAGGGCGCCCAGCAGGTTTTCCATCAGGGTGATGATGAAGCTGTTGCCGCAGGCCAGGACGAAATTGGGTGACCAGTTGCGCAGCTGCCCGTCCGTGAACGCGACATTGTCGCCGAGATCGGCGATCATGTCGGTCATCAGCCCGCTTTCATGGCCGTTATAATGGACCTGCATGGTGAGCCCGGTCTCACTGTGGAAGACGTCGGGCAGGAATTCCGTATAGAGTTGCCCGAAATCGCCGCACAGCTTCTGCAGCGTCTTGCTGTCGCCGAGACCGCCAGTCAGCATGGCGAGAAGCGCCTTGTCCATTGCCGGGGGTGTGTGGGTGCTTGCGTCGCTCATGGTCATGCCGCCTTGCTTTCACCGCCGCCGCCGGGGTTCATCATTTCCTGCTCGACGGCGTCGATCGAGGGACGCTCGTAGGAGGATATGGTCTTGCGGCCGTATTCGAGGGCCACCTGCGGGACCGAACCGTTCATATAGGCCAGCAGCGTCTGCTTCACGATGATGTAGAGACGGTGCTGTTTGGTGCGAACGGTCTTGATCTGTGTGATCAGAGGGTTGCAGAGGCAATAGGACAGGAAGATGCCGAGCATGGTGCCGACCAGGGCCGCACCGATCAGGCCGCCGAGCACTTCGGGCGACTCGTTGATCTTGCTCATGGCCTTGATGACGCCGAGAACCGCCGCGACGATACCGATGGCCGGGAAGCTGTCGCCCATCGACGTCATGGCGTGGTAAGGCTTCATCTTATCGTAGAGAATGGTCTCGATTTCTTCATCCATCAACGCTTCGATTTCATGGCTACGGGCATTGCCGATGATGATCAGGCGGACATAGTCGCAGATGAAGGACGTCAGTTCCTTGTTCTTCAGAAGGTTGGGAGCCGCAGTGAAGATGCTGGACTCTTCCGGATTGTCGATATGCGCTTCGATCTCGTTACGCGACTTCGTGCGCAGGTCGCGCATCAGCGAGTAGAGCACGCCGAGAACGTCGAGATAGGCGCGCTCGGTCGGCACCGAATGCTTGAACGCCTCGCCGAGTGCCTTGCCGGTGTCTTTGATGACCTTCATCGAATTGGCCATAATGAAGCCGCCGACGCCGGCGCCACCGATGATCATCAACTCGAACGGCTGGATCAGAACGTCGAGGTGCCCACCCATCGCCATGAAGCCGCCGAGGACGCAGCCCAGAGTGATCACAAATCCGATGATGATATTCATTTTGCCCGCACCTGAACGTTACATTTCATCTTAAGCGATACGTCTCGTGCCTTGCGTGAGGCTGAATCACGACCTTGTTTTCAGGCTGTACGGATCGCAGTGCGCTGCCGGTTTCACCCGACAGTTTCGCGCAAGCCTTTTGGCTCAGAAGAACAGCATTCAGCGTAGGCAGTCTGCGTTAAATAATGATTTACTGAAATTCACCTCGAGCGGAGGCAAGCCAGTGCAATCCGGTATCTATGTGTCCCTGTCGTCGCAGATGGCGCTTGAGCGTCGCCTGACGACCATCGCCGACAACATGGCCAACGTGAACACCGTCGGCTTCCGCGCCACCGAGGTGAAGTTCGACGAGATGTTGAGCAAGACGGGCAATGACCAGAATGCCCAGATCGCCTTTGTCAGCCAGGGCAACGACTATCTCTCCACCAAGAATGGTGAACTCGCCCAGACCAACAACGCGCTCGATTTCGCCATCAAGGGCGATGCCTGGTTCGCCATCGACACCCCCATCGGCCAGGTGCTGACGCGGGACGGCCGCTTCACCATGACCGATACCGGTGAACTGGTTTCGGTGAAGGGCTTCCCGGTCCTGGATGCCGGCGGCGCGCCGATCCAGCTCAACCGTGCCGGTGGCCCTCCGGAAGTCGCTGCCGACGGGAAGATCCTGCAGGATGGCCGCCAGGTCGCGTCCTTGGGACTGTTCACCGCAGACGTGCGCAACGGCTTTCTACGCTACGAAAACAGCGGCGTGACCACCGTCGACAATCCCCAACCGGTCGTCGACGATCCCGAAATATCGGTGATGCAGGGTTACGTCGAGAACTCGAACGTCAATGGCATCAGCCAGATGACGCAGTTGATCCAGGTGAACCGCGCCTTCGAAAGCGTGAGCGCCCTGATCCGGGACAGCGAAAACTCCATGGGCGACGCCATCAAGATTCTCGGCGGAAGCTCCTGATCCTGAAACGGGATGGTGATGGCATTGCAGGCGACAGACGATCTCCCCCTCTCTCCCAAGCTCGGCCAGTTGGCCTCGCTGGCGGAACGGTATGCCAAGCCCGAATACGCCGTCACCCAAGGCGGTCACGTGCGCACCATCGCGGCCGGCCACTATACGGTGACGGGCCTTTCGCGCCATGTGAGGCTCGGCGAGTTTGTCGCGCATCGCTCCGCCAGCGGCGTTCATCTGGGTGAAGTCATCCGCGTCGAGCCCGACGTCTGTTACGTTTGCCCGATCGAACCCGGCGAGCCGATCGGTATCCACGACGTCGTGATCCGAAAAGGAGCGTTCCGGATCGCTCCGGACGACAGCTGGTGCGGTCGCACGATCAATGCACTCGGCGATCCGATCGACAATGGCCTGCCGCTGGCACCCGGCACCGAGCGCCGCCCGATCTCCACCACCGCACCGCCGTCGATGACCCGCAGCCGTGTCGAGACGGGCTTCAAGACCGGCGTTCGCGCCATCGACATCTTTTCACCGCTCTGCCTCGGCCAGCGTCTCGGCATCTTCGCCGGCTCCGGTGTCGGCAAGTCGACACTTCTGTCGATGCTCGCGCGCGCCGACGCTTTCGACAAGGTGGTGATTGCCCTGGTCGGGGAACGTGGCCGCGAAGTGCGCGAATTCATCGAGGATACGCTCGGCGACAACATGGCGAAGTCCATCGCCGTCGTCGCCACCAGCGATGAAAGCCCGATGCTGCGCAAGATGGCGCCGCTGACCGCGATCACCATTGCCGAGCATTTCCGCGACAAGGGTGAAAACGTCCTCTTCATCGTCGACAGTGTCACCCGCTTTGCCCATGCGATCCGCGAAGTGGCGACTGCCGCCGGCGAACCGCCGATCGCGCGTGGCTATCCGGCCTCGGTCTTCACCGAACTGCCGCGACTGCTGGAACGCGCAGGACCCGGCGCTGAAGGCGCCGGCACGATCACTGCGATCATCTCCATTCTCGTGGATGGCGATAACCACAACGATCCGATCGCCGACTCGACCCGCGGCATCCTCGACGGGCACATCGTGCTCGATCGTGCCCTCGCCGACGAGGGTCGCTACCCGCCAATCAATCCGCTGACATCGATCTCCCGCTTGGCTCGCAAGGCCTGGACTCCGGAACAGGAAAAGCTGGTTTCGCGGCTGAAGGCGCTGATCCATCGGTTCGAAGAAACGCGCGACCTCCGCCTCATTGGTGGCTACCGAAATGGCTCGGACCCGGATCTGGACATGGCGATCAAGCAGGTCCCCGTCATCTACGACATCTTGAAACAGACGCCGAGCGACAAGCCGGCGAGTGATGCCTATGCCGACTTGGCCAACGCCTTGAAGGCGGCAGCGGGTGGCCAGGCAGGCATGAGGCAAAGGGGCTGACCATGACAGATTTCGATGCAGACGAGCCCGTGGCGCCGTTGAAACCGCGTGGTTTCAAGCGGCGCATACCGACGATCGACCGTTTGCTCGCCGGGACCGGCATCGCGCTCGCCTGCGGTGCGGCCTTCTTCCCGTGGTATGTCTTCTTCAACGAGGAAAAATTCGGCATCCGCGTGGCCGACTGGACAAGCACCCGCGATCTTCCCGAAGGTCCCGGCCGCAACGTTTTCAGCGTCTCCCCGCTCGCTTTGGTCGACAAGGATGACGAAGGAGGCGAAAGCCCGGCAGCTCCTCTGGTCGACGAGATCGTTACTGCTACGGTCCCGACCCTCGGCAGGGAGCGTCCCGAGGGGCTCGAACCCGTGGCCTCGCAGCCGTTTCCCGGAAAGATCGGTTTCCGCCTCCTCCATGTCGCCAATGGTCGCGCCCTGATCGAAGACAAGGGCGGCATGTATCTGGTGCGTGTGGGATCGATCCTGCCGGACAACAGCCGGGTCGCCACTCTCGAGCAGCGCGACGGCAAGTGGGTAATCGTGACGTCCACGGGCGACATCTACCAAAACAACTGATGCAGGCGTGGGGCGGGCAAGTCCCACGCAAGATTACCGGCCTACGCTCCGAACAGTACGAGACGGAGTTACGCCCATGAATCCCATCCAGTTGTTCGAGCTGGCCTCGCGACAGGCCGAATGGCTCTCGGTGCGCCAACAGGTGGTGGCGACCAACATCGCCAATGCCAACACGCCCAAATTCCTGGCTAAGGACATCACGCCTTTCAGCGCCGTTCTCGACCGGACGTCGATGGTACAGGGCATGGCCGTGACCCAGCCGGGTCATCTCGCCTCGACCGACTTCAGCGACGAGAACATCGCCGTCGAGGAATCCGAGCTGAACGACGAGATCGGCGTGCAGGAATCCGGCAACTCCGTCGCCATTGCAGAAGAACTGACGAAGACTGGCGAGATCAAGCGCCAGCACGAACTGAACACATCGCTGATGTCCTCTTTCCATCGCATGATGCTGATGACGGTGAAACGCTGATGACCGATCCCTTAGGTGCAGCCCTCAAGATTGCCGGCAGTGGTCTGGAATCCCAGTCCACGCGCATGCGCATCGTGTCTGAAAACATTGCCAACGCGCGCACGACCGGCGACACGCCCGGAGCCGATCCCTATCGCCGCAAGACCATCACCTTCGGCAGCGAGCTCGACCGGGTCTCCGGTGCCGAGACCGTCGAGGTGAAGAAGCTCGGTGTCGATGAATCCGATTTCATCGAGGAATACGATCCCGGCAACCCGGCGGCCAACGAGAAGGGCATCGTCAAGATGCCGAACGTGAACGTCCTGATCGAAATGGGCGACATGCGCGAAACGAACCGAACCTATGAAGCGAATCTGCAGACCATCAAGCAGACACGCGACATGATCTCCCAGACAATCGCCCTGCTGAAGGCCTCGCAATGATCGAATCAATCACCAAGGCCGGCATGGTTTCCGGCACAAGCGGTCTCGACTCGATGTCGAGCATCTTTTCCGCCAAGAGCCAGGCCGCCGAAGGTCCGACACCCGGAACATCGACTGGCGAGACCTTCCTCTCGGCGCTCACGGACATGGCGGCCCAGGCATCGAACAATCTGAAGCAGGCCGAACAGACCTCCTTCGACGGCCTCACCGGCAAGGCGAATCCGCGCGAAGTAGTCGACGCCGTCATGCAGGCCGAGCAGTCTCTGCAGACGGCGATCGCCTTCCGCGACAAGATCGTCAACGCCTATCTCGAAATCACGAAGATGCAGATCTAGTAGGGGTACCGACACATGAGAGCGCTTGCCATCGCAGCCACGGGTATGGACGCCCAGCAGACCAATCTCGAGGTCATTGCTAACAACATCGCCAACATCAACACGACGGGCTTCAAGCGCGCACGTGCTGAATTCACCGACCTGCTCTATCAGACGGAGCGGGCCCAGGGCGTGCCCAACCGTGCCAACCAGGCGATCGTGCCGGAAGGCGCCAATATCGGCCTCGGCGTTCAGACCGCCGCCGTCCGCAACATCCATACCCAGGGTGAACTCACCCAGACCGGCAACGAGCTGGACA
>JARXAQ010000072.1 GCA_029865825.1 Rhizobium sp.
GCGGCCTTGCAGCCCTTCTTGTGCTTCTTGGCGTTCTTCGGCATCCAGTTTTCATGGGTGCCCCAGCCGAGTTCGGCCGGCTGCAGGCCTTCCGAGATGAAACCTTCGACCGACCAGGTGTTCCAGAAGACGTTCATCGGCTTCGGGTTCTTGGCGCGCTGGGTGTCGCGTTCGGCGATGTGGATACCCTTGACGCCGACCTTCTTCATCAGCTTGGCCCAGCCTTCGCGGTCATGCTGATCCGGCTCGTCGAACTTGACGCCGATCTCGTTGGCGAGGTTGACGAGTGCCTGCTTGACGAACCAGGAGACCATGCCGGGATTGGCGCCGCAGGTCGAAACGGCCGTCGAGCCGCCCGGGTTCTTCTTGATTTCAGCGCGCACGGTTTCGCGCAGCGCGTAGTTGGTGCGCTCCGAGTTCTTCATGTTCTTGTCGAAGTAGAAGCCAAGCCAGGGCTCGACGACGGTGTCGATGTAGAGGACGTCGAGCTTGCGGCAGAACTTGATCAGGTCGAGCGAGCCTGTGTCGACCGAGAGGTTGACGCAGAAACCCTGGCCGTCGCCTTCGGTCAGCAGCGGCTTCAGCAGCTTCTTGTAGTTGTCCTTGGTGACATGCGCCTGGATGTGCTTGATCCCGTGCTTGGCGAGGATGCCTTCCTCGTCGCCGCGGGGATCAATGACGACCATCCGGCTCTTGTCGAACTTGAAGTGGCGTTCGATCAGCGGCAGGGTGCCGCGGCCGATCGAGCCGAAGCCGATCATCACGATCGGGCCGGTGATCTCGCCGTAAACCGGGTAGGTCTTTTCGCTCATATCCGTCTCCTTGGGTGCGGGGCCCCTTGGCCCGCGCGGGTGGGCTCTGGCCGATGAACGCCGGCCAGACCGTGATTGGCGGTTCTAGATCATAAAACGCTGACACAATAAAGACCGTCGCCGGGCAGGCATCGGCAGTCAGAGGCTATTTTTCGATGCTGTAAGCTGTCGCAACCGGGCGACCAGGCGCGGCTTCTGCACATCGAGACCTTTATAGGCGGTCTGGGCACCATCCAGCGCCTCCAACTGACCGGCGAGCGCCGAGGCCAGCCTTGCGCCGTCCGGGTGGTTTTCGAAGAGAATGACCGGGTCGAGATAGATGCGGATGGTGAAGACGATCGCCCCTGTCTCAGGCAACTTGGTCAGCGTCTGGCGCTCGACACGGACGACGGCGTCCTCTGGCGGGGCTTTGTCATTGCGGCCGGTTTCCGGGTGGAACAGCTTCTGTCGCCAGTTGACCGACCAGTTGAACCGTTCTGCCGGCTGGCCCGGCATCAGGTTGTCGAAGATCCGGTTGATCATCACGGCATTGCGCGTGCCGCCCCCAAAGCCCGGCACATGTTCGTGGACCGCCTCCATCGGCCGATCAAACTTTTCCGCCAGCGACCACGAGGAGGGGAAGGAGAGATGGGCGGCGGCAATCGACCAGCCGGCCTCGCGCTTCATCATGATGACGAGATCGTCCTGGATCAGGAGGCCTGCACGCAGGAGCGGGGGAAGGGTCTTATCCATCACATCGACCGCGTGGCCTGCCATGGTGAGAGACGCCCCGTCTCGTCGGTGGGTGTGCAGGTGGCAGCTTTCGAGATGCGTCAGCAGGACCGCCAGACATTCGCGCTGGGCGGGCAGGCTGTCCCCGGTTGCGCGGTAGACGTCATCGAGGCGGGTTGCAACGAGGTCGCGCTTTTCGTCAAGATAACGCGCGAGGTCGTCGTCCGGCTGGATCCAGCGGTCTGGCGCGAGCGCCGAAAGGCCGATGGTGAAGGGGCGCGAAGGGCCGGCATAGGGGGTGTGGGTGAAGTGCTCGAGGATGTCTTGCCGTTTAGTCACGCAGAGCGCTCGATCTCTTTGCGGGCGCAGCTTGCCAGAAAGGCGGAGCGAGTCAGTCCGCGTTGCTTCGCCGCTGTATCGATTGCGGCCAGGGTGCCTGCCTCCATGGTGATGTTGGCGCGGACGGTTCTGGTATCATCTTCAATGAGGGGAATGCGGACCAGGAACGCACCGGCGGCGAGTTCCTGACGAACATCGGCGCGGGCGAGAATAGCGGCATGGGGTGACGGTTCGGGCAGGGCCTCGTCATCCGCCCAGAGACGCAAGGCCTCGATCGCATTGGGCAGTAGGTCGTCTTCGTCATCCGCTGCTGAAAAGACGGAGGGAAGATCCGGGAAGCTGATGCCGAAGGCGCTGTCAGGATCCTTATGGACCAGAGCCATGTAATGTCGCATTGCTGCCAATCTCCTGATGCTCAGATCCAGCCGGCCTGTTTCGCAATCGCGCGGGCGGTGCCGATCGGCAGGTCTTTCTTCGGGTGGGGCACGATGATCGTCTTGCCGTCTTTCCGGAACTTGTGGTGTGATCCCGATACCGTGACGAGTTCATAGCCCTCCGTCTTGAGGCGCTGGATGATCTTGCGTGAGTCCCTCTCCATAATGAGCCTCAATGTGTCAATATATGCGCATTGATGCCCGAATTCAACGGTCCTGCCCGGACAGCCTCAGTCCTTCAACCCCTCCAGCCCCGCTGCCGTGCGCGTCACGGCAACTTCCGTGACCTCGTAGACGGCCACCCCCTCAATCGTGAAAGGATCCGCCGCAACATAAGCCTCAATCGCTGCGCGCTCACCCTTGGCCAGGACCACGCCACCGGTGCGCGGGTTCTTGCGGCCGGAGGCCAGGAACATGCCGGTGTCATAGCCCGCATTTACCCAGTCCATATGCGGGGCCATGAAGCGATCGGCTTCCTCGATCGGTTTCACATAGGTGAGGGAGAGGATGAACATGGACTGTTCCTATTCGATGAGTTCGGCGCGGATCAGGCCGCGCAGGGAGTTGCCGACGAAGAGTTTGCGGTGGCGCAGGTCGTCGAGCTTCAAGACTTCGCCGCGGGCTTTTCGCTCGCGGATGAGTTCGGCGCGCAGCACGCCGGGCAGGAGACCGCTGGTCAATGGCGGGGTCAGCAGGGTGCCGTCGGCGGATTCGGCGAAGAGGCTGGTGATCGTGCCCTCACAGACCTCGTCGCGCTCGTTGAGAAGGATGACCTCGTCGGCCTCGTCCTTGGCGTATTCGGCACGCGCCGCCTCATAGGGTTCGCGACGGGAGGTCTTGTGGCGGAAAAGGCTGTCTTCCGATTGCAGTCGCGTCTTGGCGATCTTCAGACGCCAGACCTTTTCTTCGGGTTCTGCTTCAAAGGGGCTCGCGGTGACCTCCATCTTGCCGCGAAAGCTCATCACTAGACGAACGCGCAACGCTTTATCGCCCGAGACTTCCTTCTCCAGCTTGCCTTTCGGATCCTGCGGCTGGCGGAAGCCCAGGGCGTCGGCCGATCGGGCGAGGCGGCGCAGGTGCTGGTCGAGCCGCAGGAAGCCTGCGTCCGGTTGCCAGCGTAGCGTCTCGATCAGCGAGAAATCCATTGATCACCCAGGGCAAAGCGCGCCTTCAAGAGGCATTCCTCATACTCGGCCTCCGCCTTCGAATCGAAGACGATACCGCCGCCGACATTGAAGACGGCTCGACCGCCCTTGAAAAGGGAGAGCGTGCGGATGGCCACCGAAAAACGCATGGGCCCGTCGGGGTCACACCAGCCGATCGCGCCGCAATAGATGTTGCGCGGGCCGGCCTCCAGCTCGTGCAGAATGCGCATGGCCCACATTTTGGGTGCGCCGGTCACCGAGCCGCAGGGGAAAAGGGCGGCCATGATCTCGGGCAGGCCGATATCGGGCGAGAGTTTTGCGCGGACGTAGCTCACCATTTGGTGGACGGTCGGATAGGTCTCGATGGCAAACAGTTTTGGTACCGACATCGTGCCGACCTCGGTGATGACGGAGACATCGTTGCGCAACAGGTCGACGATCATCCGGTTTTCGGCCTGGGTCTTTTCGTCGTCCAGCATTGCGGCGATGATCGCCTCGTCTTCTTCCGGGGAAGCACCGCGCGCTGCCGTGCCCTTCATCGGCCGTGTCTCGATCCAGCCGTCCTCGTCGACGGAGAAGAAGAGTTCGGGCGAGCGCGACAGGATGATCGGGTCACCGAAATCGATGAGCGCGCCGTAATGCACCGGCTGGCGGCCGACCAGCGACCAGAAGGCAGCGCGTGGATCGCCAGACCAGCTGGCCTTGATCGGCATGGTGAGGTTCGCTTGGTAACAGTCGCCTTTGCGCAGGTGATGATGCAGGCGGTCGAAGCGGGTGCGATAGGCCTCGAGATCCCATCCGGCACGAGGGTCGGAGAGGAAGGGGGCATTGGGAATGTTCGACGGCGGCTGCGCCAGCGGATAGTCTGCCGGTGCGGGCGCGTCAAAAATGCCCATTGATATCAAAGGGGTCTCTCGCCCCTCTTCGATCAGGGGGCTGAGCTTGTCTTCGAAGACGAAGCCGGCCTCATAGGAGAGGTAGCCCGCCAGCCATATGCCGGACTGCCGCGCAGCCTCTAGCCGTTCCAGGGCAGGCTTCACCTCGCTTGCCGTCCGGGCGACGACAAGCGTCTCCGGCTCGGCGAAAACGAGGCTCGTCCCTGCGCGGTCGTCGCGGAAGAGGGCGTAAGGGGCGTGGTCACCCATCAGATATCAGCAGCTCCGGTTCATGCTGCCTTATCTAGCGCTTCCAACTCGTCGATCAGCCCCTCGATCATCGACAGACCCTTGGCCCAGAACGACGGATCCGTGGCGTCGAGGCCGAAGGGCGCGAGAAGCTCGGAATGATGCTTCGTGCCGCCGGCCTTTAACAGCTCGAAATACTTCTGCTGAAAACCGTCTTCGGCATTCTGGTAGACCGCATAAAGCGAGTTCACCAGGCAGTCGCCGAAGGCATAGGCATAGACGTAGAAGGGCGAGTGGATGAAGTGGGGGATATAGGCCCACCAGGTCTCGTAGCCTTCCGAGATCTTGATCGCCGGCCCGAGGCTCTCTTCCTGGACGGAAAGCCAGAGCTCACCGATCTTCTCGGCCGTCAGTTCGCCTTCCTTGCGGGCGGCGTGGATCTTGCGCTCGAACTGGTAGAAGGCGATCTGGCGCACGACCGTGTTGATCATGTCCTCGACCTTCTGGGCGAGCATGGCCTTGCGTTCGCGTTTGTCGGTCGTCTTGTCGAGCAGGGCGCGGAAGGTGAGCATTTCGCCGAAGACGGAGGCGGTCTCGGCGAGTGTCAGCGGTGTCTGGCACATCAGGGCACCCTGATCGCCGGCCAGCACCTGGTGCACGCCGTGGCCAAGTTCATGGGCGAGCGTCATGACGTCGCGCGGCTTGCCGAGGTAGTTGACCAGGACATAAGGGTGCGCTGATGGCACCGTCGGATGGGCAAAGGCGCCGGGGGCCTTGCCGGGGCGGGCAGGGGCATCGATCCAGCCACCCTCGAAGAAGCGGCCGGCGATCTCGGCCATCTCAGGCGCAAAGCCGCCATAGGCTGACAGCACCATGTCCTTGGCTTCATTCCAGGGGATGAGGCGATCCGGGGTTTCGGCGAGCGGCGCATTGCGATCCCAGAAGTTCATCTGGTCCATGCCAAGCCATTTCGCCTTCATCTTGTAATAGCGGTGCGACAGGCGCGGATAGGCTTGGCGGACGGCCTCGGCGAGCGCATCGACCACTTCGCGCTCGACGCGGTTCGCGAGATGGCGCGAGTCGGCGATATCGTCAAAGCCGCGCCAGCGGTCGGAGATTTCCTTGTCCTTGGCGAGCGTGTTGGTCACCAAAGTGAAGATGCGGATGTTGTCCTTGAAGGTCTTAGACAGAGCTTCCGCCGCCAGCTTACGCTTTGCAGGATCGGCATCCTGCAGCAGCGTCAGCGTCGGCTCGAGTGGCATCTCGTCCTCACCGATCTTGAAGCGCAGTGAGGCAAGCGTCTCATCGAAGAGGCGGTTGAAGGCGGCGGCACCCGTCTGCGACTTCTCAAGGAAGAGCTGTTCGATGCGGTCATCGAGCTGAAAGGGCTTGTCCTTGCGCAGATCGACGATCCAGGGGCGGAAATGGCCAAGCGCCGGATCGCGGTCCATGGCGGCGTCCACGGCATCGTCGGGCAGGCGGTTCATTTCCAGCGGAAAGAAGAGCAGGCGCGAGGAGATGTCGGTGAGCTTCGCCTGGATATCGCCGAAAAACTTGCCGTTATCCGGGTTGATCATGTCGGAATAATAGGTGAGGCCGGCATAGGAGGCGATGCGGCCGAGCAGGTCTTCCAGGGCATCGAGCTCGGAAAGGGCCGTGGCCAGCCCGTCCGTCCCGACCGTCGCGACGGCGGCTTCGAGCTTGCCTTTCCATCGCGCTTCGAAGGCGAGCGAATCTGTCGCGGCTTTCGCGACGGCACCGAGGAATTCCGGCGAAGACTGGCCGGGATAAAGGTGGTCGAGCGTCCAGACGGGAAGGTCGCCGAGAGGGGCGGAAGTCTTTGCCGCAGCGTCTGTCGAAGGGGCGAAAACGGGGCGTGGGTCGATCGACATGGCGATGTCCTTTCCTGTCTGATGTTCGGGAGATGTAGTCAGTCGCACGACGCTCGGCAAGCGGCGGACCCGACGGGAACTGGCCGGTCACCGTGCCATGTTGAAGCGTTTGACCCCGTTGCAGCACCTGTAACCGACGATCGGCGGCTCTGCGGCCTGTTTCTCCGCCTGTGCCAAATTCGGTTAAGAATCGTTAAAATCCTAGAGATTGTCCCAACAACATGTTCAGTCCTTTCTGGCACGCTGCCCCCTCGATAACCCAGGTGCGCGAGAGCGCCAGCACTGACCCCCGGGGAGCTTACGTTGACTGCACAAATCCTACTCATCGATGACGATGCCGCCGAGCGCCGCAGCATGAAGGCTGCTATCGAAGCGCACGGCCATTATGTTCACGTCGCGGATACGGCGCATGCCGCAATCGACACCTTCCGCCGCCATCGCGACCAGATCGGCGTTGTCGTCGTTGACGCCTCGGCGCCCGAGGGGCTGCAATCCGGCCTCCTCGCGGTCCTGGCCGAAATCAATCCGGCGGTGCCCGTCATCGTCGCCACGGCGGAAGGGGCAACGGAGACGGCGCTCGATGCCGTCCGGGCCGGTGCTTTCGATTTTCTGGTCAAGCCCTTTGCCCAGGAGCGCCTGTCGGGTGCGGTCGACGCGGCGCTCAAAATCCATCGCAGCAGTGTCCAGGGACGTACGCCGCGTCGCGCACGCAGCGGTTCTGTCAGCTTTGCCGACGTGGTGGCCGCCAGCGCCGCAATGTCGCGTGTCGTGGAGCTCGGGCGCCGCGCGGCGCAGTCGACCATCCCGGTGATGCTGGAGGGCGAGGCAGGGGTCGGCAAGGAACTGGTGGCGCGCGCCATCCATGCGGCCAGCGATCGGTCGTCGCGCGCCTTCGTCACCATCAACTGCCAGGGGATCTCGCCCGGCCAGATCGATGCGATCCTGTTCGGCGACCCGCACCCAAGCGATCGCGGTGCGGATGCGGATCACGCCCTGCCTGCCGGCAAGTTCGGCGAAGCCGAGGGCGGCACGCTTTTCATCGAGGAAATCAGTGAGTTGCCGGCATCTGCCCAGGCGCAGCTGCTCGACGCCGTGCAATCGGGCGAGGTGGCACGCAACGCACCGCAACGGCCGCTCAAGGTCAATGTCCGTCTGGTCCTTGCGACCAACAAAGACCTGATCGAAGAGGTCAAGGCCGGACGGTTCCGGGAAGATCTCTACTACCGGCTCAATGTGTTTCCGATCACCATTCCGGCGCTGCGGCGGCGCAAGGAAGACATTCCGCATCTGGTGCGCGCGTTCGTCGAGCGGTTTTCCCTGGAGCAGCGCCTGCCGCGGACCCTGCAGTTGGAGGCCTCGGCCATCGCTCTGCTCACGGCTTTCGACTGGCCCGGCAATACACGCCAGCTGGAAAACGCCATCTTCCGTGCTGTCGTCCTGGCCGAGGGCACCAGTCTCGGCGAGGCCGATTTCCCGCAGATCTCCGCGCAGGTTCGCGGTCACCGATCCAGCACCCCGGCACGGGATGCGGTCGACCTTGTCAACGAATCAAGTCCGGTCGCCAAGGTCCAGGCAGCGCTTGCGGAGCGCGCCGCGACCTTCGTGAACCAGCAGACGCCCACGGCGTCCACAGCTTTCGGCGCCGTCAATACGGGCAATGTCATCGTCAGCACGGATGAGGCGGGCAATGTGCGCAAGCTGGCGGAGATCGAGGAGGAGCTGATCCGTTTCGCGCTCAAATTCTACCGTGGCCAGATGAGCCAGGTGGCACGGAAACTGGGGATTGGGCGCTCGACCCTGTACCGCAAGCTCAAGGACTACGGCATCGACCCCGACGACCCACAAAAGGATGCCGCTTGATCTGCCGCAACGGTCCCGTGTTAACTCTGGGGTAAGCTTAATCGCCTACCAAGAGGTAAGCATGTGTTAGGCAGACGTTTACCATGACGGGACTGCTTGTGCGGATGTGGCAAATTTGCCATGGTGTGACCGCATTTGACGTTCACCTTGTGCTGGCGTGGGACGTATTCTGACGGGGATAGCATTGCAGACATCGCAAGACATCAGCGCGCTCCGATGGCTGGACGGGCGCAAGCCTCAGGCCGCATGCGCTCAGATTGCAGCGGGACTGGTCTGTTCCTTCATGGCATTCTTTATTGTCATCGCCGCTGCCATGGTCGGCTCGACGGGGACCGCGCGGGCAGAAACGCGCACGCTCAATATCGAATTCGTCCACACCGGTGAACGCGCCTCGATCACCTTCAAGCGCAACGGGCGCTACGATCCGAAGGGTCTCAAACAACTCAATTACATCCTGCGCGACTGGCGCCGCAACGAGCCCACGAAGATGGACCCGCGTCTCTTCGATCTCGTCTGGGAAGTCTATCGCCGTGCCGGCGCCAAGGGCTATATCAAGGCCGTCTCCGGTTACCGCTCGCCGCAGACCAACTCCATGCTGCGGTCGCGTTCGAAGGGCGTCGCAAAGGAAAGCCAGCACATGCGCGGCACCGCGATGGACTTTTACATTCCGGGTGTACCGCTGAAGACGTTGCGCGAACTGGGCGTGAAGTTGCAGGCCGGCGGTGTCGGCTATTATCCCAATTCCGGCTCGCCGTTCGTGCATATGGACGTTGCCGGTGTGCGCGCCTGGCCGCGGATGAAGCGGCAGGACCTAGTGCGTCTGTTCCCCGATGGCAAGACCGTGCATGTTCCCTCCGACGGCAAGCCCTTGCCGGGGTATCAGCAGGCGCTCGCCGAATACAAGCGCCGACTCGAATCCGGTGCCGGGATCATGATGGCCGACGACAAGCGGCCGAGCCGTCCCCGCAATTTCCTCGCCATGCTGTTCGGCGGTGGCGACGAGGACGAAGAAGAAGATGTGCCGGCACCGGCCGAGCGTCCCGCGCTTGCGGCTCAGCCGGAACCTGCGGCCCCACCGCCGCCAGTGGTGACGGCGAGCGAGCCTGTCATGGTCGCCGAAGCCTTGCCTGGCGTGGAATCCGCACCTGTGCCGCAGGCCCGTCCGTCGCTGCGTCCAGCCGACGCAAGCCTTGCCGTTGCGCTGTACCAACCGCCGCGCAATGCCGCCGAAGATGCGTTGCAGCAGGTGGCCAACGGCGTGCCGGTCCCGGCCGACGCACCTTCCAGCGAATTTCCCGATCTGGCGAGCATGACCGTGCCTGTTCCGACCTTGCTTGGTCCGCGCCCCGAGCAGGGTGCTGCCGAACAGGGCGTCATGACGGCGTCGATCGATCCGAGCAGCGATTCGATGGTGCTGGCGAACGGCATGACCGTGCCGGTTCCAACCGCCCGTCCCGCTGTCGCCGAGGCCTTGCTGGCCAATGCCCAGGCCGAAGAGGAAGCCGAGGTCGACGAAGTCGAGCAGGCGATCCTGTCGCCGGAAGCGGCTGAAGCGCTGGAAAACAGCAATCAGCCCGAGATGGTCGCCCCGATCCCCGCCGAGCGGGCGACGGCAAGCGCTGCCCCCGACGTCCCGGCTTCTGCGGCCGCCAAGCCCGTTGAAGTCGCGTCTCTGCCGCAGAAGCCGGCCGGTGAGCCGACGTCGCAGTTCGGCGACGTGTTCGATGCGCCAGAAGCGGCGGTTCCCGACGCGGATGCCGCCATCCCCGTCAAGGGTGGACGTCCTGGTCAGGAAGAAGCCGAACGCGCCCATATGGCCATGTATGGCGGCACGAAGCTGACCAAGGGCATGATCGAGCAGTGGGCGCTCAATCAGGGCAAGTTCGAGGCGGTGATCAAGCCTGGCAAGGCACCGCGCGTCGTCTCCCGCTCGCTGCTCGCCCCGACGACGACCGTGCCTGTCGGCTTCCGTCTGGATGCGACGACGATCGATCCGAGCCGTTTCGGCCAGCCCTGATCTTCCGGTAGCTTCCCGTGATGCAGACATGAAAAAACCCGCCGAGGCGGGTTTTTTGTTGGTCCGTTAAGAGGACGATCAGGCTTCTTCCGGCGGGCTTTCGATCATGCCCAGCGCTGCCAGGTAGGTGTCGAGGATCAGGTCCTCTTCCATGCGTTCCTGGTCGTCCTTCTTGCGCAGCGCAATGACCTTCTTCAGGATCTTCGTGTCGAAGCCCATTGACTTGGCTTCGCCGTAGACGTCCTTGATGTCGTCGGCGATCGTCTTCTTTTCTTCTTCGAGGCGCTCGATGCGCTCGACAAAAGCGCGGAGCTGGTCGCGGGCGACGCCGTGGGCGGCATCAGACATGGGCAATCTCCTTAAATTGAGGGGAGGGTATTTCGGGATCGGTTTTCGTGGCGATCACGTGCCGCGAACGGGCGTCCGCGTCAAGTCCCAAAGCTGCAACGGCGGCTCATTCCTTCGGGCGATTCGTCTCGAAGGCCTGCTGCTGCTCGGAGCTCGCCTGGCTCTGGTTCTCAGCCTTCCATTGCTCATAGGGCATGCCATAGACGATCTCGCGGCTTTCGTCCTTGGTGAGCTCAAGGTTCGCCTCGTTGGCTGCGTCGAGATACCAGTTGGATAGGCAGTTGCGACAGAAACCGGCCAGATTCATCAGGTCGATGTTCTGCACGTCGGCGCGGTTGCGCAGGTGCGAGACGAGACGGCGGAAGGCGGCTGCCTCGAGTTCCGTCTGCTGCTCCTTGGTCGGCAAGGTCATGGCTTCGTCCTTCAGGGCTTGATGGCGCTTGGCGGGTAGGGGCCGGTGCGCGAGGCATGCACGTGATACTCGTGCAGCATCGGGTCGGCATTGAGGCGGGCGAAGATCGGCGCCAGCCGCTCGGCCCAGGCTTCGACGCCGTCTTCGTGGCCGATCAAATCCTGGCGCACTTCGAGAAGGGCATGCGGGACGCCCGTCATCATGCAGTGACGATAGAGCGTGTCGCCTTTCAGGGCGCCGTCATAAGGTTCGTTGTCGCCGACCAGGATGTCGCCGGATGCTTCCAATTGATCGATCAGCGTGCGCACCGCGCGGGCATCCGTGTCCCAGAGCACGGCGGCATGCCAGGGGCGGGGGACGCCTTTCCAGGCGGGCGTATAGGAATGCAGCGAGAGAACCAACGGCGCCTTGCCGGAGGCGTCAGCCACGCGAGCGATCACCTCGGACACCGCCTGATGATAGGGGCGGTGGTAGGTCTCGATCCGGTGCTGCCATTCCTCGTCGCTGATCGGGTGATTGCCGGGAATGATCGCGCCGTCGGAGATGCGCATGATGATGGTCGGATCATCCTCGCCGCGATTCGGATCGATCAGCAGGCGGGAGAAGCGGGACATCACTGCGGGCACCCCGAGACGCGCAGCGAGGCGTCGCGTCAATGCCTCGATGCCGATGTCATAGGCGATGTGGCGGTCGAAGGCGCTGTCGGGCAGGCCGAGTCGCTTGTAACGCTCCGGGACGATATTTGTCGCGTGGTCGGCGAGCAGCACCAAGCCGCTGTCATGACGGCCGTCTAAAATCTCAAAAACAGGGAGGTCGTTCATCAGTTCGAAGCCATCGTCTGGTAAGGAAGCTTGATCGCATGGGGGAATAGGGAGCGCAAGCTTTCATGGCTGTCACGTTTGTGCCAAGATCGGACAACATGGTCCCGGGACTGGGCGGAGACTGGAAATATAATCGATTAGAGTTGCGTTGACATTCTCAGGTCAGCATCGCAAGAAGGCATCCCATGCGCATTTTCGGAGTTCCGGCGGCAATCGTGCACAAGCAGATCAGACAGACTTGCGACCGTGTTGCCGCATCCTTCCTGAAGCCCCTTTTGATTGCGGGCGCGTTGTTTGCGCCCATGTTTGCCGCCGATGCGGCGCATGCCGAATTCAGGGCCTGCAACGGTACCCAGAACCTCGTCGGCGTCGCCGTCGGATATCGGGCGGAAGAGGGCTGGATCACCGAAGGATGGTGGCAGGTTCCGGCCGGCACCTGCGCCACGCTGATCGAAGGCGAACTTCAATCGCGCTACTATTATCTCTATGCTGAAGATGCCGCCCGGGGCGGACGTTGGTCTGGTGACATCAACATGTGTGTCGCCGAAAACGAGTTCAAGATCGTCGGCGTGAAGGACTGCTTCGCGCGTGGCTATCAGCAAATGGGATTCAAGGAATACGACACCGGACGGCAAGGCAGCTGGATGGTCCAGCTCTCCGACACGTCGGGCACCCAGGAAAGCCAGAACTGATGAAGCGCAACCGCAAAGTAAAGATCCTCGCCACGCTCGGTCCCGCCTCTTCCGATGAGGCGATGATCCGAAAGCTTCACGAAGCCGGCGCCGATCTTTTCCGCATCAATATGAGCCATTCGAGCCATGAGATGCTGCGGACGCTCATCCAGCGCATTCGGAATGTCGAAGCGGCCTGTGGTCGCCCGATCGGCATTCTCGCCGACTTGCAGGGACCGAAACTGCGCGTCGGCAAGTTTGCCGATACCACCGTCGAACTAAAGCCCGGTCAGACCTTTACCCTCGACAGCAACGAAGCGCCCGGCGACGCGACCCGTGTCTACCTGCCGCATCCGGAAATTCTCGAATCGGTGAAGCCGGGCGATCGCCTGCTGATCGATGACGGCAAGCTGCACCTCAAGGCCGTCACCTGCGACGGCAAGACGATCGTCACCGAAGTGGTCTCCGGCACGAAGATCTCCGACCGCAAGGGCGTGAGCCTGCCTGACACCATTCTTGCCACCGGCGTATTGACCGACAAGGACCGCGCCGACCTCGATGCGGTGCTCGCCACCAACGACGTCGACTGGGTGGCACTTTCCTTCATCCAGCGTCCGGAAGATCTGGCCGAGGTGCGCAAGATCGCCAAGGGCCGCGTCGGCCTGATGTCGAAAATCGAAAAGCCGCAGGCGATCGAATGCATCGATGAGATCATCGCGCTATCGGACGCCCTGATGGTTGCCCGTGGTGACCTTGGCGTGGAAATGCCGCTGGAACGCGTTCCCGGCATCCAGAAGCAGCTGATCCGCGCCTGCCGCCGCGAAGGCAAGCCGGTCGTTGTCGCCACGCAGATGCTGGAATCCATGATCACCGCGCCGGTCCCGACCCGTGCGGAAGTCTCGGATGTGGCCACCGCCGTCTTCGAAGGCGCCGACGCGATCATGCTGTCGGCCGAATCGGCATCCGGCCAGTATCCGGTCGAAGCCGTCGCTACCATGGCTTCGATTGCTGCCACCATCGAACGCGAGCCGCATTATCCCGGCATCATCTACGCGCAGCGCGCCCAGCCGGAAGCAACCGGCGCCGATGCGATTTCGCTTGCCGCCCGCCAGATCGCCGAGACGCTGAAGCTGCAGGCGATTGTCTGTTACACCTCGTCGGGCAATACCGGCCTGCGCGCCTCGCGCGAGCGTCCGGAAGTGCCGATCATCGCGCTGTCGCCGGTTATTCAGACCGCACGCCGCCTGTCGGTCGTCTGGGGCCTGCACTGCGTCGTCTCCACCGAGCCGACCGATCTGGATGAAATGGTCAACGGCGCCTGCCGTATCGTTGTTGAAGAAGGTTTTGGCAAGCCGGGTGACCGCGTGATCATCTCGGCCGGCGTGCCGCTCGGGACGCCCGGTTCGACCAACATGCTGCGCATCGCCTATATCGGCTCGGACGGCCAGACTGGTATCTGATCGGTCCTCACCGCTGCTTTCGATCAAAGCCGCCTTCGGGCGGCTTTTTTCATGGGCGACCAGTGTCTGCCGTGCTCACTCACCGGCTTGCAGCGAGGGGCCGCTGCCATCGGTTTCGACGCGGGTTGCGGCAAGCCGAGGCTCCGCCGCCCGTGCCATGGCCTTCAGATCGCGGGGCTGTCCCGCGATCTTCTCCAGGGCTGCGATGACGATGTCGGTGACGATGTAATCCGGCTTGTGGCCGAGGCCCTCGATCCAGACGAGTTCCGAGCCGTTGATGTCGCGGGCCAGCCCCTTCGAATGGATTTCCTCCAGCACGATCTCGTCGCTGTCGCCGGTGATGATCACCGTTGGCCTCGCGATCTCACGGTAGCGTGGGGCAAAGCGCGTCACATAGTCGAGCAGGCCCGCGACGTCCGTTGCATTGGCACGGAAGGCGGACGGGCGCAGCACCAGGGCAGGGCCGGTTGCGGCGACATAGGTGGCCGGCACCGGGTTCGGGGCGAACACATGGGCTGTTGCCGGTTCGATCCGGGACATGCCCGCCTGCAGCGCCAGCGTGTTGCAGAAGATCGGCCCGATGATCGGTGCCGAGGCGAGGTGATAGTACCAGTCCACGCCACCCGGCCAGGGATGTGTTGCTGCCGAGAGGAACACCAATCCTTCAACCTTGTCGGGATGCAGGACGCCGAAGCTTGCGGCGATCGCACCGCCGAAGGAATGGCCGACGATGATGGCCCGCGCGATGCCCTTCTTGTCCATCAATCTGGCAATGGCATTCGCCTGGCCATCCGGCGTGTCGTTCTCCGGGCCGCCGCGTTCCGAATACCCATGGCCGGGGCGATCGACGAAGAGAAGGTCTGCCCGGCCTCTCAGTGGCTCCAGGAAGGCGCCGGCCTGGTCGCGCAGATTGCCGGAGGCACCATGGATGAAGACGATCGGTGGGAGGTCGGTGCCAGGCCCTGCGGGCACATGCAGGGCGTTCAGACGAAAGCCGCCGACATCCGTCAACGTGCCGATGTTCGGAAACTGTGCCGTGATGCCGCGGGCGCGGATTTGCGTCGCGATCGCCAGCGCCAGGAGCAGAAGGGTGAAGACGGCGAAGAGAGCGAGCAGGATGAGGCCGATACGGGGAAGGATGAACAAGGGGCGAGTCTTTCGGGCGGAGAAACAGTTCCCCAGAAATCGTGCTCCCTACCGGAGAGTCAAGGCGCCGGTCTATTCATCAGCCTTCATGTCTTCTGCCCGGCCAGCTCTTCGGAGAGCTTGGAGACGATCTCCTGGGCTTCACGGTCGGACGGATAGATGTCGAGGTAACGTTCCCATGCCTGCATCGCGGCCTCCTTGCTGCCGCGTTCGGTCAGGATGCCGGCGAGCCCGGCCAAGGCGCCGAAGTGACGGGGCTCCAGTCTCAGCACGCGCTCGATGTCGGAGACCGATTTTCGGTAATCGCCCATGGTGAAATGCAGCGTGGCGCGCTGGTTCCAGCCGCCGACGAAGTCCGGCCGGAGCGCGATCGCCTGGTCGATGAAATCGAGGGCGGCGGCGTTGCGCTTCTCCTGGGCCGCCTTGGCCGACCACTGCATCAACAGGTCGACCGTCGGGCTGTTCGAGACGCTCCATGCGGCCATTGTCGAGTTGGCGATCACCCGGGCTGCCTGTGGATCGCGCTCGCGCTTCAACTGGCCCAGCATGTCGTCGATGCTCAGTGCTGCGGGTGGGTTGAGCGGCACCTGTTCGACGGTCGTCGAGGCGGGCGGCTGCGGTGCCGGCATGGGCTGGTCCGGCTCTTGCGCAGCAAGGCCTCCGGCCGTGAGCAGGATGGGAAGCAAAACGAGGCTTTGAGCGAGTCGCAAAGAAAAACGGCGCATACAGGGAAGGTAGTCCCTCAGCGCCGTCTTTCAAATTCAATTCTTCGATATCAACAAACCATTTGATGGCGGGTACCTGCATGGCAACCGGACCCCGAAGGATCGGGGAGACCTCAGCCCTGGCGGGCCTTGAAGCGCGGGTTTGCCTTGTTGATGATGTAGACGCGACCCTTGCGGCGAACCAGACGGTTGTCGCGATGACGGGCCTTAAGCGCTTTCAGCGAGTTCTTGATCTTCATTTTTCTGGTCCACAACGATTGTCGGGGAATGTGTCATTCACCCACTGTCTGAAACAATCAAAAGCGCGCCGCCGGGCGCGCCCTTGAAGAGTTGGCGGCAATTAGCCCGAGGGAGGCCCACCTGTCAACCTGTCCGGCGGCATTTGCCCCGTCGAAAAGGCTAAAAAACCCGGCTTATCAGTCCCGAAACGGCAGGATTTCCGTCACATGGCCCATCTTGCGGCCGGGACGGGCTTCCGTCTTGCCATAGAGATGGACGAGCACGTTGGGCTTGGCGAGCCAGGCCGGGACAGAATCGATGTCGTCGCCGATCAGATTCGTCATCACGCAATCGGAGTGACGGACAGGGTCGCCCAAGGGGAGGCCGGCGACAGCGCGGATATGCTGTTCGAACTGGGAGACGATGCAGGCGGCCTCCGTCCAGTGGCCGGAATTGTGGACGCGCGGCGCGATCTCGTTGGCGATCAGCTGGCCGTCGTCGAGTACGAAGAACTCCATGCCGACAACGCCGACATAGCTTAGGCCGTCGAGCAGTTTCGTCGCGGCCGCTCGGGCAGCGGTTGCGGTCTCCGGCGTGATCGCGGCCGGTTGGGTCGAGGTGTGCAGGATGCCACCTCTGTGGACGTTCTCGGTCGGATCGTAACACCGCACCTGGCCGTCGAGGCTGCGGGCGGCGATGATGGAGATTTCCCGGACGAAGGGCACGAAGCTTTCGAGAATCAGGGGCACGGAACCGAGTGCCGCATAGGCGCCGTCGGCGGTGTCACCCGTGCGAAAAACCATCTGGCCCTTGCCGTCATAACCCAGTCGGCAAGTCTTCAGGACGCCTTCGCCGCCGAAATCGGCGAGCGCGCGCTCGAGGTCGGCCTGACTGTCGACGGCATGGAAGCGGGCCGTCTCGATGCCTGCGGCATTGAGGAATCGTTTTTCGGTCAGGCGGTCTTGGGCGACTTCCAGTGCTTTCGGTGGCGGATAGACGGGGACGCTCGTCGCCAGATGCTCGGCGGCCGAGACGGGGACGTTTTCGAATTCGTAGGTCACGACGTCACAGAGGCGGGCGAGTTCGGCAAGGGCTGCCGGGTCGTCGTAGGCCGCCGTAATCTGCTGGTTGGCGAGTTGGGCTGCCGGGCTGTCGGCCTGTGGCTCGAGAACAACCGTCCGGTAATTCAGCCGCGCTGCCGCCATGGCGAGCATTCGGCCAAGCTGGCCGCCGCCGATAATGCCAATCGTGCGTACCGTCATGGGGTCTCGTCCATCGGATATTCCGCGACGGAGGCTGCCTGACGGCCAATCCATTCGTCGAGCCGGTCGGCCAGTTCATCGTCGTGCAGGGCGAGCACGCGGGCGGCCAGCAGAGCGGCGTTGACCGCGCCGGCGCGGCCGATGGCGAGCGTGCCGACGGGAATTCCGGCCGGCATCTGGACGATGGAATAAAGGCTGTCGAGGCCGGACATGGATTTCGACTGGACCGGCACGCCGAAGACGGGCAGGGGCGACAAGGAGGCTACCATGCCGGGCAGGTGCGCGGCACCGCCAGCCCCCGCAATGATAACCTGGAAGCCCTCGTCGCGTGCACCTTTGGCGAAGGCATACATGCGGTCAGGTGTGCGATGTGCCGAAACGATGCGGGCTTCATAGGAGACGCCGAGTGCGTCCAGCGTGTCGGCGGCATTTTTCATAGTTTCCCAGTCGGACTGGCTTCCCATGATAATGGCGACGGGAGGGCACGCAGCGCTCATCCTCAAGTTCTCCTGGCTCACGCGATGATGTCGGGAATGATCTGATCCTCGAGGGCGGTGATCCGATCCTTGATGGCCAGCTTCTTCTTCTTCATACGCTGGATTCTCAGGGCGTCGCAGCCGGTCGAGATCATGGCATTGATCGCCACGTCATAGTCTTCATGCTCCTGGCGGAGCCGCGCCAGCGAGAGCCGGACGTCAGCCTGTTCCTGATCGGCCATCTTGTTCCCCATCATCGACCCGTGGCCCATCCTTTAAGGATGCCCGGTGAATTCGCGCAAGCTCCTATCACCAAATACCGGTAACGGGAAGTTATCCCTGTTGGCGTTTTTGATGGGCGCTTTTGGCCAATTCGCCTTCGACAAACCGCATTTCTCATGTCACATTACTTTCGCAAAGCCTGAAACTCCAGCGGATGAGGGCTGGAGGTAGGCGACAAGGAAGGACGTATCAAATGACCATACAGGCTCATCTTGACTCGCTGCAGAAGAAGCATGGGGCGCTCGAAGACCAGCTCCATGACGCGCTGGCATCCCCCTCCGTCGACGACCGGCAGATCGCCGAACTGAAGCGTCTGAAATTGCGGCTTAAAGATGAAATGGAACGCCTGAGGGCCTCCACACGCCACTAGACCCTTCCATGCCGGCTGCGCCGGGATCCAATTGCCGCTGAGGCCCCCAAGATCCCGATGTATTCATGAAGCAGCCCGATACATTCCCCCGCCCCGGAGTTCCCAAGGACTTCGGGGCTTTTCTGTGTCTGTGAGGTAATAGGGTGTCAGGCGTCAGGACCAGAACTGGTCGAGCCAGAGGTTCATCCGGTCGAAGCCTGGACGGTGGACGCTGTAGAAGCGACGGGTGCCCTCGGCGGTTACCTCCACCAGGCCTGCGTCGAGCAGCGCCTTGAGGTGCTGGGAAACGGCCGGGCGGCTGATCGGCAGGCGGCTTGCGAGATCGTTGACGGTTTTCGGGCCCCGGCGCAGATCCTCGAGGATATGGCGCCGGTTCGGGTCTGCGATCGCCGTAAATGGGTCCGCGTTCGTCATGGCAAAACGTTATGTCAAAGGCCGGTCTGCGGCAAGCGCGGATGTGCAGTGCAGCAAGGCTTTTGACGACGTCAGGTGCCGAGCAGCGCCCGGGCGCCGTCATAGAGAAGCTTGCCGCCGGCAATCAGCACCATGCCGTACATCAACGGGTAGAAAACCTGCGGCTTAAGGTGGCGCACGAGGCGTGCGCCGATCAGGGTGGACACCAGTGCTACGGGCAGAAGAGTGCCGGACAGCGTGAGATTGGTGCCGTCCAATTCCCCCAGCGCAAAATAGGGAATGACCTTGATCGCGTTCAGGATCGCGAAGAAGCGTGTCGATGCGCCGGTATAGGTTTTCGGGTCGAGCTTCAACGGTAGGACGTAGATTTGGAACGGCGGGCCGCCGGCATGGGCGATGAAGCTGGCATAGCCGGAGAATGCCCCCCAGATCGATCCGGAGACGGGGCGTTCGGGAGCTGGGGCCGTTTCGCGGCCTTGATGCGCCGCCCAGCTTTCGACGAAATAGCGCAGGGCGAACACCACCGAGATCAGACCCAGCACCAGACGCATGGCATCGGCTGAGACATAGGACGACGTGGCCCAGGCGAGGCCAATGCCGATGATGGCACCCGGTAGCATGGTGATGAGCGTCGCCCGGTTGTTGTGATGGCGCCAGGCCCAGAGCGCCACGGCATCCATCACCAGCAGGATCGGCAGGAAGATCGCGGCCGCCTGCATCGGCGGCACGGCGATCGCTAGCAAGGGTACCCCGATCAGGGCAAAGGCACCGCCAAGACCTCCTTTTGACAAACCAACCAGTGCGACAGCGGGAATAGCGACGGCGTAGAAGTTCGGGTCTGTCAGCATTGTTCGGTTGATCCTTTCGGAAGAGCGGTCTATCGGATTCATCGAGACAAAACGAGGACGAATTCCGCAGCCGTGGAAATGTCCCGCAAACGGATATAGCCGCATGACCGAAGACCGCTGCCGCCTCGTCCTGATCGTCCCTGATATCGCCGATGCGGCGGTGCGCACGGAGACGGTTGCCAATGCGCTGCGCGGCGGCGATGTCGCCTCTGTGATCATTCCGCAATACGGGCTCGATGACGGCGAGTTCCAGAAGCATGCCGAGTTGCTGGTGCCCGTCATCCAGCAGGCGGGGGCTGCGGCGCTGATCGTCGACAACAGCCGGGTCGCGGGCCGGGTCAAGGCCGACGGCCTGCATATCAGCGGCAATGCGGTAGCCCTTTCGGAAGCCGTCGAAAAACATGCGCCGAAGCTGATCGTCGGCGGCGGCAACGCCATGGACCGGCATCATGCTCTGGCAATCGGCGAGACGCAGCCGGACTACATCTTCTTCGGCAAGCTTGAGGGCGACATCAAGCCGGAGGCGCATTCGAAGAACGTGGCGCTCGGCGAATGGTGGTCGGCGATGATCGAGATTCCGGCGATGGTGATGGGTGGGACCGACCCGTCTTCGGCCGTGGTCGTTGCAGAAGGCGGCGTCGAATTCGTAGCGCTTGGCAAGGCCGTTTTCGAGGATCCGGCCAATGCTGCGACAATCGTCGCACGGGTGAATGCCGAGCTTGACGAAAAAGCGCCACGGTTTGCAGATTGAACCGCTGGATGCGCCAATCTCTCACGTCCTATTGCCTGATTCTCGCCTTGATGACCGGGGCCTGCTTTACAGCCGGCTTCCCTGTCTTTGCGCAGGAGTCCGAGGACGGGGTCGAGATCGGTGATGCGCCGGCGATCCTGCCGGCCGATCCCGCCGATGCCGGGGCGTTCGAGCAGGGCCGGCGCGAGAACAGCGCCACCGGCGACGCCTCGAAGCTCGATCGTGGCGGTAGCAAGACGCCGCCGCCCTCCGTCAAGGGTGGCAAGGTGACGGCCGGACCGAAGAGCGACGGCGCGCTGCAGGGCATTAACATCTATCTGCGAATGGGGTCACCGCTGCCGGCTCTGCCGCCGGAAAAGCCGTTCGAGGGTAAGCCGGACGAGGCCTATGGCGCTTACCAGCGCGGCCTGTTTCTCACCGCTGTCGACAAGGCACTGCCCCGCGCGCAACTCGGTGATCCTGCCGCCCAGACGCTGCTGGCGGAAATCATGTCGCGCGGGCTCGGCGTCAAGCGCGATCCCAAGGGGGCCGCCTTCTGGTATGCCCAGGCAGCCCAAGGCGGTGATACCTCCGCCATGTTCAAATATGCGCTGCTTCTCATGGAAGGGCGCCAGGTCGAGCGAGACAAAGCCAAGGCCGACGATTACATGAAGAAGGCGGCCGATGGCGGAAACGGCTCGGCGCAATTCAACTGGGCGCAGATCCTGGTCTCGGAAAATCCAGGCGTGCGCGGGTTGACGCTCGCCATGCCCTATTACGAAAAGGCCGCCGAGCAGGGCATCGCTGATGCACAGTATGCGCTGGCTCAGGTCTATTCGGCGCTGAAGGACGTGCCGCCGGAGAAGAAGAAGCGCACCCGCGAATGGATGGAGCGTGCGGCGAAAGCCGGCTTCGATACGGCCCAGCTCGACATGGGGCTGTGGCTGGTCAACGGCGTCAATGGTCCGCGCGACTACGAGGCCGGCTATCGCTGGCTGTCGATTGCCGCCACGCGCGGCAATGTGGTGGCGCAGAACCGGCTGGCGCATGTCTATATCAACGCGCTCGGCACTGGCCCCGAGCCGGTCGAGGCGGCCAAATGGTATGTGCTGTCCCGGCGGGCCGGGCTCAAAGATCCGACGCTCGAAGACTTCTACCTGGGTCTCAACGAAGAGCAGCAGAAGCAGGCGATCGACCGCGCCAACCGGTTTCGCCGGAGCTGACCGCCGGACGGCTCCGCCTTGTCCCCGTGACTGCAATGGTCGGGGCGTCCGTCAGCGGCACGGCTGCCTTGACTTCGGCGCAAGGCGATCGGCGGCTTTCCCCCTTGAATTCCGGCGTTATTTGTGGTCTTGAACCCGCCAATCGCCGCGCTGTCGCGTGCTGCATCCTCGCCGCTCTCCGGCGACCATCCAATTCTAAGGAATACCTATGGCCCGCTCCGCCCTTCTCAATGTCATGGTCCAGGCCGCGCTCAAGGCCGGCAAGTCGCTGTCGCGCGATTTCGGCGAAGTGCAGAACCTGCAGGTCTCGGTCAAGGGCCCGGGTGACTTCGTATCTCAGGCCGATTTCCGCGCCGAGAAGATCGTGCGCGAAGAGCTTTTGAAGTCGCGCCCGACCTATGGCTTCCTCGGTGAGGAAAGCGAAGAGATCCAGGGTACGGACGGCGCGCATCGCTGGATCGTCGATCCGCTCGACGGCACCACCAACTTCCTGCACGGCATTCCGCAGTTCGCCGTCTCGATCGCGCTCGAGCGCAATGGCGACATCGTCGCCGGCGTCATCTTCAACCCGGCGACGGATGAGCTTTATACGGCTGAAAAGGGCGGCGGTGCCTTCCTCAACGACCGCCGTATCCGCGTTGGTGCCCGCAAGGTGCTGTCGGACTGCGTCATCGGCTGCGGCGTGCCGCATCTTGGCCGTGGCCAGCATGGCAAATTCCTCGTCGAACTGCGTCATGTGATGAACGAAGTGTCGGGCGTGCGCCGCATGGGGGCTGCTGCCCTCGACCTCGCCTATGTCGCAGCCGGACGCCTCGATGGCTTCTGGGAAGCGCAGCTCAATTCCTGGGACATCGCTGCCGGCATCCTGATGATCCGCGAGGCCGGTGGCTTCGTGTCGGACATGAAGGGCGCGCAGGAGATGTTCGAGAACGGCACGGTGCTGGCCGGCAATGAATATATCCGCAAGGCACTCGAAGAGGTCGTCAACCGTCCCGTGCCGCAGACCTGATCGTCACCGACGTTATACACCGTTGCGTTGCGGTGGTGAAATTCCCCTGACGCTTCGGCTTCAATTCGTCTCAATT
>JARXAQ010000082.1 GCA_029865825.1 Rhizobium sp.
CTTCCTGCACTAGAGTTCAGACTTGCTCAACGCAGCAGCAGACCACCTCTCGCTCGCCTACGCCCCCCGAGATACAAAAAAGGGCGGCCTTTCGACCGCCCCTCTGGCAATATCACATATTCGGATAGACTGGCCCCTCGCCGGCCATCTTGCGCGGCGGTCCGTGCGGCCCGGCCAGCCGAATATCACATATTCGGGTAGACCGGTCCTTCGCCGCCTTGTGGCGGCACCCAGTTGATGTTCTGGTTGGGGTCCTTGATGTCGCAGGTCTTGCAGTGGACGCAGTTCTGGGCGTTGATGACGAAGGTCTGGTCGCCATCCTTCTCCACCCATTCATAGACGCCCGCCGGACAGTAGCGCGTCGACGGGCCGGCAAAAATCTCGAGCTCCGAGCGCTTCTGCAGATCCATGTCCTTGACCTTCAAGTGGACCGGCTGATCTTCCTCGTGGTTGGTGTTGGACAGGAAGACCGAGGAGAGACGGTCGAAGGTCAGCACGCCATCCGGCTTCGGATAGGCGATCGGCTTGTGCTTGGCCGCCGGCTCCAGAGACTGCGCATCGGTCTTGCCATGCTTCAGCGTGCCGAAGGAAGTGCCGAAGATCTGGTTGATCCACATGTCGATCCCGCCAAGGCCGACACCGATGGCGGTACCGAATTTCGACCAGAGCGGCTTGACGTTGCGCACCCGCTTCAGGTCACGGCCGATATCGGTCGAGCGCCATTCGTTCTCGATCGCGCTCGGTTCGTCATTGGCGCGGCCGGCAGCAATCGCCTCGGCGATCTTTTCCGCCGCCAGCATGCCCGACAACACGGCATTGTGGCTGCCCTTGATACGGGGCACGTTGACGAGACCGGCGGAACAGCCGATCAGCGCGCCGCCCGGGAAGGACAGTTTCGGCACCGACTGGTATCCGCCTTCGGTGATGGCGCGGGCGCCATAGGAGAGGCGCTTGGCCCCCTCGAAGGTCTTGGCGATCGCCGGATGGGTCTTGAAGCGCTGGAATTCCTCGAAGGGGGCGAGATACGGGTTCTTGTAGTTCAGGTGCACGACGAAACCGACAGCGACCATGTTGTCTTCGAGATGGTAGAGGAAGGAGCCGCCGCCGGTCTTCATGCCGAGCGGCCAGCCGAACGAGTGCTGCACGAGACCCGGTTTATGATGCTCAGGCTTGACCTGCCAGAGTTCCTTCAAGCCGATGCCGAACTTCTGCACGTCGCTGTCGCGGGCGAGATCGAACTTGGCGATCAACTGCTTGGCGATCGAGCCGCGCACGCCCTCCGAGATCAGCACATATTTGCCGAGCAGTTCCATGCCGCGGGTATAGGCAGGTCCCGGCTCGCCGTTCTTCTCGATGCCCATGTCGCCAGTCGCAACGCCGATCACCGCGCCCTGGTCGTTGTAGAGCACTTCTGATGCGGCAAAGCCCGGATAGATCTCGACGCCCAGCGCTTCGGCATGGGTGCCGAGCCAGCGACAGACATTGCCGAGCGAGACGATGTAATTGCCGTGATTGCTCATAAGCGGCGGCATCAGAAAATTCGGCAGGCGCACCGAGCCGGCTGGTCCGAGAAAGAGGAAGTGGTCGTCAGTGACCTCAGTCTTGAACGGATGGTCGGCTTCTTCGCGCCAGCCGGGGATCAGCTTGTCCACACCGATCGGATCGACCACGGCACCGGACAGGATATGGGCGCCGACTTCCGCGCCCTTTTCGAGCACGACAACCGAAAGCTCCGGATTGACCTGTTTCAGCCGGATCGCCGCCGAAAGGCCGGCAGGTCCAGCGCCGACGATCACCACGTCGAATTCCATGCTTTCGCGTTCAGGCAGTTCCATCTCGGTCATCTCAGTCATTCCTCGCCAGGCGGTGCTTTCCGCCCTCCTCCTTGACAAAACCCAACCGAATTGTCGAGCCGAAGCGCGACGCGCCAAGGCGCAAATTCCGGCAGGGCGGTGTGAGGGCGCAGAATATCTTACGTGCACGTAAGGGTCAATGCGACGATTTCGCCTTTGGCCTCCGACCCTGACTTTGGAACTGACGTTCCAACCAAAAATACCGCCCGCCTGTTCTCTGCGCGTCAAATCCCGTCGTACTCCAAAATCTGCCTTTGAACCCATCCCCGCTTTGTCGCAGTCTGGCCTTCAAACGCCAGCAGGGGAACGACGACATGGCACTCACTTATGGTTTCATCGGGCTCGGCCATCTCGGCCGCCATCTCGCCGGCAGTCTCGTGCGGGCCGGCTTTGCCGTCGTGGTCAACGACCTCGACCCTGAGAATGCCAAGGAACTGGTCGCTGCCGGCGCCCGTTTCGCGGCCGATCCGCAGGCCGTGGCCGAAGCCGTCGATCACGTCATCACCTGCCTGCCCTCGCCAAAAATCAGCGAGCGCGTGCTGACCGGCGAACGCGGCATCCTCAAGGGGCTGAAATCAGGCGCCACCTGGATCGAGATGAGCACGCTCGACGAGCAGGAAGTCCTGCGGCTCGGCAAGATCGCGGCAGACGCCGGCGTGCGCATGCTGGAATCGCCGGTCACCGGCGGCGTTCATCTGGCGGCATCCGGCGAGATCACCGTGATCATCGGTGGCGACAGCGATCTCTACGACCTGCATCTCCCGGCCTTCCAGGCCATGGGAAAACAGATCTTTCGCGCCGGCCCGCTCGGCAAGGCCTCGGTTATCAAGGTGATCACCAACATGCTCGCCTTCATCCACCTGATCGCGACCGGCGAAGCCCTGATGTTGGCGAAGAAGGGCGGCATCGACCTTACCGACGCCTTCAACATCATCAAGGCCTCCTCCGGCAACAGCTTCGTGCACGAGACCGAGGGCCAGGTGATTCTCAACGGCAGCTACAACATCAACTTCACCATGGACCTCGCCGTCAAGGATCTCGGCTTCGCGCTCGGCTTCGGCCGCGAGTTCGGCGTGCCGCTCGACCTCGCCTCCCATGCCCTGCAGACCTTCATCCGCGCCCGCTCAGCCTACGGCGGCGACGCCTGGTCGTCGCAGGTGGTGAAACTCCTGGAAGACGCAACCGGCACGGATCTGCGGGCACCCGGCTTTCCGGCCGAGCTTTGATCAAGGGGACACGAAGCGCCGCAAGATGACTTGCGGCGGCCCGTCTTTCCAGCGAAGAAGCCGGGAAACAATTCCAGGCTTCTCCCATGGCATCGTATCCGACCTACTCGCCTCTCGACCTCGCCCGCGTGCTTGACGGCCTGCATCCGGATCTCCGCATCCTCGGTCCGGAAGCGCTTGCCGGCCGCCATCCCGGCGAGGATCGGGCCAACCTGACTGCCGGCGTCATAGCGCAGCCCGCCTCAACGGAAGCGGCTGCGGCGCTGATTGCCTGGTGCCGGGCAAACCATGTCGCGATTGTCCCACAGGGCGGTCTGAGCGGCCTCGTCGGCGGTGGTGTCAGCCGGGCCGGAGAGGTCATCCTCTCCAGTGCGCGGCTCAGCCGCGTCGTTGCCATCCACCCCGAGGAAGAGACCGTCGAAGTTGAAGCCGGGGTGACGCTAGAGGCGCTGCAGGCAGCACTCGCACCGCATGGGCTGACCACCGGCATCGATCTCGGCTCGCGCGGCTCCGCCACCATTGGCGGCATGGTGTCGACCAATGCCGGCGGCATTCTCGCCTTCCGCAATGGCGTCATGCGCCACCAGATCCTCGGGCTGGAAGCCGTGCTGCCTTCGGGCGAGGTGTTTTCGGACATGACGCGCGTGGTGAAAGTCTCTGCCGGGCCTGACATCAAGCAGATCTTCATCGGTGGCGAAGGCACCTTCGGCTTCGTGACGCGGGTGGTGATGAAGGTGGAGCCGATCCGTCCGCATCGCGCGGTCGCCCTTGTCGGCGTCGCGAATGCCGCTCGAGCACTTGAGGTCGCCGCGCGTCTGCGCCGTCACCCGGCCCTGCTACTCGAGGCCGCGGAAATGATGTGGCCGCGTTACATGCGCGACCACGCCGCCCTCAAGAGTTTCGACCTCTCTTGGCGCGACGGCGATACCGCCGTGTTGTTGATCGAAGTTTCGGGCTCAAGCGCTGAAGCCGCGACCGCACTGCTCGAAGAGGAACTCGCGGACCTGTGGGAAGAGGCCGATCTCAAAGGCGGTATCGTCGCCCAGTCCTTCGACCAAACGCGCCGATTCTGGGATCTGCGCGAGGATTCAGGCTTCTACTTCGCAGCCTTCCCGGATGCGCCGTCCTTCGATGTCTCGATGCCACCGTCGGCGCTGGATGCCTATGTGACCGGCCTGTTCGACCGCTTGTCCGTCATCCGCAGCGGCCTCGATGCTTATGTCTATGGCCACATCGCTGACGGCAACCTGCATATCGCCATCGCGGCACCCGGCCACCTGCACCCGGATCTGAAGACACAGATCGAAACCGCCGTCTATGCCGGCATCACCGCCTCCGGCGGCAGTTTCTCCGCCGAACACGGCGTCGGCCTCGACAAGCGTTCGGCTTATCTCGCCCATGTCGATCCGGTCAAACAGGCGCTCGCGCGGCAGATCAAGGCCGTGCTCGATCCGGACATGCTCTTCAATCCGGGCAAGGTGCCGTTCTGATTCCGGTTCATCCGCAGATGGTCGGGCTTTCGATCAGGGCGCGCGCCCGGTACACTGGCCGAAACACATTGCAGCACGAAAGGACATCATTATGGATCTCGGCATTTTCGGCAAACGCGCCCTCGTTCTCGCCGCCTCTCGCGGCCTCGGTCTCGGCATCGCGAAGGCACTCGCCGCAGAAGGCGCCCATGTTCTGATCTGCGGGCGCACGGAAGAAAAGCTGAAGGCCAATGTCGAGGCTATCAGGGCTGCCGGTGGCAAGGCGGATTACGTGGTGGCGGATCTCGCTGACGCCCATTTCGTCGACCAGATGCTCCATGCGGTCCATCACACGCTTGGCGGCATCGATATCCTCGTCAACAACACCGGTGGCCCGACACCCGGCACGGTCGAGGACATGGATGCCGAGAAGCTCTACAATTTCTTCCAGTCCATGGTCGTCAGGGTCATCACGCTCACCAACGCGCTCACCCCGCTGATGAAGACGCAAGGGTTTGGCCGCATCCTCACCGTCGCTTCGTCGGGCGTGTTCGAGCCGATCCCGAACCTCGCCCTGTCCAACACACTGCGCGGCGCGCTGGTCGGCTGGAACAAGACACTCTCCTCCGAACTCGCCTCCTACGGCGTGACCGCCAACATGTTGCTCCCCGGTCGCATCCACACGGACCGGATCGACGAACTGGATGGCGCGAACGCTAAGCGCCAGGGCAAGTCGCTCGACGAAGTGCGGGCTGCTTCGGTCAAGTCGATCCCGGCACAACGGCTCGGCACTGTCGAGGAATTCGCCGCCGCCGGTGCCTTCCTCTGCTCGGCACAGGCGAGTTATATCACCGGCACGATGCTGCGGGTCGATGGCGGCGCGGCGAAATCGAACTGAGCATGGAGATCAGGGATTGCGACCGTCAATCGTAATTCCCTAAAATGCGACCATCCAAATGAACGGGCTCTCCATCTCTCGCGCGTAAGGCTGAAAGCCATAGTTGCAGGGAGATGAGAGATCCCGAAATGACCGAAGCCGGACATGATGACCGGACGCTGCTCGACACGTTGTCGCCGCGCGAGGAGGAAGACGTTTTCGATATGGAGGATGCCGCGCCGCCCAGGGTGGCAGGTCCGCTGCTGCGCATCGTGGCGCAAGGCCTGATCATCGGTCATCTTCTGCCCCATCTGGCCGATCCGGACGCGGCCGAGAGCCTGGGCATGCGGCCCGGCTTGTCGCGGCATTATTTCGAGGTCTAAGGGCGCCTTGCGCCATTTCCGGCGCCGACCGCCGTGGAAAGCCACTGGCGGCGGCGCTTCCTTGCGCCTAAGCTCCTGATCCAATCGGAGCATCCCCCATGTCAGCCCTGCGCCTCATCCTGAAAATCGGCGCCGTCCTTGCCATCCTGCTGGGACTGATCTGGATTGGCCAGGGCACCGGTCTCTTTCCCTATCCGGCCTCCAGCTTCATGATCAACCAGAGCCCGTGGATCCTGAACGGCGTGTTGCTGGCCGTTGCGGGCGCGGTCGGTCTGTATCTCCTGCGCCGCCGCGGCTGAGCGTCACCCAACCGCTTTAACACTTGCCCTTGTCCGCCTCCTGTGGCATCTGGCGCCCTCCTCGCGACGCTGGACCATCCGCGCAGCACCGGGCACATCCGGCATTTTCAGACATCTCCAAAGCATAAGGGAGCGACGGCCATGGCACAGGCGCTTGGGCTCGATTTCGGCACGACCAACACCGTGATTGCGGTGGCCGAAGACCGCGAGCACACCCATTCGGTCGCCTATCAGTCGCCGGCCGGCAGGTCTGACAGCATGCGCACGGCACTCTCCTTCCTCAAGGATCGCCAGCTCGGCGCCGGTGCGCTC
>JARXAQ010000314.1 GCA_029865825.1 Rhizobium sp.
AAGGCGCTGGCACTCTCGGAAAGCTGCTTCCCGGAAGCCGTTTTTGGGCCGCTGCCGCATCTCTATCCGTTCATCGTCAATGATCCGGGCGAGGGCACCCAGGCCAAGCGCCGCACCTCCGCCGTGATCATCGACCACCTGACCCCGCCGCTCACGCGGGCCGAAAGCTACGGACCCTTGAAGGATCTCGAAGCGCTGGTCGATGAGTACTACGAAGCCTCGGGCGGTGATCCACGCCGGCTGGTGCTCCTGAAGAAGCAGATCCTTGAGTTGATCGCCGATATCGGTCTCGACCAGGACGCCGGTATTGCCAAGGGCGAGGCGGAAGACAAGGCGCTGGAAAAGCTCGACGCCTATCTCTGCGACCTGAAGGAAATGCAGATCCGCGACGGGCTGCACATTTTCGGCAAGGCGCCCGAGGGACGCCTTTTGACGGATCTCGTTGTTGCTTTGGCGCGCGTGCCGCGCGGGCAGGCCCAAGGTGGGGACGCGAGTTTGCAGCGGGCGGTTGCGGGAGATGGTCTAGAGGCGCAGGACTTCGATCCTCTCGACTGCGTGATGTCCGCCCCCTGGACCCGCCCGAAACCTGCGATCTTCACCGCTCTCACCGACGCCCCCTGGCGCACCCATGGCGATACGGTCGAACGCATCGAACTTCTCGCCGCCAAGTTTGTTTCCGCAGAGATGGCCTGCCCCGAAGACTGGCCGCGAACCCGCGCCGTCCTTGCCGAGATCGAAACCCGCCTCAAACCCGCCGTCGTCAAATCCGGCGCGGCCGAAATCGAAGGCCTGTTGAAAGGCCTCGCTGGGCGTTTCGTGCCGCCCGGCCCCTCCGGTGCGCCGACACGCGGCCGTCCGGACGTCTTGCCGACGGGCCGGAATTTTTACTCAGTCGACAGCCGCGCCGTGCCGACGCCAGCGGCCTACGAACTCGGAAGGAAATCCGCCGAACTGCTGATCCAGCGTTTCGTCCAGGACCACGGCGAATGGCCGACCGCCTTTGGCATCACCGCCTGGGGCACGTCGAACATGCGCACCGGCGGAGATGACATCGCCCAGGCGCTTGCGCTGATCGGTGTGAAACCGATCTGGGACATGGCGTCGCGCCGCGTCACCGGCTTCGAGGTGATCCCGCAAGCCCTGCTCGGGCGGCCCCGCGTCGACGTGACGTTGCGCATCTCCGGCTTCTTCCGCGATGCCTTTCCCGAGCAGATCGCGCTCTTCGATAAGGCGGTGCGCGCCGTGGTCGGCCTCGAAGAAGATGCGGCGGACAATCCAATCTCGGCGCGTGTGCGGGCGGAAACCGAGACGCTGATCGCCGAAGGGCTGGACGAAAAACAGGCCGCCCGACGGGCCGGCTACCGCGTTTTCGGCTCCAAACCCGGCGCCTATGGCGCCGGTCTCCAGGCACTGATCGACGAAAAGGGCTGGAGCGAACGGGCAGATCTCGCGGAAGCCTATCTCGTCTGGGGCGGTTATGCCTATGGCGCGGGCGAAGATGGCAAGGCAGAACGCGGCCTGTTCGAGGAGCGGCTGCGCTCGGTCCAGGCTGTTGTGCAGAATCAGGACAATCGTGAGCATGATCTGCTCGACAGCGACGACTACTACCAGTTCGAGGGCGGCATGACGGCGGCGATCGAACATTTGGCGGGGACTCGCCCGAAGGTCTATCACAACGACCATTCGCGGCCGGAAAAACCGGTCATTCGCAGCCTCGAGGACGAAATCGGCAGGGTCGTGCGCGCCCGTGTCGTCAATCCGAAATGGATCGAGGGCGTCATGCGCCACGGCTATAAGGGTGCCTTCGAGATCACCGCGACGGTGGACTACATGTTCGCTTTTGCGGCAACGACCGGCGCCGTTCGTGACCACCATTTTGAAGCCGTTTACCAGGCCTTCGTGCTCGACGAGCGTGTTCGATCGTTCATGGCCGAGAAGAATGCACCGGCCCAGAAGGAACTGGCCGAGCGCCTGATCGAGGCGATCGAGCGTGGCTTGTGGACGCCGAAGAGCAATTCCGCGAAGTTCTCCCTGCGCGAGATGTCCGAAGGAGGAACGCAGCATGACTGATACCGGAACGGGAAAGCCGATGGCCTTGAGCGGCCACTGCCTGTGTGGTGGTGTCCATTACAGGACGCGTTCGCTGGTCCGCAGCGCCGGCCACTGCCATTGTGAGAGTTGCCGCCGGGCGGCCTCGTCGCCGGTCACGACCTTTTTCACGGTCCTGCGCGAAGAAACCGAACTTGGTGGTGACAGCCTCCGCTACTACGCCTCGTCACCCGGTGTTCGGCGGGGCTTCTGCGGCACCTGCGGTTCGCCGATGTCCTTCGAGACCGAACGCCGCGCGAACGAAATCGATCTTTACGTCGCGAGCCTCGATGCGGGCCTGTCAGTAACGATCAAAGAGCATTGGCATTGGGACGAGCATGTCGACTGGTTGACCATTGTCGACGACCTCCCGAAAGGCGAGGGCGGCGCATGACCGAAGTGATCTCCATCGACTTGGCCGAGGAGGAAGACGATACCATTGCCAAGGCAGTCTCTGCGATACTCGATGAGGCGGCTTCGGCTCTCGGATTGGCCTTCGACGGGCGCAAGGTACAACTCGCCGCTCGCGACGACGTGGGTCAGATCGTCGGCGGACTGATCGGCGCCCAACTGCAGCGCTGGTTTTACGTCAAGCTGCTGGCGGTTGCACCCGAGCTGCGTGGGCAAGGCGTTGGCGCACGGCTCCTGAAGAGAGCAGAAGCTCTCGCCCGCGAAGACGGCCTCGTCGGCATCTATCTCGACACCTTCGATTTTCAGGCACCGCGCTTCTATCTGCGCGAAGGCTATCGGGAGATCGGCCGTCTTCCGAGTGTCGACGGCGCCCCTCAGCGCATCTGGTTTATGAAAGAATTCAACGGCACCGGGAGTACGACATGACTGACGAAACGACTGCGACCGGTGAGGCCGATCTCGCCCGCCACGCCGAGAAGATGGCCAAGAAGAAGGCCGCCCGCGACAAGATCATGGCGACCAAGACTGACGAAAAAGGTCTGATCATCGTCCATACCGGCAAGGGCAAGGGCAAGTCGTCGGCCGCCTTCGGCATGATCTTCCGCCACATCGCTCACGGCAAGAAATGCGCTGTGGTTCAGTTCATCAAGGGTGCGATGTCGACGGGCGAGCGCGATCTGATTCTGCGGCATTTCTCAGATCTGTGCGAATTCCACACCATGGGCGAGGGCTTCACTTGGGAGACGCAGGACAAGGCCCGCGACATCGCCATGGCCAAGGCCGCCTGGGACAAGGCCAAGGAACTGATCCGCGACCCCACCAATTCGATGGTCCTGCTCGACGAGGTCAATATTGCCATCCGGTATGACTATATCGACCTCGCTGAGGTGATCGAGTTCCTGGCGAGCGAAAAGCCGCCGATGACCCACGTCGTTCTGACCGGCCGCAATGCCAAGGACGAGTTGATCGAGATCGCCGATCTCGTCACCGAGATGGAACTTGTGAAGCACCCGTTCCGCTCGGGTATCAAGGCGCAGATCGGGGTGGAGTATTGAGGGCCTAAAAGCCGAGCCAGACCCGGATCGGATTGGTCGGGTCCGCCAGCAGCTTGATGGCGAGTGCGACGCAGGTGACGATCAGCAGCGGCTTGATGACGCGGGCACCCTGGCGCATCGCAAAGCGCGATCCGGTCTGGGCGCCGAGGAACTGGCCGAGGCCCATCAACAGGCCAACCTTCCAGAGCACGACGCCGCTTGCGACAAAGATGAGGAAGGCGCCGACATTGGAGCCGAGGTTCAGCAGTTTCGTGTGGGCGGTCGCCTTCAGCATGCCGAAGCCGGCAAGCGAGACGAAGGCGAGCATGAAGAACGAGCCGGTTCCGGGCCCGAAAACCCCGTCATAAAGCCCGATCAGCGGAACGAGTGTGGTGCCGAAGAGGAAAGGCGTCATCCGTTGGTGCCGGTCCTCGTCGGATATGGTCGGCTTCAAAGCGAAATAGGCGGCGATGGCGACAAGGAGGAAAGGCATCAGGGCACGCAGCACGTCGCCCGGAACGATGGTCGCGATCAAAGCCCCGATCGCACCGCCAAGCATGGCCATTGCGGCCATGGGCAATTGTTTCTTCAGGTCGACATGGCCCTTGCGCGCATAGGCGATCGTCGCCGAACCGGCCCCGAACATCGACTGCAGTTTGTTGGTGCCGAGGGTTTCAAGCGGCGGAATGCCTGCAACCAGCATGGCGGGAATCGTGATCAGGCCACCGCCACCCGCAATCGAATCAATAAAGCCGGCGATGAAGGCGGCGACGAACAGTAAGAGAAGCGTCTGGAAGGCGAGATCGGCCAAAGGGAGACTCTCTGAGCGGCGGGGAAGGTGGCGCCCTTGTGGACCAATCATTACGGTTGTGCAACCAGTTGCGCCCGCAGTGATCATCGCGCATCGGACATTGTGTGAACTGGCGCTCCCGTCACACAATGCGCCGCAATCCGGTTTGACCGTTGGGTGAGCCTTCGATAAAGCTCAGGGTAATGTGCGACGGCGCCTGTTCGACAGGCTGGAAATAGTCCGGTGCGGCCGACCCAAGCAGGGGGCCAATTCCGGAGCTGTCCCAAAGGCCATGAACCGTGCCGCAAGGCAGGAAGGTTCGGCGCTTCGTACAGGCAGATAAAACGAAGCAGGGAGGCCTTACCTATGGCGGAAAAACTCGGAATCATGGTCTGCGGCCACGGCAGTCACAACCAGAACGCGGCGAAGGAATTCGCCGTGATCGCGGAGGCGCTGCGCGCCCGCAACCCCGATATGCCGGTCGAATACGGTTATCTCGAATTCTGCAATCCGGTGATTTCGGCCGGTCTCGACAGCCTGCGGGAGCAGGGCGTGACCCGCGTTTTGGCCGTGCCCGGCATGCTGTTTGCCGCAGGACATGCTAAGAACGACATTCCCTCGGTGCTCAACACCTACCAGGCCCAGAACCCGGGCATGGTCGTGAATTACGGCCGCGAACTCGGCATCGACCTGAAGATGATCCGGGCTGCTGGCGACCGTATTCAGGCGGCCGTCGATGAGGCGAATGAGACGCTCGGTTTTGTCGACAAGCACGAGACGCTGCTGATGGTAGTCGGCCGTGGCTCCTCGGATCCGGACGCCAATTCCAATGCCACCAAGGTCATGCGCATGCTCTGGGAAGGCATGGGTTTCGGCTGGGGTGAAACCTGTTATTCGGGCGTGACCTTTCCGCTGGTCGAGCCTGGCCTGACGCATGGCGCCAAGCTCGGCTACAAGCGCATCGTCGTTTTCCCGTATTTCCTCTTCACCGGCGTTCTGGTGAAGCGCATCTACAGCTACACCGACGAGGTCGCCGCCCGGTATCCCGAGATCCAGTTCGTCAAGGCGAGTTATCTCAACGATCATCCGCTGGTGCTCGACGCCTTCCAGGATCGTGTGAAGGAAATTCTCGAAGGTGCGGCGGTGATGAACTGCCAGATGTGCAAATATCGCGAACAGGTCCTCGGCTTCGAGGCCGATGTCGGCCAGCGTCAGGAAAGCCATCACCACCATGTCGAAGGCATCGGTGGCGGCCTGGAAAACTGTCCGTGCAAAGGTGATTGCGATGCATCGTGCCGCGATCCCGACTTCTGTCGCGAACATGGGCTGCCCTGGACGCCGGTGCACAGCCATGCCGAACCGGCCGCCCTGGAGCCGGCCTTCGACTACACACCCCAGACGACGCTCGGCGGCAAATATGGCCACCTGCTCAATGCAACGCCTGATGCCGATCTGCAGGCCGTGATGGACGCACCGTCCTCCGGCAAGGCGGCAATCCACGAGCATGGACCGAATTGCGGCTGCGGCCATCACGATCACGGCCATGACCATGATCACCACGGCCACGATCATCACGACCATGACCACCATGCGCATGGCGACGACCACACCCATGGTCATGATCACAACCACGCCCACGGTCATAGCCATGCCCACGATCACAGCCATGACCACGGTCATGACCATCATCATGCACCATACCCTCATGCCGACCATCCGCTGGGGCCGAAGTCGATGCAGAAGAAAAAGTAATGCCGCTGTTCGATCGTTATCTGATCGTCGACTGGTCCGGTGCCGGGCAACCGGTCACGGGCAAGAACTCGCTCTGGGCCTGCCTTGCCCGGCGCGAGGGCGATCGGGTCGTGATCGACTGGAACGAGAACTTTTCGACCCGGCACGCCTTCATGGAGCGCCTGGAGGCCGTGGTGGGTGTAGCGGTCGCGCAAGGCGATCGCCTGCTCTGCGGGTTCGACTTTGCCTTCGGTTACCCGGCGGGCACGGCCGAGCGATTGACGGGCAGGGCGGATTGGCGCGCGCTCTGGCGCAAGATTGCCGCCGAGATCGAGGATGGCCCGGACAACCGGAACAACCGCTTCGATCTGGCATCGCGCTGGAATGCGACACATTTTACGGAGACGCCCCGCTTCTGGGGCCATCCGCACCAGCATGTCTATCCGGCGCTCTCGCCAAAGCGACCGGCTGCGCCGACAACGGCACCGTTTTGTCTGCGCCAGTCGGAACGTTTCGCCAAGGGCGCTAAAGCCGTGTGGCAGCTGTCCTACAACGGATCGGTCGGCAGCCAGACACTGCTGGGCATCGGCCGCCTGTCACGGTTTCTCGACGAGAGCGGGCGGGACGGAGAGATCGCCGTCTGGCCCTTCGAGACGGGTTTTGCCAGATACTTCGACAAGCCGGTCGTCTTTGCCGAGATCTATCCCTCGCTTTTCACGCTGGCTGCGGGAGCCGAGGTGAAGGATGCCGCGCAGGTCCGGACCGTGGCCGAGGCCTTTGCGCGTTTCGATGCCGATGGGCGCCTGGCGACCCTGCT
>JARXAQ010000332.1 GCA_029865825.1 Rhizobium sp.
CTCGACCGGATCCGCTCACCAAAGGACTTGCGAGCGCTGGAACCCGTGGAACTCGTGCGCCTGGCTGACGAGTTGAGAACGGAAACTCTGCGTGTGGTTTCGCAGACCGGCGGCCACCTCGGATCCAGTCTGGGCGTTATCGAACTGACCATCGCGATCCACGCGATCTTCGATACCCCGCACGACAAACTGCTCTGGGACGTCGGCCATCAGTGCTACCCTCACAAGATCCTGACGGGCCGCCGCGAGCGCATGTCGAGCTTGCGCAAGAAGGGCGGTATTTCCGGCTTCACCCGGCGCAGCGAAAGCCCTTACGACCCCTTCGGGGCGGCCCATTCCTCCCCCTCGATCTCCGCCGGCCTCGGCTTCTCCGTCGGTTTCGACCTCGCAGGACAGACGGGCAACGTCGTTTGTGTCATCGGCGACGGAGCGATGTCGGCCGGCATGGCCTTCGAGGCATTGAACAATGCAGGGGCGCTCGGTCGACGTTTGATCGTGATTCTCAACGACAACGACATGTCGATTTCACCGTCGACCGGGGCCCTGTCCCGTCACCTGTCAGATATTCGGCAGATCGATGGAACACGTGATGTCGGCGGCATGACGCCGGAGAAAAACCTGTTCCAGAATCTCGGCTTTCGTTACTGCGGCCCGGTAGACGGCCACGACCTCGGCACCTTGTTGCCCCTGCTTCGTTTGTTGAAGGACGGCGAGCCTGGCCCCATCCTGCTCCATGCCATCACCCGCAAGGGTGCAGGCTATCACCATGCAGAGGCAGCCGCCGACAAATATCATGGGGTCAGCCCATTCGACATCCTCTCCGGCACGCAGGTGAAGACGCCTGCCAAGGCGCCCTCCTATACCAAGGTCTTCGCCAACGCCCTGATCGACGAGGCACGCCGCGACGACCGTATTGTCGGCATCACCGCCGCCATGGCAGCAGGGACCGGCATCGACCTTTTCCAGCGCGAATTCCCCGAACGCTGTTTCGATGTCGGCATTGCCGAACAACACGCGGTCACCTTCGCAGCCGGCCTCGCCGCGAGCGGCATGAAGCCCTTCTGCGCGATCTATTCATCCTTCCTGCAGCGCGCTTATGACCAGATCGTCCACGACGTCGCCTTGCAGTGCCTGCCCGTCAGGTTCGCGATAGACCGCGCCGGCCTTGTCGGCGCCGACGGACCGACCCATGCCGGCGCTTTCGACATCGGCTATCTTGCCAATCTGCCGAACTTTACCGTAATGGCGGCGAGCGACGAAGCGGAACTGGTGCATATGGTGGCAACGGCCGCCGCGCACCAGGAGGGACCGATCGCCCTTCGTTACCCCCGCGGCGAAGGGACCGGCGTCTCGCTCCCGACGGAAGGCCGGGCACTGCCGATCGGTCGCGGCCGTATCGTCGAGACTGGTCGCCATGTCGCGTTGCTTTCCTTTGGAACGCGTCTCGCCGAATGTCTTGCGGCCCGCCGACTGCTCGCCGATCACGGACTTTCGGTGACCGTCGCTGACGCCCGCTTTGCCAAACCCCTGGACACGGCCCTTATCGCCGACCTCTTTGCCAGCCATGAATTGTTGGTAACCGTGGAGGAAGGCGCGACAGGCGGCTTTGGCGCGCTTGTGCTGCATCATCTTGCGCAAAAGGGCATGCTCGACGGCCGCTGTGCCATTCGTACACTGACCCTGCCGGACCATTTCATCGCCCAGGCCAACCCGGAGGACATGTATGACGAGGCGCGCCTGACAGCGCGGCACATCGCCGGCCATGTCCGTGGCGCGCTGGCACCCCATAGCGGCCAAACAGCCCCCGGGCGTACCGGAGCGCGCGGCGGCCATCAGGAGCAGATGCCGCAGGTGCATCGGGCGGAAGACAGGGGTTAGGCCCATTCTGACGAATTGGGGCCATAACGACATCCGAACCGATTGTATCGCCGTATTGTGTGGCAAACTAAATTTTAGAATGTGATTGGCGGCAGATTGCGGATGCAGTAGTGTCCCACAGGGAAGAAAAAGACCGTCAAGGCCAGGGATCGGGAGGGTGAAATGGCCAACGACAGCAGGAAGGACCCGCCTTACGGCGGGAGGGAAGGCGCGTCAGGCGCGGGGGGAGAGAGCAAGCCGGCGGCGGAAGCCACGGCGGCGACGCCGCTGAGTGCGTTCGATTCCCGTATCCTTGAGCGAGCCATTCGCAAGGCCGTGCCGCAACTCGTCGGAGCCGGACATCCGGAACTTGCGACCGGACAGCCGTCACGGGCGCTTTCGCAGGAAATCGACCTTCAGCTCCATCCGGAGCTGGATCCGCTGGCGCGTCAATTGCCCGGCACCGAGCAGGCCATTGCCTTCCGACCACTGCTGATCAAGGTGCTCATCGACGCGGACCCGCGTGGTCACCGCGAACTCACCGAGGAATTGCAACGCAGCGGTTTGCCGATGCAGACGCTGGCGATCCAGCTGTTCGCACCGGTTGCCGCCCATCTCGGCAACATGTGGTGCACGGACGAGACCGATTTCATGCAGGTCGCCGTTGCCTCCACGCGGATCGGCATGATCATCAACCATCTGTCGCAAAGCCGCAGCGTGGCGATCAAGTCGCGCGAGACGGAGCGGCGTGTGCTTCTAGCACGCACCCGGGGCGCCATGCACACCATCGGCGTATCGATCGTTGCGTCCTGTTTTCGCGACATGGGCTGGGCCGTCGACGGTGGCGGCGAGATGGAGCTGGACGACAGCGTCTACATGCGCCTGTCCAACTCATCTTATGACCTCCTCGGGATATCGGTTGGTCGCGTCGACGAGGCGCCGGAATGCGCACAAGCGATCCGCCGCATTCACTCGAACCGCCACACGACCGGCATGCGGATCGCCGTGGGCGGTCCTGCTGTGAAGAAGGATCCCCATGCATTTCACCGGATCGGTGCCGACATTGTGGCGCGATCTGCCCTCGAGGTCATGCAATTGGCCAACTAATCGGCGGCAAGAAACGACGGCATCTGGCCGCGAATTGCCAAACTGCGGTGTTTGCGCGTAAATCGAACGCATGCACGCTGATGTTTCGCCCGCCACGCAGACCTATGGATTCGTCACGATCCCCAATTTCGCGCTGATGTCCTATGCGTCGGCGACGGAACCCTTGCGCGCCGCGAACATGCTCGCCCAGACCTCTCTCTATGAGACCGTGCCGCTGTCGATGGGCGGCAAGGCAGTCATGTCTTCCGCCGGGTTCGCCATTCCCTGCCAGGATATCGCGACCATCGGCGCCCGATGCCACACGATTTTCGTCGTCGCCGGAGGAAACCCGGACGACTGGAGCGAACCTTCGGCGCTTTATCCGGTGCTGCGGCGACTGGCGCGCCAGGGCGTGCGCATCGGCGGCATCTCGAGCGGGGCGTATCTCCTGGCAGCATCCGGTCTGCTCGACGGGCGGGACTTTACCATCCACTGGGAACACGCGCCCGCCATGCGGGAGGCCTTTCCGCATCTGACACCGCGCCAGGCCCGCTATGTGCTGGACGGCGACTGCGTCACCTGCGGTGGCGGCGTCGCACCATTGGACATGATGCATGCCCTGATCGCCAGCCGCATGGGCCAGGCCTTTGCACGGCGGGTCAGCGACTGGTATCTGCACACGGCAGTCGCCGAACCGACGGCCCCGCAGCGCGGATCGTCCAGTGAGCGTTTCGGCACCCATCATCCGGGCCTGATCACTGTGCTCGAAAAGATGGAGGCAACCATCGAGCAGCCGCTCGACCGGGCAACCATGGCACGGCTCGCCGGCGTCAGCCCCCGCCACCTAGACCGGCTGTTTGCCGAACATCTCGGCGTCAGTTTCCAGAGCACCTATCACCGCATCCGCCTCGATCACGCCCGCCGCCTGCTCGAGCAAAGCCCGCTGTCGATCTCCGAACTCGCCTTCGCCACCGGCTTTTCCGGCGCCTCGCATTTCTCCAAGGCCTTCAAAGACCATTTTGGCATGACGCCAAAATCCGCTAGAGCAATCAGACGCGTGAGCTGAAGACGGACAGCGGATACGAGGGACCCGAGACGATGGCAAAGAGCACAAAGGATGGCACAGGCCCCGGCAAGACGCCCCCCGCCGCCCCTCTTGTCGCCGCACTTGGCCAGGATCCGCATGCCGTCCGCGAGCCGCGCGCCAACAATCTCGAAATGGCGATCGGCCATGAAGTGCGCACCTACCGCAAGAAACTCGGCATCACCGTCGCCGATATGGCAGCCGCCACCGGCATGTCCGTCGGCATGCTGTCGAAGATCGAAAACGGCAATATCTCGCCGTCGCTGACCACCCTTCAGGCCCTCTCCAAGGCGCTCGGCGTGCCGATCACCTCCTTCTTCCGGGGCTTCGAGGAGCCGCGCAGCGCAAGCTTCGTCAAGGCCGGCGAAGGCGTGCATTTGGAGCGCCGCGGCACCCGCGCCGGCCACCATTACAGCCTACTCGGCCATATCGAGAACAATACGTCAGGCGTTATCGTCGAGCCCTATCTGATCACGCTCAATGCCTCCTCCGACATCTTCCCGACCTTTCAGCACGAGGGCATGGAGTTCCTCTACATGCTGGAGGGCGAGGTCGTTTACCGCCATGGCGACCGGCTCTACCGCATGGAAGCCGGCGACAGCCTGTTCTTCGACGCCGATGCCCCGCATGGACCGGAGGAACTGGTGAAACTGCCGGCCCGCTACCTCTCGATCATCTCCTATCCACAACAGCGATAGTTGCCTTAAAAGAAAAATTTATTCTCACCGATTGATTTCACCATCGCCCGCTGCTAGGTCTGTCTCCAACGAAAATTGGAGATCGCGGCCATGTGCGGCATTGTGGGTTTGTTCCTGAAAGACAAGGCGCTGGAGCCCCAATTGGGGGATCTGTTGTCGGACATGCTGATCACCATGACCGATCGCGGACCGGATTCGGCCGGCATCGCGATCTACGGCGGCACGACCGACGGCAAAGCCAAGGTGACGATCCAGTCTGCTGATCCGGCGACCGATTTTGCCGGCCTCAGCGCCGATCTGGCGAAAGCGGGCATGGACGCGGCTGTCACCGTCAAGAGCACTCACGCTGTGATCGAGATCGCGGCATCCAAGCTCGGCGATATCAGGGCCATCCTCACTGAAATCCGCCCTGACGTCCGCATCATGGGCTCGGGCGAAAGCGTCGAGATCTTCAAGGAAATCGGCCTTCCGAAGGATGTCGTCTCGCGCTTCGACGTGCGCGCCATGGGCGGCACACATGGCATTGGCCACACCCGCATGGCCACCGAAAGCGCCGTCACCACGCTCGGCGCCCACCCCTTCTCGACGGGGGCGGACCAGTGCCTCGTCCACAACGGCTCGCTGTCCAACCACAACAATCTCCGCCGCGAACTGGTGCGTGAAGGCATGACCTTCGAAACTCAAAACGACAGTGAAGTCGCCGCCGCCTATCTCACGGCCGAAATGGCCAAGGGCAAGGATCTCGGCCAGGCGCTGACCGGGGCTCTCGACGATCTCGACGGCTTCTTCACTTTCGTCGTCGGCACCAAGTCGGGCTTCGGCGTCGTCCGCGATCCCATCGCCTGCAAGCCGGCCGTCATGGCCGAGACCGACCAGTATGTTGCCTTCGGCTCGGAATATCGCGCACTCGTCAACCTGCCCGGCATCGAGACCGCCCGCGTCTGGGAGCCGGAACCGGCAACCGTCTATTTCTGGGATCACGAAAAAGCCGCCTGACGTCTGGTCCTTCACGATACGCCCATCACGCCAAGAAAGCTTCACCCATGCCCGTCTTCGACCTGTCCCACACCCCTTTGCGTGAGCTGAACAGCGCGCTCCACAATCTCGGCACTGGCACCAACGACACCGAATTTGAAGTAATCAATCCGCGCGGCAGCCACTCCGTCGCCGTCGGCATCGATGCCCCCGTCACCGTCGAGGTCAAAGGCTCCGTCGGCTATTACTGCGCCGGCATGAACGATGGCGGCACGGTCACCGTGCATGGCTCGGCCGGACCGGGTGTCGCCGAAAACATGATGTCCGGCACCGTTGTCATTGAGGGCGACGCCTCGCAATATGCCGGTGCCACCGGTCGCGGCGGCCTGCTCGTCATCAAGGGCAATGCCGCCTCGCGCTGCGGCATCTCGATGAAGGGCATCGACATCGTCGTCAAAGGCTCGATCGGCCACATGTCGGCCTTCATGGGGCAATCAGGCCACCTCGTCGTCTGCGGCGATGCCGGCGAAGCGCTGGGCGACAGCCTCTATGAGGCAAAGCTCTTCGTGCGCGGCACGGTCAAAAGCCTCGGCGCCGATTGCATCGAAAAGCAGATGAAGCCGAAGCATCTGGCAAAGCTCGCCGAACTTCTCGAACAGGCGGGCATCACGGACGTTAAGCCGGAAGAGTTCAAGCGCTACGGCTCGGCCCGCAAGCTCTACAATTTCAATATCGACAACGCTGACGCGTACTGAGGCGAGGAACAGCCATGAGCTATCACAACCCCTTCACCCCGCCGCGCAAGTCCGCAACCTTTGATGATTACACGCTGGCCGAAATCCGCCGTGCGGCCGCAACCGGCATCTATGATATCAGAGGCGCCGGCACCAAACGCAAGGTCCCGCATTTCGACGACCTGCTCTTCCTCGGCGCCTCGATCTCGCGTTATCCGCTCGAAGGCTATCGCGAAAAATGCGATACCTCCGTGGTGCTCGGCACACGTTTTGCCAAGAAGCCGATCTACTTGAAGACCCCGATCACCATTGCCGGCATGTCCTTCGGCGCTCTCTCCGGCAATGCCAAGGAAGCGCTCGGCCGAGGCGCCACGATCGCCGGCACCTCCACCACGACAGGCGACGGCGGCATGACCGACGAGGAGCGCGGCCACAGCCAGACACTGGTCTATCAGTACCTCCCTTCGCGCTACGGCATGAACCCGAAAGACCTGCGCCGCGCCGATGCCATCGAAGTGGTTGTCGGTCAGGGCGCCAAGCCCGGCGGCGGTGGCATGCTGCTCGGCCAGAAAATCTCCGACCGCGTCGCCAATATGCGCAACCTGCCCAAGGGCATCGACCAGCGCTCCGCCTGCCGCCACCCCGACTGGACAGGCCCGGATGATCTGGAAATCAAGATCCTCGAACTGCGCGAGATCACCGACTGGGAGAAGCCCATCTATGTGAAGGTCGGCGGCGCCCGCCCCTATTACGATACGGCCCTTGCCGTGAAGGCCGGCGCCGATGTCGTCGTGCTCGACGGCATGCAGGGCGGCACGGCCGCCACCCAGGACGTCTTCATCGAAAATGTCGGCATGCCGACGCTCGCCTGCATCCGCCCCGCCGTGCAAGCGCTGCAGGATCTCGGCATGCATCGCAAGGTGCAGCTGATCATCTCCGGCGGCATCCGCTCGGGTGCCGATGTGGCAAAGGCACTGGCACTGGGCGCCGATGCAGTGGCGATCGGTACGGCAGCACTCGTTGCCATCGGCGACAACGATCCGAAATGGGAAGAGGAATACCAGAAGCTCGGCACCACGGCCGGCGCCTATGATGACTGGCATGAGGGCAAGGACCCGGCCGGCATCACCACCCAGGATCCGGAACTCGCCGCCCGTCTCGACCCCGTCGCCGCCGGCCGCCGGCTTGCCAACTATCTCAAGGTCATGACGCTGGAAGCCCAGACGATCGCGCGCGCCTGCGGCAAGAACAAGCTCACCAACCTCGAGCCCGAAGACCTCTGCGCGCTCACCATGGAGGCCGCCGCCATGGCGCAAGTGCCGCTCGCCGGCACCAGCTGGTACCCAGGCAAGGGCGCTTTCTAAAACCTGAATGGCCGTATCCGACTCCCACGGATGCGGCCATTTCCTTTCAACCAATGTGTCTCAATCCATAAAAACAGGGGAACGACGTGACACAGGATCTTGCAAGCTTCGCCGCCGAGCGCGGCATCAAATACTTCATGATCAGCTATACCGACCTCTTCGGCGCCCAGCGCGCCAAGCTGGTTCCGGCAGAAGCGATCGCCGACATGCAGAAGGATGGCGCGGGCTTTGCCGGTTTCGCCACATGGCTCGACCTGACGCCTGCTCATCCCGACCTCTTCGCCATTCCCGATGCCTCCTCGGTCATCCAGCTTCCCTGGAAGAAGGATGTCGCCTGGGTCGCGGCCGACTGCGTGATGGAAGACAAACCCGTCGAACAGGCGCCGCGCGTGGTGCTCAAGCGCCTGGTGGCGGAAGCAGCCGAGATGGGTCTGCGCGTGAAAACCGGCGTCGAGCCGGAATTCTTCCTGATCTCGGCCGATGGTGGCAAGATCTCGGATGAATTCGATACGGCCGAAAAGCCCTGCTACGACCAGCAGGCCCTGATGCGCCGCTACGACGTGATCGCCGAGATCTGCGATTACATGCTGGAACTGGGCTGGAAGCCCTACCAGAACGACCATGAGGACGCGAACGGCCAGTTCGAGATGAACTGGGAATATGACGACGCCCTGAAGACGGCCGACAAGCATTCCTTCTTCAAGTTCATGGTGAAATCCGTCGCCGAAAAGCACGGGCTGCGCGCCACCTTCATGCCCAAACCCTTCAAGGGCCTGACCGGTAATGGTTGCCACGCGCATATCTCGGTCTGGGATACGGATGGCAAGATCAATGCCTTCGCCGACAAGGCCATGCCCTTCGGGCTCTCGGCCAAGGGCAAAACCTTCCTCGGCGGCATCATGAAACATGCCTCGGCACTGGCCGCGATCACCAATCCGACGGTCAATTCCTACAAGCGCATCAACGCACCGCGCACCGTCTCCGGCGCCACATGGGCGCCGAACACGGTCACCTGGACCGGCAACAACCGCACCCACATGGTGCGCGTCCCCGGCCCCGGCCGCTTCGAACTGCGACTGCCCGACGGCGCGGTGAACCCCTATCTGCTCCAGGCGATCATCATCGCAGCGGGCTTGAGCGGCTTGAAGAGCGATGCCGATCCGGGTCCGCATCACGACATCGACATGTACCGCGATGGCCATCTGGTGAAAGATGCCCCGAAGCTGCCGCTCAACCTCCTCGACGCACTGCGCGCTTATGAGGAAGACAAGGGCCTGCAGGCAGCCCTCGGCACGGAATTCTCCGCTGCCTATCTCAAGCTCAAGCACGGCGAGTGGAACACCTACTGCTCGCAGTTCACCGCCTGGGAGCACCAGACGACGCTCGACGTCTGACTTCGTTGGAAGACCCGCAGATGCTCTGACTGATCCACGGCATCTGCATCCTCTCGCCATCATTCCCGTTGCAGATCCTCGCCACACCGGCGAGGATGGCGGCGCAACACTGACCTATGCCCAGACCGGAGCCTGAACCGATGAAACACGTCCTGACCGTATCCTGCAAGTCGACCCGAGGCATCGTCGCCGCCATCACGGGCCTGCTTGCCGAGAAGGGCTGCTACATCGTCGACTCCTCGCAATTCGACGATCTCGACACCGGCCTATTTTTCATGCGGCTCAGCTTCATCATACAGGACGGCGCGACAATCGAGGAGATCGTGGCCGGGCTGGAGCCGGTGAAGAAGACATTCGGCATGACCGCCGAGTTCCATGACGGCGATGCCAAGATGAAGGTGCTGCTGATGGTCTCGCGCTTCGGCCATTGCCTCAACGACCTCCTCTATCGCTGGAAAATCGGCGCGCTTCCCATCGAGATCGTCGGCGTCGTCTCCAACCACTTCGATTACCAGAAGGTCGTCGTCAATCACGACATCCCCTTCCACCACATCAAGGTGACCAAGGACAACAAACCACAAGCCGAGGCGCAACTCCTCGATCTCGTCGAACAGACGGGCACTGAACTCATCGTGCTGGCCCGCTACATGCAGGTGCTCTCAGACAGTCTGTGCCGCAAAATGTCCGGCAAGATCATCAACATCCACCACTCTTTCCTGCCAAGTTTCAAGGGCGCGAACCCCTACAAGCAGGCCTATGAGCGCGGCGTGAAGCTGATCGGTGCGACGGCCCATTACGTCACCGCCGATCTCGACGAAGGCCCGATCATCGAGCAGGACACGGCACGCGTGACCCATGCGCAGTCACCGGAGGATTACGTCTCAATGGGCCGCGACGTGGAAGCCCAGGTGCTCGCCCGCGCCATCCACGCCCATATCCACCACCGCACCTTCATCAACGGCAACCGCACCATCGTCTTCCCGCCGAGCCCGGGAAGTTACGCGTCGGAGCGCATGGGCTGACGCAGGCTTAGCCTGCGCGTCTGAGAGTCGTCGCGACGGTGTGGATGTGCTCGGCACCGATGCCGCAGCAGCCGCCGATCATCGTCGCGCCAGCATCGGCCCATTGGCAGGCGAAACGCGAATAGACATCGCCAGTCAGATCCTGACGCGTGTCGTGCAGCCCCTCATTCGCCGCCTTCTCGTCGGTATCGGTCTCGAACGCATTGGCATAGACGCCGATCTTCAGATCGACGCCCTTGTCCGCAAAGACGGCTGCTGCTGTTTCGACAGCCTTCTTCATCACTTCCGGCTTGGCACAATTGAACAGAAGAGCCGCAGCACCGGAACCGGCCGCCCATTCGGCAGCGGCTTTCACCGTCTCGCCCGAACGAAGCTTGGCCTCGGCGCCGGCGATCTGGGCCTCGTCATCGGCCAGCGTGAACGAGATCCAGAAAGGCTTCGGATGCGCCTTGATCGCCTCGCGAACGGCCTCGCCTTCCGCAATCAGGCTGAGCGTCTCGCCGAGCCACACATCGACATGCGGCGCGAGGTTCTCGACCAGCACCTTGAGATAATGCTGCACGCGCGACGGGTCGAAATTCTCCGGCTCGTAGGAGCCAAAGATCGGCGGCAGCGAACCGGCGACCTGCACCTTGCGGTCGCTGGCGTCTGCGGCCTCGCGGGCAAGCCGGCCAGAGAGTGCGGTCAGGTCTGCCCCGTCCTTCGCAAAACGTTCTTCGCCAATGTGGAAAGGCACGAGCGCATAGGAATTGGTGGTGACGACATCCGCGCCGGCGGCGATGAACTCCTCATGCACCTGACGCACGATCTCCGGGCTGTTCATCAGCGCCAGCGCCGACCATTCCGGCTGCTTGAGTTCGGCGCCGAGGCGCAGGAGTTCGCGGCTCATGCCGCCGTCGAGAATGAGGGTGTCTGCCATGGAAAAGTCTCCGTCGGATGCGGTCAGGGGATGAGCGCCTGGTCGAGATCGGCGATGATGTCAGCGGGGGTCTCAAGGCCGATCGACAGGCGGAAGAGCCCGTCGCCGGCATAGGCGCGGTAATCTGCAAGGGCTTGACCGGTGAGCCGGTAGGTCGAGGCCATCATCTCGTCGGTATCCATCAGAACGACGAGACTGCGCTGGTGGCCGAGCGAGAAGGCGTAGTGGGCGATGCGCAGGCGTTCGGCCAGTCGGGCGGCCGTGGCTTTCGGGTCGCGTGTGCGAAACCCGATCATGCCGCCGAACACGTCCATCTGGCGCTTCGCCAGATCGTACTGTGGATGGGAAGCAAGGCCGGGATAAAGCACACGCTCCACCTGCGGGTGGCTCTCCAGGAATTCGGCGACACCAAGTGCCGTTTCGGACACCATGCGCATGCGCGGATAAAGCGTATCGATGCCGCGCATGATCAGCCAGGCGGACTGGGCCGAGAGCGCAGCCCCGAGATAGACGCCGGCGCGCCCACGGATCTGGGCGACCAGTTCCTTTCGCCCGATCACTGCGCCGCCGAGCGCGTCGCCATGGCCGTTGATGAACTTGGTCAGCGAGTGGATGACGAGATCAACCCCGAGCGAGAGCGGACGGGTTGCGACGGGCGTGGCGAAGGTCGAGTCCACCGAGGTCAGCACGCCATGACGGGCGGCAATGGCCGACAGGGCCTTGAGATCGACGATGCGCAGGATCGGATTAACAGGGCTTTCGCAATGGATCAGCCGGGTATTAGGCCGGATCGCCGCCTCGACAAGATCGAGCCGCGCCATGTTGACGGCAGTGACCTCGACACCGAAGTCCGGCATCACGCGCTGAGTGAGTTCGGCGGCGCCTGCATAACAGACGTCGGAGACGATGAGGTGGTCGCCGGCCTTGAGCAGTGTCAGCAGCATGCCGGCAATCGCGGCCATGCCGGTGGCACTCGCCAGCGCATCCTCAGCCCCCTCGATAGAGGCCAGGCGCTGTTCGAGCTGCCGCACAGTCGGGTTGGTCCAGCGTGCATAGAGATAGGGCAGTGCCGCCAGATCCTCGACACCATCGGCGGAGAAGGCGCCATCACCCGGCATCAGCACATTGTTGACCGACATCGAAATGTTAGGCGCAATCGCCCCCGTCGCTGGATCAATGACGAGACCGGCATCCAGAGCGCGGGTTTCTGGACCGGCGTTCTCCGGCAGAGGATGGGTAACGAAGGACTTCGACATGGCTGTTCTTTCAAAGCCGCTCAGCGGCGGATCGGCACCTGCGCCTCGACGACGCCGAAGGCTCGGGTGATGAGGACGGTCAGCACGACATAGAAAAGGGTGACGACCAGCAGGGGCTCGTAGACGAGGAGCGTATCCTGCCGGACCTTGAAGGCAACGGCATAGAGATCCATGACCGTGACGGTGAAGGCGAGCGGCGTCGCCTTCAGCTGCAGCACGACTTCGCCGGCAATTGTGGGCAGCGCCGTGCGGATGGCACGCGGCATCCAGATCCGCCGAACCAGCGTGAACCGGCTCATGCCGAGCGCACGCCCGGCCTCCAGCTCGCCCTTCGGCACGGAGAGAAGCGCACCGCGCAGCACCTCCGCCTCGTAGGCCGCATAGTTTAAAGTGAAGGAGACCGCTGCGAAGAAGAAGCCTTCGCGTAAGACCGGCCAGAGGAAGCTGTGGCGCAGGCCCGGCACCATCGGCAGCAGCGATCCGACGCCGTAATAGAGCAGCCAGAGCTGGATCAGCAGCGGCGTTCCCCGAAACACCGTTGAATAACCCCGCGCCAGC
>JARXAQ010000334.1 GCA_029865825.1 Rhizobium sp.
ACGAGACGCTGAAAGCGGTGACGGAAAACGCCCGCGGGATCGACAACGGGGCAAACGAAATCCGCTCTGCCGCCGACGATCTTGCCAAGCGCACCGAGCAGCAGGCTGCAGCCGTCGAGGAGACCGCCGCTGCCCTCGAACAGATCACCACGACCGTCAAGGACAGCACGAAGCGGGCGCAGGAAGCCGGGCACCTTGTCTCGCGCGCCAAGTCCGGTGCCGAAGAATCCGGCAATATCGTGCGCCAGGCCGTGGTCGCCATGCAGAAGATCGAGCAGTCGTCGCAATCGATCTCCAACATCATCGGCGTGATCGACGAGATCGCCTTCCAGACAAACCTGCTGGCACTCAATGCCGGTGTGGAAGCGGCGCGTGCCGGTGAAGCCGGCAAGGGCTTCGCCGTTGTTGCCCAGGAAGTGCGTGAGCTCGCACAACGTTCGGCGACGGCCGCAAAGGAGATCAAGTCGCTGATCATGACGTCGAACGCGCAGGTCCAGGAGGGTGTGCAGCTCGTCGGTCATACCGGCGAGGCGCTCCAGACCATCGTGGCAGAGGTCCAGGAGATCAATCGTCATGTGGTCGCGATCGTCGAATCGGCCCAGGAACAGTCTTCAGGTCTCCAGCAGATCAACACGGCTGTGAACCAGATGGACCAGGACACGCAGAAGAATGCGGCGATGGTCGAGGAAACCACGGCGGCCAGCTACAGCCTCGCCAAGGAAGTCTCGGCCCTCAATGGATTGCTCGCGCAGTTCAGGATGGGACAGCCGGGGCAGGCCGTCACCCGGCCGCGGCCGGCGGCAGCCGTCGATGTCCAACGGCTGTCACCGGCCAAGGCACTCGGCCGCAAGCTCGCATCGGCCTTCCAGGGCAATGCGGCCGTCCGTGGCGATTGGGAAGAGTTCTGAGACAGAGCGCGTGGCAATTGCCAGGCGAATGAAAAACGGCGCGATATGATCGCGCCGTTTTTTGTTTTGAACATTCTCATGCTTGAGGGACCATGCACCCCCGCACCCAATACCCGGACAGGCTGCGCGTGGCCTCAAGGGATACGAAAAAGCCGCTGTGGTCTCCCGTTTCGGGCACCGACAGCGGCTCTCTTGGTTGACGGCAAAAAGATCCCGTAAAGGATCAGCCAAACGCGATGGCGGCGCCACCGACGACGGTCGCGAGGCCGAGGATACGGGCAACCGACGGGCCGAGGCGGGAAACAGTCATGCCAAGGGCGACGCCTGCGCCGTGAAGGGCGGCGGTCGCGACCAGGAATCCGAGGCCGAAGGACAGCGCGCCGGCCGAGCCGAGCTCACCACCATGGGCATAACCATGGAAGAGGGCGAACACGCCGACGACGGCAGCTGAGGCTGCGACCGGCAGGCGAACGGCAGCGGCGACCAGCAGGCCGAGGCCGATGACGGAGGCGAGGATCGCGGGCTCGACGAAGGGAAGCGAGACGCCGGTCATGGCCAGTCCGAATCCGACGGCCATCATCGATACGAAGGCGGCGGGCACGGCCCAGAGTGCGCGGCCACCGATCTGGCTCGCCCAGATGCCGACGGCCAACATGGCGAGGATGTGGTCGGCGCCGAACAGCGGATGCGAGATCCCGGCCATCAGCGAGCCATGCTCTTCCGGATTGAGGTGGGCGAAAGCAGGGGCAGCGGCTGCGGCAAACAGGGCAGCGGTGAGTGAAAGGCGTTTCAGCATGATTTGGTCCCTCTAATTGGTCGACTCATGGCGGCCGGATGTCGGTCCCGCCGATCGTCCCCTTATTGCATTTCCATTCGGCAGACTAGCGTAAGCCTTTCGCCGATGTCCACGGCAAAGCTTCGCGTCAACCTACGTCGAATGCCGGGGGGAGGTCGCCATGGCTGCGGCAGGGGGTGGCGCGGCCAGAACATACGCGTCGTCTCCGGTCCTCCCGGCTCTATGCGCGGGGGTCGCGTGCATAGAGCCGCAGTCCTGCCCAGATGAAGCCGATCTGTAAGATCACCCGCGCAACCGCGATCGGCCAGGGATGAAAGATTGGGTCGGGCCGGATGAAATCCCACAGGTGGAGCGGCATGTAGCCGAGACAGAGCAGCGAAAAGGCGATGCCGGCGCGGGCGCGAAACCGCGGTACCAGCACGGCAAGCCCGATGGCCAGTTCCACGACGCCGCTTGCCACCACGGCCAGACGGGCCGGAAAGATCGAGGGGACGATGGTGAAGAAGATCTCCGGCACAACGAGATGGGCGATGCCGCCTGCGAGCATGACGACGGCAACCACAGCAGTGAGAAGGCGGGTCTGGACCATGGATGTCTCCGGGGCGGGGCAACCGGCTGCCAGGCGCATCTTAGCCAAATGGCGCTCAAAGGCGCCACGACAAGGGCGGCGCCGCTTGCGTCACGCGGGTCCGAGCAGGATGAAGGTCTCGCTTTTTGATACACCGTCCACCGCACGGATGGTCGAAATCAGGGTGTTGAGCTCCGGCATGGTCCCCACCTCGATTTCCGCGATCATGTCCCAGACGCCGTTGGTGTTGGAGAGCGAGTTGACCCCGGGCAGGCGTTTGACGGCGGCAACCGGCGGCCGGGGCGGCCCGACAATGGCGATCATGATCAGGGCACGGATCCGATCCTTGGCGAGATCGTCCTTCAGGCGCACTGTAAAGCCCTTGATGTCACCACTCTCCATCAGGCGGTCCAGCCGCTTCTGGGCGGTCGCCCGGGCGACCCCGAGGATCTGCGCCAGCTGTGGCACGGAGGCCCGGCCATTGATGCGCAATTCGGCCACCAGCCGTCGGTCGAGATCGTCCATCACTTCCCATTCCGTCAATACGCTGCTCTTTTCGGCAGTATTTGTCACTTTCGATCCGTTTGCATTCTTTTTTGTTCTTCACGCCTCAGCTAGCTGTGGTTCCGAGTTTCAGCTCTCTTCGTATGCACCACCAAACCGCGTGGTCACCGCTCGCCTGACACCAGAGGAGTCAACAATGTCGACTGCAAAGCCGACCGCCCACCTGAGCAGTCTGGGGATCGACCCGGCGCGGGTGCGTGCGATTGCCATCACGCTCACGGCCTGGGGTAGCGAGAGCGGAAGTCCGGGCGAGGCCAGCTTTGCAGACAAGCTGGTCGCCATGCTCCGCGACATGCCTTATTTTCGGGCGCATCCCGAGGATGTGCGGCTTGTCGACAGCCATGGTGACCCTCTCACACGCAATGTCGTGGCGCTGGTGCGTGGTCGTGGTCCTCGGACACTGGTTTTGGCCGGACATTTCGATACGGTCTCGACGGACAATTATCATGCGCTGCAGCCACTGGCCTGCGACAGCCCGGCGCTCGCGCAAGCGCTGATCGACACGCTTTCAGCCCAGGTCACGCGCACCGAGCAGGAAGAGCGCGCGCTGAGCGATCTGATCCGCGGGGACTTTCTGCCTGGTCGCGGGCTGCTTGACATGAAAAGCGGTCTTGCCGTTGCGATCGCCTGCCTCGAACGTTTCTCGACTGATCCCGACCGGGAGGGCAACCTGCTGTTCGTCACCACGCCGGATGAGGAGCGCGAAAGCCGAGGCATGCGCTCGTTGCGTACCGCCCTGCCGGGCCTCGTCCAGGATTTCGGCATCGAGATCGCCGCTGCGCTCAATCTCGACGTGACCTCCGACCAGGGGGATGGAGCGGAGGGGCGGGCGGTTTTCGCCGGTACGATCGGCAAGCTGTTGCCGTTTGCGCTGGTCGTCGGCTGCAGCTCGCATGCCGCCTATCCCTTCGAAGGCGTCAGCGCGCAGGCGATGGGGGCGGGGATCCTCGCACAGCTCGAAGGCAATGCCGACCTTGCAGACCATGACGTCGCCGATACGTCGCCGCCGCCGATCTGCCTCGAGGCGAAGGACCTGCGCGACGGCTATGAGGTGACGACGCCCGAGCGGTTCTGGCTCGCCTTCAACTGGCTCTATCACGCGATGACTGCCGATGCGCTGTTCGCGCGGTTTCGCGCCGAGGTCGAGCGCGGCGCCAGCCAGGCGATCGTGCGGTTTGCGGAGCAGGCAAAGCGGCATGCGGCCCTGGCCGGTCGCCACCCGGGCGTGGCGCCCGGTGCCGTCCGTATTCTCACGATCGCCGAGGTGGCGGCGCTGGCGGCCGAGGTCGAAGGGGCGGGCTTTGAGGCATCGTTGCGCGCCGAGCAGATCGAAGCGGCCCGGAGCGACAATCCGCTCGTCGCCTCGCGGCGGCTCGCGACCTTTCTGGTCGATCGGGCGCGGCTGTCGGGTCCCGTGGTCGTCATCGGCTTTGCTGGGCTCCACTATCCGGCGAGCCGGCTCGACCTCAAGCAACGCGAGGACCGGGTGCTGCACGGGGCAATCGAGCGGGCGCGTCTGGCGCTTGCCGGTGATTCGGCAACGGCCGTTCAGTGGAAACCCTATTTCCAGGGGATATCCGACATGAGCTTTCTCGGACTGGCGGCGGATCAGAGCACGGTCGTTTCAGACAACACGCCGGTCTCCCGTCTCGTCGACATGCCACCGGCGACGGCGCTTTGCTTCCCCGTCGTCAACCTCGGCCCCTGGGGCCGGGAGTTTCACCAGAAGTTCGAACGCGTCTATGCGCCCTATGCCTTCGGCGTTCTGCCGGACCTGGTTCTGGCCATCGCGCGGGATATCCTGTCAGAGCCTGAGGTCTGACACTCCTGGTGCCAAACCCCCTTAACCGGCGCGAGACAAGACGGGCCTCATCCTTCCACCTGATACCAAAGTCGTCCTGATCGACGCTTTTGCGTTGTGGTAAGGAGTCGTTAGGTGCCAGTCGTCGGCGCGGCCTGGGAGGGACCTTGGGCGTGCTGCCGGTGGTGCTGGGAACGGCAGGGAGGCTCTTCGCATACGGCGAAGTACTGCTGGCCAAACCGGCTGAGACGGCCGGGACCAGAGGAGGCAGGGGACACAGAGGTGGCTCCTGCAGGTCGGTTCGACCAGGGACATTGGCTGGCCGAAGGTCGGCAAACAAGGAGGAGGAATACATGGCAACTACGGAATTGAACGCGGGGGACCGCTCGCGGCCCATGACGGCGGAGGAACGCAAGGTCATTATGGCCTCGTCCGCCGGTACCGTCTTCGAATGGTACGACTTTTATCTCTACGGCTCGCTGGCCGCGATTATCGGCGCGCAGTTCTTCACGGCTTTCCCGGAAGCCACCCGCAACGTGTTTGCGCTTCTGGCCTTTGCCGCAGGCTTCATCGTGCGCCCCTTCGGCGCGCTGGTCTTCGGTTCGCTCGGTGACATCATCGGTCGTAAATACACCTTCCTCATGACCATCCTGATCATGGGCGGCTCGACATTCCTCGTCGGTTTGCTGCCCGGCTACAGCTCCTGGGGCGTTGCCGCACCGACCATCCTGAACATCCTGCGCATGCTGCAGGGCCTGGCGCTCGGTGGCGAATATGGCGGTGCTGCGGTCTATGTGGCCGAACATGCGCCGGCCAACCAACGCGGCTACTTTACCGCCTTCATCCAGACCACGGCGACGCTCGGACTGCTGCTCTCGCTGGTCGTGATCCTGTCGGTGCAGAGCTATGTCAACGGCAACTGGGATCCGACGCCGGTTCTCGACGCGGCCGGTGCCGCCGTCATGAACCCCGACGGTACGGCCAAGATGATCAAGGCGTTCGATCTCTGGGGCTGGCGCATTCCGTTCCTCGGCTCGGTCGTGCTCCTGGCGATCTCGCTTTATATCCGCCTGCAGATGAATGAATCGCCCGCCTTCAAGAAGATGAAGGAAGAGGGTGCTGCCTCCAAGGCGCCGCTGCGCGAAGCCTTCGGCACCTGGAAGAACGGCAAGATCGCCCTGATCGCGCTGTTCGGCCTCGTCGCTGGCCAGGCCGTTGTCTGGTATTCGGGCCAGTTCTACGCCCTGTTCTTCCTGCAGAACGTCATCAAGGTTGACAGCTTCACCGCCAACGTTCTCGTTGCCTGGTCGCTGATCCTCGGCACCGGTGGCTTCCTGTTCTTCGGCGCATTGTCTGACCGTATCGGCCGCAAGCCGATCATTCTCGCCGGCTGCCTGATTGCGGCTCTGACCTACAACTTCGTCTTCCCGCTGCTCACGCAGACGGCAAACCCGGCACTGCACGCCGCCCAGCAGACCCCGGTCACTGTGACGGCTGCTCCTGATGACTGCTCGTTCCAGTTCAACCCGACGGGCACGGCCAAGTTCACCTCGTCCTGCGATATTGCCAAGGCAACGCTTGCACGCACCTCGGTGAACTACACGACGGTCGAAGACCCGGCAGCGACTGCCGCCCAGGTCAAGGTCGGCGAAACCGTCGTCGCATCCTATGATGCCTCGACGCTGACCGGCGATGCCGTCAAGGCAGTGCCGGCCGCCTTCACCAAGTCGATCAATGATGCGCTGACGGCTGCCGGTTATCCGCTGGTTGCCGACAACAATACGACGGTCGCCCGTGCTTCGAACTTCTTCGACATCTTCACCGCCCAGAAGCTCGGCGTCGTGCTGATCCTGACCTATCTGATCATCCTGGTGACGATGGTTTACGGCCCGATCGCCGCCATGCTGGTCGAACTCTACCCGACCCGCATCCGCTACTCCGGCCTGTCGCTGCCTTACCATATCGGCAACGGCTGGTTCGGCGGCCTGCTCCCGGCGACCGCCTTCGCGATCTCGGCGCAGACCGGCAACGTCTATGGCGGTCTCTGGTATGCGATCATCATCGCGGGTGCCACCGTCGTGATCGGCGCACTCCTGGTGCCGGGCAATACCCACAAGAAGGACATCTTCAAGGACTGATCGCGGTAAATCCTGGATAAGTCAAAGAACAGGCCGGCATCTCGCCGGCCTGTTTTTTTGTACACGGTGAAAGGGTAAAGGGCGAAGGATGGGGGCATGCGTGTTGGCCTGCGGACCGCATTAGCCCGCCGTCATCCGTCAATCTGTTCTGATCTTGGGGGGCTCGGTACGCGCAGGACACTGCGTGACGCGGCACATCGTCGGGGTGCAACCTCCCTTGAAGAGTTCTAACGGGACGAGGCCAGGACTCCAGATGGCGCCGCAGGTCGTGTCATTTAAGCCTTAGCGGCGGGCCTTTTCCCAGACCGTCCAGCCGCCAAGGAAGATCGCCAGGATCACGGCATTGGAGACGACGCCGAGGCCGATGGCGGTGAGGTGGGGCACTGTCGATGCGGCCGCCGTGGTCAGCGGGATCAGGATCGCGATAAAGAACACGCCCATGACGAGCGGCATCATCAGCCCCATATTTGCCCGGGTGCGGAGGGCAGTCAGCAGCAGGAAGAAGATCAGCCCGATCCGAAAGGGATCCGTCAATTGCGCTGTGACGATTTCGACCATGGCTGCCCCTCCGCCGGCATATTCTTCAAGCTCGCTCAGTGACACTCTCTTGGCACCGATGCCAGTCTACGTTATGCGGCAGGATGCGAGGCGTCCAGCGTAAAGCGATGAAATTTATGGGGTTATCACGGTTACCACAGCCGGATTGATACCTGGATAGTTGCCTACCTACAGACCTTACGAACCCGATGTAGGTGAGGATGCCGGAACCGCGAGGGTGACGAGCTTCAGCAAAGATATGAATACCAGCGCTAGCGCGTCAACAAGGTAGCCAATCAGTTCTTCGTCGGAGCCACACGACCAGCTCGCCTTACGGCACTCCCATAGTTTTCGAGATGGGACACCATTTTAGAGTCATAACGATCTTGATTATTAAAGATAACAGAAACTTCGTGGCGGCGATATGTTTCCACGTAGCTGGACACTGGATTATCACTGCTCCCCCGCTCGGATAGTCCATTTCTTATGAGATTTAAGAATGCCGACATGATGTCGAGAAGAGAATGGTCGCGAGTTATGTATCTGCCGTCATCGCCTCTTCTTCGTGACGTCAAAATAACGGTACCATTGAAACAGTTTGGGTATTCAGCTTTCATTGTGCCATCCCATGGAGTCTCATTACAGGCGGCTGCCATAGCCTTCAAATTTCGAAGGTGATACGCGCAGATCAGCGGGTATGCAAAAAGCAGCGGTATTTTCAAGTCATCGCGCTCGAAATTCGCGAAACTCCAAAGAATATCAAGGCACTGATGAATATCTCTAAGCTGTAAGTTCATAGCAACAGAGATTTTTGTTACAATTTCTATCTCTGTCATTTGCTCGAGATAAACGAACCTCTCACTCGAAAACCCCAGTTCCTGCCAACGAGCTTTTATGAACGCGCCCACGGGTGGGGAGTCAAATTGATATGTACGATCAAAAAAACGATGCAAGTACCGTTCTGCATCAAAATCCGTGCCGTATACTGACTTTATGGTGTGAACTAACTGATCAGCGTCGGTGGCGAACACAAAAATAACATTAGGCACGTCAAAAAGATGTTTTATTCTCTCCAGTACAGATACGGCGTAGGTGGGTCTGCATCTGTCTAGCTCATCGATTAGTACGAATAAAGGTTTATTTCCTGCTACTGATTGCTCTAAAGTAGACCGAAATTGTTCAATTGCCATTTTTCCCTCTTCAAATCTTTGAAGAGCCGACTCAGCATAATCATTTATAGTTGTCTCACTTGATTCAGTTAAAGACTTTGCAAGAATGTCGGCGATACCCTCGACCTGATCCGAACCGATAAATACTGCGGATGCGCGTCTCAAAAGACCTTGTCCTGTTCGGATGGCAATTTTACCTGCGCTCCTGCTCAACGCCGTGCGTAGCTTCCCGTTCTTTTTGTCTTTTCCTGCGTCCAAAACCTTCAAAATGGCCGCCATGACAGCGAAGATTGGATCTTCAGCATGGTCATCGCGCCATGCATCTACTTCTGCTACCAAGTGTCCCTTCGCGCGCAGATGGAGTGCAAACCGGGATAGGAAGAATGACTTGCCTGCACCCCAAGGTGCGTTGACGTTTATGGATGTTCCTTTATTTCCGCGACGGACAGCCAAATTGTTTCTCTCGATTAAGTATGCAAAGAGAAAGTCCGCGTCTTCTTTCCGATTCAAAAAATCGTCGCTCCATATGTCGCTCATATCGGTAGCCCTCACTTTTTCACCCCCAGCACCTCCGCGCAGCGCGAGAGGCTCAAGCCGTCGCCATCCGTGTCGTTGCTCGCCCGGATCGCCGTGATCACGCCCGATTTGTCGGTGTTGATCTGCAATTCGCAGAACAGCTGCTGGTATTGCGGCGGGCTGATCATTTCGGGTTGGAAGAACGGATCGCGGGTGATGACGCGGGTCTGGGTGACAGTCTGGCCGGAGCCGTCTGTGCGAGTTTGGGTGCGTACCACCGTGGTGGCCGGCTCGGGGTTCGAATAGGTCGGCGGGATGTAGCGGGTCTTGTCGCCACCGCGCCAGGTGTAGATCTTGCCCGAAGAGAGCGGATAATCGCCGATCGGTGGGCCATACGCTGCGAAAAACGCCTCCACCGGTTGGCCGAGCCAACGAGAGCGGGCGGCATTGTTGGCGTCCTCGGTCGTCGTGCAACCGGACACGACGCTCAGGCCTAGGATCAGCATTGCGGCAAGAGCGCTCTGAATTCGCATGGATTTTCCCCAATTCGACTGGGCCGATCCTAGCCTGTGGCGAGGCGACCTCGCAAGCGCTGCTGCGGCGGCGGGCCGGCTTGTGCGCGGCCAAATCTGACCGGATTGCGGACGTACACCGGCTCGACATGGCGACTGCCGCCGGTCACAGTGGGTGCGGTTCAACCCATAGCAGGGAGGGCACATGAAACTCCACTACAGCCGAAATCCCAATCCGCGGCTGGCTGTCGCCGTCGCGCGCCATCTGAACGCGCCGGTCACCTTCGTTCCTGCATCGCCCTTCGCGCCGGGACAGGCCGAGACCTACCGCCCGCTCAATCCCAGCCTGTCGATCCCGATCCTCGAGGAAGAGGGGCGGCGCGGCCTCTGGGAGGCGGATGCGATCGCCTGCCGCCTGTCTCGCTTGCACGGGACTGGCTTCTGGCGTACGGACGACGAGGAGCCCGACATGATCCGCTGGCTGAGCTGGGGCAAGGCTAATTTCGTTCAGGCCTGCGATATGGTGCATTTCGAATACGGGACCAAGCAACGCTACCGGATCGGACCGGTCGATCCGGTTAAGGTGGAGGAGGGGCTGCAAGCATTCCGCCGGGCTGGGGCAATTCTCGAGGCGGAGTTTTCTAAGCGCCCCTTCCTGCTCGACAGCGGGCTTTCCTATGCCGATTTCCGCATGGCGAGCTTTCTGCCCTTCAACGACGTCGCCGGGCTGCCCTTGTCCGACTATCCCGCCGTCCAAGCCTGGTATCGGCGGTTGAAGGGTCTGCCGGCCTGGAACGATCCCTTTGCCGGGCTGGATGCACCCGCACTGCCTGCGGCACCGCTGGCCGCCGATCGAATGCCTGCGCCTATCTGAGCCGGCGGGTTTGATAGGACCCCGTGAGAGCGGACCGGTTTCGGCTTGCCTCTGCTTTCAAAGACACCATATTTCCGGGATCATCGAGACGCACCGGATCATGCCGGGCGAGGAGTTTCTTTTTGTTTTCCTTCGACAACAGCTATGCCCGCCTGCCAGAGGTCTTTCATCGCCCGGCCAAGCCGGCCGCTGCGCGTGCCCCGCGCCTGATCCGGTTCAACCACGACCTTGCGCATAGACTCGGGCTTAATCTCGCCGGGGTTGACGAGGCGCGTCTGGCACAGGTCTTTGCCGGCCAGGTGATCCCGCTCGGGGCCGAGCCGCTCGCCCAGGCCTATGCGGGACATCAGTTCGGCCAGTTCAACCCACAACTCGGCGACGGCCGGGCGCTGCTGTTGGGTGAAGTCGTTCCCGGGCAAGGCCAGCGCTTCGACATCCAGCTCAAGGGCTCCGGTCCCACGGCCTTTTCGAGGCGGGGCGATGGCATGGCGGCTCTCGGGCCGGTCTTGCGCGAATACATCGTCTCGGAAGCCTTCGCCGCACTCGGCGTTCCCGCCACCCGGGCGCTTGCGGCGGTTTCGACCGGCGAACAGGTGGTGCGCGAGACGATGATGCCGGGTGCGGTCTTCACCCGCGTTGCGGCGAGCCACATCCGTGTCGGCACGTTCCAGTTCTTCGCGGCCGAAGGCGATGCCGAGGCCGTCAAGACGCTCGCAGACTATGTGATCGATCGCCACTATCCGGAGGCGCGGGCGACGGACCGTCCCTATGCGACCATGTTGTCGCTGATCTCCGAGCGCCAGGCGAAACTCGTCGCCCGCTGGCTGTCAATCGGCTTCATCCACGGCGTGATGAACACCGACAACATGGCAGTCTCCGGCGAAACGATCGATTTCGGCCCTTGCGCCTTTCTCGACGAATACGACCCGCGCAAGGTGTTCTCCTCGATCGACCAGCGCGGCCGTTATGCCTATTCCAACCAGCCGGGCATCGCGCAATGGAACATCGCCAGGCTCGCCGAATGCCTGCTGCCGCTCATGGACCCGGACGAGGACAGAGCGGTCGAGGCGGCGAATGGCGTGCTGAAGGATTTCGGCGAGGTGTTCCAGGCCGAATGGCTGACGCTGTTCGGGCAGAAGCTCGGTCTCTCGGGGGAAGCCTCCGAGGGCGACCGGGCGCTGATCTCCGATCTGCTGGAACTGATGCACAAGGGTGAGGCGGATTTCACCCTGACCTTTCGGGCGCTCGGCAAGCTTGCTGGCGGAGCGGACGCCGCGCCCTTCGTCGCGCTGTTTTCAAGCCGGAACGGCCTCGACGACTGGCTCGCGCGCTGGCGCGCCCGGATCTCGGAGGGCCGGGCGCCATCGGAGGTTCAGGCGGCGATGAAGATGGTCAATCCGGCGCTGATCGCGCGTAACCACCGCATCGAGGAAGCGATCGCTGCGGCCGTCTACGGCGACTTCTCCTTCTTCCATCGCCTGGTCGATGCTTTGGCGACACCTTATGTCGAAGATCCCGAGACGGGTTATCTGCGAGTGCCACCCGCTCCCGACGAGCGGGTGACGCGAACATTTTGCGGCACGTGAGTCTGCGCTCAGCTCTGGTCCAGCGCCGCGAGGTCTTCCAGCAGGCCCGGCCCCGTCGGGGTCCAGCCGAGTGTCTGGCGCGTGAGGGCTGAGGACGCCGGCATATCGAGCGTGGCGAAGCTCAGCATCGCCCCGAAGTGATCCTTGGCCTCATCAGTATCAAGCGCATGCACGGGGAGGTTCGAGACTTGGCCGATGGCCTCCGCGATCGCGTGCAGGCTGATCCCTTCCTCGGCCACCGCATGGTAACGCGCACCCCTTTCGGCCTTGTCGAGCGCAAGGCGGAACAACCCGGCCGCATCGCTTAGATGGCAGGCCGACCAGCGCACCGCGCCATCGCCGACATAGGCAGAACTTCCCTTCGCCCAGGCAATGTCGATCAGATAACTGACGAGGCCCTGACGCTTCGTGTTGTGGATCTGCGATAGCCGGACCGTGGATACATTCACCCCGGCCTTGAGCAGATCCCGGCCTGCGAGTTCCGATGCGATGCGCGGATTGCGGTGGTGGAGATCCAGCACGTCCTCCCGCGCCAGTTCGCCGGGGACGGCGATGCCCATGCCGATACCCGAGGTGATCAGCAGCGGGCGGTCCGACCCAACAAGAGCTTTGCCGAGTGCCGCGATCGCCGCCGCATCTTTCTGGCAATTGGCCTGAAACTTCGAAAAATCGTGGTCGAAGGCGAGGTGGATGACGGCGTCTGCCTGCTCTGCGCCTCGCGTCAGGCTGTCTGGCTCTTCGAGCGTGCCCAGATGGGCCTCCGCGCCCGCTCTTCGCAATGTCTCCGCGCCTTGTTCGGAGCGGGTGAGGCCGAGCACCTGATGGCCTGCCGCCAGCAGTTCAGGAATGACGGCGGAGCCGATGAAGCCGGTCGCGCCGGTGACGAAAATGCGCATGTCTATTGTCCTTGCAGTTGCTAGGCGACAAGACATGGCAGATGTTTTATCCTGTTAAAGTAGTGACTTTATCATGGTATAATTCTTCTTAGGATCGGAAGAGCGACATGGCGGCAACGACACTGGCGACGTTCTTGAAAGACCGCCGGACGCGGCTCGACCCGGCTACCTTCGGCTTTTCCGGCCGTCGGCGCACGCCGGGGCTAAGACGCGAAGAGATCGCCCAGCGCGCCCATATCAGCCCGACCTGGTATACCTGGCTCGAGCAGGGACGCGGCGGCGCGCCATCAGCCGATGTGCTGAACCGCATCGCGCGGGCCATGCTTTTGACGGAAGCCGAACGCGAGCACATGTTCATGCTGGGCCTTGGTCGTCCGCCCGAAGCGCATTACACCTCAATCGACGGCGTCAGCCCGCGCCTGCAGCGTTTCATCGATCGTCTCGACACCTGTCCGGCGATCGTCAAGACGGCGACTTGGGAGGTCGTCGCCTGGAACCGGGCCGCCACCGTCGTTCTCTCTGACTATGGCAAGCTGCCGCCGGGGCAACGCAATATGCTGCGTTTCCTGTTCACCAATCCGGAGGTGCGGGCCAAGCAACATGACTGGGAGACGATCGCGCGGTTCTCCGTCGCCGCATTCCGGGCCGATGCAGCGCGGGCCGGTGCCGTGTCGCAGGTCCAGCAGCTGGTCGAGGAATTGTCGGAGGCGAGCGCCGATTTTCGCCGGATCTGGAACGACAACCAGATCAGCGTGCCGGGGGAGGGTGCCAAGCGCCTCGTCCATCCGGTGCTCGGTGCCATCGATCTCGAATACTCTGCCTTTGCGGTCGATGGCAGGGTCGACCTCAACCTGATGGTTTATACGCCAGTCGATCCTGAGGTCGCGGACCAGATCCGCAGGCTTGCCAGCGATCGGTGATGGAACGCTCTCACCCGACGGCCAATCGTCTGGCGGTTTGAAGACGTAGTGTGGTCCGGGTTATTGATGACCTTGCCGGACGATGGCCCGGCAAGGTTTGATCTGGACAGTCGTTTCCGGCTCAGAAATCCTGCCAGTCTTTCGACGTGTCGATGGCGGTATTGCCCCTGCTGGAAAATGCCGAGGCAATCTTGTTGCCGAGGCGCTGCACGGGCGATGGGCTGTTACCGCTCCGCGTGCCGTTGTTGGCGGCTGCCGGCGCAGGCATGCGGGATCGCGGCGCGCTCGCCTGTCTGTGCTGGCCGGTCTGCTGGTTGTTGCCGATCTTGAAGCGCGTGACGACGCTGTCGAGTGTGTGGGCTTCGTCATTGAGCGCGCGACAGGCCGCCGTCGTCTGTTCCGCCATGGCGGCGTTTTCCTGGGTCACGCGGTCCATGTGGTTGACCGAGGTGTTGATTTCGGAAATGGCGGTCGACTGTTCCTTCGACGAGGTGACGATTTCTTCGATCAGGTCGGTGACCTTGAGGACCTGTCCTTCGATTTCCAGCAAAGCCTTGCCGGTCTGATTGACGAGGGCCACGCCGTTCGACACATGCGAGGAAGAGGTCGTCACCAGTGTCTTGATCTCTTTTGCGGCCGACGCGGATCGCTGCGCCAGTTCGCGGACTTCCTGTGCCACCACGGCAAAACCCTTGCCGGCTTCCCCGGCGCGGGCGGCTTCGACGCCCGCGTTCAGCGCCAGCAGGTTGGTCTGGAAGGCGATCTCGTCGATCACATTGATGATCTGGCCGATCTGTTTCGACGAATTGGTGATCTCGTCCATGGCCGCGATCGCGTCCTTGACGACGATTGCGGATCTCTCCGCACCACCCCGTGTCGCGACCATCATCGCGTTGGCTTCGTTTGCGCGTTCGGTGGAGTTCTTGACCGTCGCGGTGACCTCGTCCAGGGCCGCAGCCGTCTGCTCGATCGTCGCTGCCTGCTGTTCGGTCCGCTTCGACAGGTTCTCGGTCGCGTTGGTCATTTCTGCCGCACCGTTGCGGACCATCGATGTCGAGGAGGCAATTTCGCCGAGCGAGCCTGCGAGTGTTTCGAGGCTCGTGTTGAAACCGACGCGGAGGTTTTCGTAGGCGTCGGTGAAGGGTTCGGCAATCCGGAAGGCCAGGTTGCCCGCAGCCAGTTCGTTCAGGCCCTCGTTCAGACGGCCAATGACCTTCTGACGGTCCTGATCCTCGGCCAGCTTCTCTGCGGCAATGGACTGCTCCCGGGCGATTTCCTGCTCGCGGGCTGTTTCTCTCTGCTCGCGGTTCTGCTTGCGCTCGATGGCGTTGGCTCTGAACACCGAGACGGAATTTGCAATGGCGCCGATTTCGTCCGTTCGCGTCACATAGGGAACGTCCTTGGAGTAGTCACCGGCTGCCAGATGTCCCATATAGCCCTCGATCGCGCGCAGGGGCGCCAGCGCCTTGCGATTGAGAAAGTATGACAGGACGGCGCCGCTCAGCAGACCCAAGGCAATCAGGACCTTCATGAGCATGCTCAGCGAGTTTGCTTCCGCGTCCAGGGTCTGGAAATTGTTTTCGGCTGTCTGTGTCGCGGTCTGCACAATGCCGTCCACCATGACGTCGGTTGCATCGACTTCGGCCTGAAGCTTGTCGGCGATGCCGTCGAATTCGCCCATCATCTGGTTGCCGGCATCGGGACCGCCAGCGATGTACTTTTGGGCCATGCGCTGACCCGCTTCGTAAAATGACAGAGACCCGGCTTCCACCTTCTCGATCTGTGTGCCGATCGCCGGTTCGCCCAGTTCTGTCGCCAGGAGTTTCACCTGCTGGACTTTCTCGCGAAGGGCCTTCGCCGCATCTTCGGCAAGCTGGAAACCGTCGTCCAGACCGTCCTTGCCCTGCGTCGCCGAGATGTCGGTCAGCGATTCCTGGGTGCTGACAATGTCAAGTTCGATCCCCTTCTGGAGGCGGACCAGCTGAAGGACCTGGGCGCTTAACGTCCGCTCGTCACTGAAGATATCCATGCCGGCCCGCAACTGCCTCTCGGTCAGATAGTCGGACAGGGAGAGCGCGCCGGCAGCGACCGTCGAGAGGGACATGATACCGAGGGGGATGAGCATGCGCAGTTTCATGAGAGCGACTTTCCGGATTCGTGATGAAGGCCCGACAAGGGGCGGAGCCTTGCCGGTTCGAGCAACGATATGGAGTTCTTTGACGTTACAGTGTGGGGGGATCACCCCGCCGAACGGGATCTCGGAACAAAGCGCAGACACAATCGTCTGACGTCTTCAGCCTCACCCCTCGCTCCAATAATTAGGAGTGAATGCCAAAGGAAATGTTAATGATCGGCACCGCCGTTTCTTTGTTGCCCATAGAGTAAACGTTAGAATTTCTTTTAATTAAGATGCCGACTTTCCGCGCGCGGAGCGGTGTCGGAAAAATGCTGGCGTGACCGACGCCGGGTCGCTGGTCCAGCGGTTGGCCGCAGATTCCGGCCTATCTGGGCCGCAATCCGATCAACGTGCCGGGCGAGGGCGGCAGGCGCATCGTCCGGCCCGAGCTGGGCGCCATTCATCTCGGAGGCGGGCCAAAGCGAGCCGCGCTTCGGCAATCGCGCCTGCGTCGCGAAATTGTCCCATTGCAAGCGTCGACTGAGGCGGCTTCAATCCTCCCGATTCTCCTCGCCTCCTCTGTTCCGGGGGACGCTGTTTTCCAGAGCCCTTTTCATGTTGCGCTTTTTCGAGACGATCATCGTTCCCACCGCCCGTGAAACACCCGGCAATCCGCCGGAAGGACTTCTCAACTTCTACTGGTTCTTCGTGCGCCAGGCGAAAGGCCTGTTCATCGCGCTGATCTTTGCCAGCCTGTTCGTGGCGCTCGCCGATGCCGCGATCCCCGTCTTCATGGGCAAACTCGTCAAGGTGCTGACGGCCTCGACGCCGGATCGTGTCTTTGCTGACGGGGCGTCACTGATCTTCGGGCTGATCCTGCTCGTGCTCGTCATCCGGCCGCTGGTGACGGCGCTGCAGGGGCTCGTTCTCAACCAGGCGATCGCGCCCGGCGTCACCAATATGGTGCGCTGGCAGAGCCATTGGCATGTTATCCGCCAGAACCTCTCCTTCTTCCAGAACGATTTTGCCGGGCGCATCGGCTCGCGCGTGCTCGAAATCGGCCATACGCTCCGAAGCTCTGTCGTCTCGGTTATCTCCGTCGTCTGGTATCTGGTGGCGCTCGGCCTCATCACCTCAGGCATTCTGGCGGCCGCCAGCTGGTGGCTGGTGCTGCCGGTAGCGCTCTGGACGCTCGCCTATATCGGATTTCTCGCCGCCATCGTGCCGCAGATCCGGCGCGGCTCGAAGGCCATCGCCTATGCGCGCTCCGATTTCGTCGGCCGTATCGTCGACAGCTATACCAATATCATGACGGTGAAACTCTTCGCCCGGCCGGAAGAGGAAGACCAGTTTGTGCGCGAAGCCGTCGATCAGCACACGGCCCGCATGATCACCCAGCATCGCTGGCTGTCGCTGTTTTCGCTCGGCCTGACGCTGCTCTCCGGCCTGCTCATCGCCAGCACCACCTGGGTCGCGATCAAGCTTTGGGCCAATGGCGCCATCGGCATCGACATCGTCGCCATGGTTCTGCCGATGACGCTGCAGATCTCCGGCACGTCCGCCCGCGTCGCCCAGGAAATCACCCAGATCTCCGACCAGGTCGGCACGGTGCACGAGGCGATGGAGACGATCGCCAAGCCGATCGGTCTCACCGACCCGGCGTCTGCCAAGCCACTTCAGGTGAGTCACGGTGCCATCCACTTCGATGCCGTGTCCTTCCATTACGGCCGCAAGGGCGGGATCATCGAAGACCTCTCTCTCGACATCAAACCCGGCGAACGCATCGGTCTGGTCGGCCGCTCAGGCGCGGGCAAGTCGACGCTGGTCAACCTTCTCTTGCGTTTCTACGACATCGAATCAGGCCGCATCACCATCGACGGCCAGGATGTGTCCCAAGCGACGCAGGCGAGCATTCGCCAGCATATTTCTCTCGTAACCCAGGATACGTCACTCCTGCATCGCTCGATCCATGAGAACATCGCCTATGGCCGCCGTTCGGCGACGCGCGCTGAGGTGATCGAGGCCGCCCGTCAGGCGCATGCGGTGGAGTTCATCGAACAGCTCTCCGACTGGAACGGCCGTACCGGCTTTGACGCCCATGTCGGCGAACGCGGCGTCAAGCTCTCCGGCGGCCAGCGCCAGCGTATCGCCATTGCCCGCGTGATCCTGAAAAACGCGCCGATCCTGATCCTCGACGAGGCGACGTCGGCGCTGGATTCCGAAGTCGAACAGGCGATCCAGGCGAGCCTCGAAGATTTGATGCAGGATCGCACCGTGATCGCCATCGCCCACCGCCTGTCGACCATCGCGGCCATGGACCGGCTGGTCATCCTCGACCGGGGCCGGATCGTGGAGCAGGGGACGCATGGCGAGCTGTTGGCCCTCGGCGGTCATTACGCCGGCCTCTGGGCACGGCAGTCGGGCGGGTTTCTGGAAACGGCTGCCTAAGGGAAATCTCATCTTGGTGATAAAAAAAGGCGCCCCTTGCGAGGCGCCTTTTTCGTTTCCGGCAAACCGGATGGATCAGATCGACGGCTCAAGCGTCATCGACGTGCCGGTGGCAGCAATGTTCAGGCCGAGCTGGCCCGACACGCTGATCGGCTGCAGATGGATCGAGCCGGAGGTGCCGCCGAACAATACGTTTGCGCCGACGCCTGCACCGATCGTGGCTTCAGCGGTTGCGCCGCCATAGAGGCCGCCGAGCGAACCCTTGTGATAGCCGGCGGTCGGGGCAAAGACGGCCCAGATGATGCGGCCCTTGGCGGTGTAGCCGAGGTCGACGCCGAACTTCTTGATCGAGCCGGAATAGGTGTCGAGCGGCTCGCCGTCGACGACCGAGGTGAAGGCGCAGTCAGCGGTTTTCGCCGAACCCAGCACATAGCCGAAGCCGGAGCCGATGGCGCAGTCGAGATAACCGATGCGGACGCCGCCGACCGGGCCGCTGTTCTGGACAGCAGGTGCGGGCTCCGCATAGGTCATGTCGGCTGCGTGAGTGGTGCCGGCGGTGGCCAGCATGGGCAGGGCGGCAAGGCTGGCCGCGATCAGGATTTTCATGGCAAATCTCCTTCCATGTTCTGCTGCCCGTCGGGGAGGTGGCCGTTATCGGCTTCTCGGGCAGCGTGGAACAACGTCTAAGCGCCAAGATTGATCCAACTGAGGCGTGAGATGGGCAGGAAAGTGGCGATCCACGCCAAATGAGCGGATTCTTATTCAGTTGTTGCGTGGGAAGTCCATCGTCTCGACGGACGCCGCCGGGCCGCTATCACAATGCGATAGCCGGGAACCTTCGGCCTCCGCAGCGCTTGTCCCGGATACTGAAAGCCGGAGGATCCCCATGACACACACTTTGCCCGATCTCGCCCACAAGATGAAGAAGATCGACTTCTGCATGATGCTCACCAAATCGGAATTCGGCGCCATTGTCAGCCGCCCGATGAGCAACAATGGCGACGTCGATTACGATGGTGACAGCTTCTTCTTCTCCTATACCGATACGCGCAAGGTCCGCGAATTGACCGCCGATCCGACCGTGTCGCTGACCTTCACCGCTGCCCCGAGCCTGCTCGGCAAGCCCGGAATCTTTGTCGCCGTCGAAGGCCGCGCCAGCCTGATCGCCGACAAGGCGGCGTTCGAGGCCCACTGGACATCCGGTCTCGACCGCTGGTTTCCGGAGGGTATCGATACGCCCGGTGTCATCCTCATCAAGGTGCATGCCGAGCGGATCGAATACTGGGACGGCGAGGACAGCGGCACGCTGCAGGTCTGACCGTAGTCTCACATCAGCAGTCCTGACGCAAAAGCGTCAGCGGGCGTCGGCCATGGCCGGCGCCCTTTTTTGTCTTCGCCGCGACATGTCGGCCGGCCCGATCGCCGCGAACCGGCGAATATGAGCGTAGGGAAAGGGTCGTGGGGATCTTGCAGAATGTCGCAGACAGGCTGCAAATGTCTGGAGCGTGCTTTTAAGATCGGCGCATATCCTTCACTCCCAGACATCAGGGCATCGTAAAGACCATGGCAGAGTTTCCGTCCAAGGCAAAAGTCGTCATCATCGGGTTGGGAGGCATCGTCGGCGCCTCCATCGCCCATCACCTGATCGAGCGCGGCTGGGACGACATCGTCGGCATCGACAAGTCGGGTATCCCAACCGATATCGGCTCGACCGCGCATGCCTCGGACTTCTGTTACACCACGTCCCACGACTATCTGTCGGTCTGGACCACGCAATATTCCATCGATTTCTTCGAGAAGATGGGCCATTACGCCCGCATCGGCGGTCTGGAAGTCGCCCGCACCGGCGACGACACCTGGATGGAAGAGATCAAGCGCAAGCTCTCCTCCGCCAAAGCCTTCGGCACCCGCGCCCATTATGTTTCGCCCGCCGAAATCAAAAAACTCTTCCCGCTGATCGAGGAAGACCAAGTCATGGGCGGCATGTTCGATCCGGATGCCGGTCTCGTCATTCCGCGCTCCCAGACGGTTGCCGGCAAGCTCGTCGATGCCGCTGAAAAGTCCGGCAAGCTTCAGATGTTCGGCAACACGCCGGCCCAGTCGCTGATCGTCGAGGGCGGCCGCATCAAGGGCGTTGTCACCCATCGCGGCACGATCATGGCCGATCACGTCATCGTCTGCGCCGGCCTCTGGGGCCGCCTGATTGCCGAAATGGTCGGCGAGGACCTGCCGGTCATGCCGGTCGACCATCCGCTCACCTTCTTCGGTCCCTATAACCAGTTCGAAGGCACCGGCAAGGACATCGGCTATCCGCTGCTGCGCGACCAGGGCAACTCCGCCTATATGCGCGACACCGGCGACCCGAAGACCTCGGAAGGTGGCCAGATCGAATGGGGTTATTACGAGCAGACCAATCCGCGCATGTGCCATCCGCGCGAACTCTTGGAAAAGCACGAGGCGCGCCTGTCGCCCTCGCAGCGCGATCTCGAAATGGAGCAAATCCTCGAGCCGCTCGAACGCGCCATGGAACTCACCCCGATCCTCGGCGAGCTTGGCTATAACGAGAGCCATTCGTTCAACGGCCTTCTCCAGGTCTCCGCTGCCGGCGGCCCGTCCTGCGGCGAAAGCCAGAAGGTGCGCGGCCTCTGGTACTGCGTCGCTATCTGGGTCAAGGACGGCCCCGGTTACGGCAAGCTGATCGCCGACTGGATGACCGATGGCCGCACCGA
>JARXAQ010000346.1 GCA_029865825.1 Rhizobium sp.
GGCCGGCCTGTCCGCCGCCCACTATCTCAAGAAACATGGGCTCGACCATGTCGTCTTCGAGAAGAAAACGGTGGCGCACAAATGGAAGAACGAGCGCTGGGATGCGTTTTGCCTGGTCACCCCGAACTGGCAATGCCAGCTACCCGACCATCCCTATGACGGCGCCGATCCGCATGGCTTCATGGTGAAGGACGAGATCCTCGCCTATGTCGACCGCTTCGTCAAAAAGGTCGATGCGCCTGTCTTCGAAGGTACCAGCGTCACCGCGCTGGAGAAGGTCGGAGATGTCTTCCGCATCGAAACCTCTGCCGGAACCGTGACGGCCGATAGCGTCATTCTCGCCACCAGTCTTTACAGCCAGCCCTTCGTGCCGCGCGCTGCAGAGCGTCTCCCCGACAGCGTGACCCAGATCCACACGGCCGACTACCGCAACTCGTCGCAATTGCCGACGGGCGGCGTCATCGTCGTCGGCTCCGGCCAATCCGGCTGCCAGATCGCCGAAGACCTGCATCTGGCCGGCCGCAAGGTGCATATGGTCACCGGCAATGCCCCGCGCTGCGCCCGTTTTTACCGGGGCCGCGACGTCGTCGACTGGCTGGCCGACATCGGCCAATACGACATCACCATCGCCCATGACGGCATGTCGAAAAAGAAGCATGACACCAACCATTATCTCACCGGCCGCGATGGCGGGCGCGACATCGATCTTCGAAAATTCGCGGTTGAGGGCATGGCGCTTTATGGCCGCATGACCGGTGTTTCCGCCGGCAAGATGCTGTTCGAGCCTAACCTCAAGAGCAATCTCGATGCGGCCGACCGCGTCTACAACGGCATCAACGCCCTCATCGATCGGCATATTGCGGAAAAGGGCATCGATGCTCCGGCCGGCAGCCCTTATGTGCCGTTCTGGGAACCGGAGAGCGAAACGACCGAGCTGGATCTGGAGGCCGAAGGCATCACCTCTGTCATCTGGGCGACGGGCTTTACGCCCGACTGGTCCTATGTCGGCCTGCCCATCTTTGATGGCACCGGCTACCCGGTGCAGCGCCGCGGCGTTACCGGTATCGAGGGTGTTTACGTGCTCGGTCTCCCCTGGCTCTGGACCTGGGGGTCCGGCCGGTTCCTCGCGGTCGGCAAGGATGCCGAGTACGTGGTGGACCATCTGGCAACGCTGCTGGAGCAGACACCGCTACCGCTCAAACAAGCCGCGAACGGATAAGCGATGAACCTCGCAGTCCGCCCCTCCCACCTGTCGATGACACCCTCGAGCCGCGATCTCATGGACCGCGCGCTTGAGCCTCACCTGCTGATCGGCATGCCGCACATGACACCACACGGCTTGTCGGAGACATGGCTGATGAAGGAGCTTGGGCACCGCCACTGGTTGATGTTGGCACGCGACCTCGGCATGGACAACGCCGATTTCCGCACTATCGACGGTGAAGAGGCCTATGCGGCCATCTGTGCAACGTCTCTCACCGCTGCGCGGTTCAACGCAGTCCGGGCGAATGACATCCTGACCATCCAGTCCCGGATATCGCCTTTATCCCGGACACAGACGTCAACGACCCATGTCCTCTCCGTCGCTGGCGGGTCCATCGGACACGTCGAGTTGATTTCCGCCTTTGTGCGCCGACAGGTCAAGGGGTGCAACCGCTCCATCACGCGGGTGACAGTCGCAAAGTCAGAAGCGAAATCCTTCGGGGTTAGCCCGCTTGCACAACAGGCTGCGGACATCCGAAACGGCCGGCTCCAGACCCATTGGGAGCTCCCACTTGTTGGGTCCGACGTACTGCGTAGTTTCAGGTTCGACCCGAGCATCACGCAGGATTTCAACGGAGCGGGGCTCTTTTACTTCGCCGAGTTCCAGGCCGTCGCAGACCGAGCGCTGGAGACCTGGTATCCCGGCAGAAAGCCGGTCGGTCGAAGAGATGTCTTCTTTCTCGGCAATACTGAGCCGAACGAAAGCGTGTCCTTCGACCTGCTCCAAAGTGTCGACCAAGACGAGACGTTTCATGGCGAGATCAGACGCCACACCGGGGAGCCGATCGCCAAGGTTTTCATCTCGGCTCAAAACGCCTGTCTGTGAGGCCCTGTTTCCACGGCGGCGGTCAAGGACTGGGATAAAGCCCGATGCAACCCCTATCGTCGGCGACAAAACACACGCCGGCACGCTCGAAGGCAAGACGGAGCTGAGCTGCTGTCGCCCGGTGGACACCATGCCGGTCCCCTTCGTAGTCGCGGATGGTGCTGCGGGACACGCCGGCCTGGTCGGCGAGATCGGCTTGCGTCCAGTCGAGGTAGCCGCGTGCCGCGCGACAGAGCGCCGGTGTCAAAAATGATGCCGTTTCGGGTTGACCCATCAGACGAACTTACCCATATTGGTCACTATTGACCATATAAAATAGCTTCTTACCGATTGCTAGTGGCGGATCCGGCTCGTTTTTGGCCACCGACACGGGAAGGAAACCGGTTTTGGGATAACGCTCACCCCCTATTTCCTCGTTCTGTTTCTGGCATTGCCTTTTGTCGGTAGCCTCCTTTGCGCCTTCATCCTGAAGACCAATTCCCGTGACCTGCCGGTCTTCGTCGCCGGCGCCGTCTCGTTGGCAACACTCGGTCTCTCGATTCTCGCCTATCCCACGATTGCCAGCGGCGGCGTGCTGCGTTTCGAGGCCGAATGGCTTCCGCAGTTCGGGCTGAACTTTTCGCTGCGCATGGACGGCTTCGCCTGGATCTTCTCCCTGCTGGTCACTGCGATCGGCTTTCTGGTTGTCCTCTATGCGCGCTACTACATGGGCAAGGACGATCCGATCCCGCGCTTCTTCGCCTTTCTGCTCGCCTTCAAGGGCGCGATGCTCGGCATTATCGTCTCAGGCAATGTCATTCTGCTCTCTATCTTCTGGGAGCTGACGAGCATCTTTTCCTTCCTGCTGATCAGCTACTGGCACCACAATGCGGCGGCCCGCGACGGCGCGCGCATGGCGCTGACGATCACCGGCATCGGCGGCTTCTGCCTCTTGATCGGCATGCTGCTGCTGGGCAATATCGTAGCCAGTTAAGATCTCGAGACGATCCTCGCGGCCGGTGAAGTGATCCGGGCGCACGGGCTCTATCTGCCGGCCCTCGTCTTCATCCTGCTCGGCGCCCTCACCAAAAGCGCCCAGTTCCCCTTCCACTTCTGGCTGCCCAATGCCATGGCGGCACCGACGCCGGTCTCGGCCTTCCTGCATTCCGCCACAATGGTGAAGGCCGGGGTCTTTCTGCTGGTCCGCTTCTGGCCGGCCCTATCCGGGACCTATGAATGGTTCTTCCTGGTCGGGCTTGCCGGCATGTTGACGCTGCTGCTTGGCGCCTATTTCGCCCTCTTCCAGCGAGACCTCAAAGGTCTGCTCGCCTATTCTACCATCAGCCATCTGGGCCTGATCACCACGCTGCTCAGCCTCGGCAGCCCGCTGGCGACAGTGGCCGCGATCTTCCACATGCTCAACCACGCGACGTTCAAGGCCTCGCTGTTCATGGCCGCCGGCATCATCGACCACGAGACCGGGACGCGCGACATGCAGAAGCTGAGCGGGCTCTTCCGCTTCCTGCCGATCACAGCGACCCTCGCCATGGTGGCCAGTGCCGCGATGGCGGGTGTGCCTCTGCTGAACGGCTTTCTCTCGAAGGAGATGTTCTTCGCCGAGGCGGTGGAAACCCATGCGGATTCCATTCTCGACCTGATCCTGCCCTATGTCGCGACACTGGCGGGCGCCTTTAGCGTCGCCTATTCGCTGCGTTTTATCCACACGGTCTTCTTCGGTCCGGCGCCAAAAAATCTGCCCATCAGCACTCCGCATGAACCGCCGCGTTGGATGCGCTTCCCGATCGAATTCCTGGTTCTCGTCTGCCTGATCGTCGGCGTAGTCCCATCGATCGCGATCGGCCCGTTCCTGGATGTGGCGGCAGTCAGTGTGCTTGGCAACCGGATGCCGGAATACAGCCTCGCCATCTGGCACGGCTTCAATCTTCCCTTCCTGATGAGCCTGGTGGCGCTGGTCGGCGGGGTGATCATCTATCTGGCCCTGCGTGACTACCTGGCCCGTTGCGAGGACGGCCCGCCCTACTTCCGCAGACTGCGCGGACAGCGCATCTTCGAGCGTGTCCTGGTCGCTGTCTCCTGGCGTTGGGCGCGCCTGGCTGAAAGCCGGCTCGGAACGCGCAACCTGCAACCGCAATTGCGCTGGATCGTTGCCGTAGGCTTCTTCGCCGGTGCCCTGCCCCTTTATGTCGCGGGCTTCCAATGGCGACCCCTCTCGTTTTCCCGCGTCGATCCCGCTTTCGCCATCCTGTGGACGGTCGGCGCGGCCCTGGCGCTCGGAGCCGCCTTCTCTGCCAAATATCATCGCCTTGCCGCTCTCATCATGCTCGGCGGCGTCGGTTTGGTGGTCTGCATAACCTTCGTCTGGCTGTCGGCACCGGACCTCGCCATCACGCAGCTGCTGGTCGAGATCGTCACCACTGTCCTCATCCTGCTCGGGCTCCGCTGGCTGCCCAAACGCAGCGTCGATCTTTCCGACGTGATGACGCTGCGCAGCCGATTCCGCCGGTTCCGCGATCTGGTGCTCGCCATCTCCTGCGGTGTCGGCATGTCTTTCGTCGCCTTCGCGGTCATGACCATGCCGGTGCCAGACGCGATCGCCAGCTTCTTCCTCCAGAATGCCTATGAAGAAGGCGGCGGCCGCAATGTGGTCAATGTCATCCTCGTCGACTTCAGGGGCTTCGACACGTTCGGGGAAATTGCGGTGCTTGGCGTGGTGGCGCTGACCGTCTTCGCGCTCCTGCGCCGTTTTCGCCCCGCTGCCGACAGCGTCGAAGTACCCGAACAGCAGCGGGTGCAGGATCGGTTCGACGAAGAGCAGCCCGAACGCGCGCCGGGCGATACGGTCCGGGATTATCTCCTCGTCCCCTCGGTCATCATGCAATGGCTGTTTCCGGTCATCCTCGTTTTGTCCGTGTACCTGTTCATCCGGGGCCATGACTTGCCGGGCGGCGGCTTTTCGGCGGGCCTGACGCTGTCGATCGCCTTCCTCCTGCAATACCTGGCCGGCGGCACGCGTTGGGCCGAAGACCGGATTCGCATCCTGCCGCTGCGGTGGATGGGGGCCGGCATGCTCCTTGCCGCCTTCACGGGCATCGGCGCCTGGTTCCTCGGCTATCCGTTTCTTACCTCGCATTCGCGATACCTGGACCTGCCGCTGATCGGCACCGTGCCGGCCGCCACCGCATTGCTGTTCGATCTTGGCGTCTTCGCGCTCGTGGTTGGCTCCACGGTGCTGATCCTGGTGGCGCTTGCGCACCAGTCGATCCGCATCAACCGTCTGCGGACGATCGACGCTGGCAAGGGGGAGGATCGCTGATGGAACTGGTGCTCTCGATTGCCATTGGCGTGATGACCGGCTGCGGCGTCTGGCTGATCCTCAGGCCGCGCACCTATCAGGTTATCGTCGGCCTCTCGCTCCTCTCCTACGCGGTCAACCTGTTCATCTTCGGTGTCGGGGGCGTGAAGAGCAATCTGCCGCCAGTGCTCGAAGATGGCGTGGCCTCCTGGACGCTGTCCGATCCCGTGCCGCAGGCTCTGGTGCTCACGGCCATCGTCATTGGATTTGCGACGACGGCCCTCTTCCTCGTGGTCCTCCTTGCCGCGCGTGGCCTCTCGGGCAACGACCATGTCGACGGGAGAAACGAGCCGAAATGATCCAGTGGTCCCACCATCTCATCATCGCGCCGATCCTCATCCCGATGGTCACGGCCGCGATCCTGCTGTTCCTCGACGAGCGCATGCGCACCGCCAAGGCCCTGGTAAGCCTCGCAGCCGTCGTTATCCTCGCGCTGGTTGCAGTCGTCCTCTTCGAAATCGAGAGCGGCCCCAACAGTTTCGAGAACGTCTACCTGCTCGGCAACTGGGCAGCACCCTTCGGCATCGTGCTGGTGGTCGACGGCCTCTCGGCCATGATGCTGCTGCTCACAGCACTCCTCGCCGTCGCCACGCTGATCTTTTCGCTGGCCCGCTGGCATGCGGTGGGCGCGCATTTCCACTCGATGTTCCAGCTGCTGCTGGCTGGCATCAACGGCGCGCTCCTGACTGGCGACCTGTTCAACCTCTTCGTCTTTTTCGAAGTGATGCTGGCTGCCTCTTACGGCCTCTTGCTGCACGGCTCGGGCGCAGTCAGAGTGAAGGCCGGCCTGCATTACATCGCCATCAATCTCGTCGCAGCCTTGTTTTTCCTGATCGGCGTCAGCCTGATTTATGGCACGGCGGGTACGCTGAATATGGCCGATCTCGCGGACCGCATTCCCCAGATGGAGCCGGACCGGCGCATGTTGATGGAGGCGGGTGCGGGCGTTCTGGGCGTCGCCTTCCTGATCAAGGCCGGCATGTGGCCGCTGTGTTTCTGGCTGCCGACGGCCTATAATGCTGCCTCGGCCCCGGTCGCCGGCATGTTCGCCATCCTCAGCAAGCTCGGCATTTATGTCATCCTGCGCCTGACAATGCTCCTGTTCGGTGAAGGCCCCTCGGAAGGCTTTGGCGTTTCGGTGCTGCTGTTCGGCGGCATGGCCACGCTGATCTTTGGGACGATCGGGGTGCTCGCCTCGCAAGCGCTTGGCCGGATTGCCGGCTATTCGGTACTGGTTTCCTCCGGTACCCTGCTGATGGTGGTTGGCATCAATGACGGCAATGTCTCATCCGGCGCGCTCCTCTACCTCATCAGCTCCACCCTCACGATCGGCGCTTTCTTCATGCTGATCGAGCTGGTCGAGCGCGGGCAGGATGCCGGGGCAAACGTGCTGGCCGTCACCATGGAAGCCTATGGCGACGGGCAGGAGGAGCAAATCGAGGAGGGTGACGGGGTTGCCATGCCGCGGACGCTGGTCATCCTCGGGACCTGCTTTGCCGCCGTCGGCATCCTCTTGTCCGGGCTGCCGCCACTCTCCGGCTTCATCGCAAAATTCGCCATGTTGTCGGCCATGATGGGGGCCGGCGCCATCGGCACGCCTCCCAGTGCGGCCGTCTGGTCGCTCATCGTGCTCGTCATCCTCTCGGGGATCGCGGCACTTATCGCCATGACACGCGTCGGGATCCGCACCTTCTGGAGTTCGCTGGAGGGAACCGTGCCGCGCGTTCTGGTGATCGAGGTGGTGCCGGTGATGTTCCTGCTCTTTCTCACCCTGGGCCTCACGGTTCAGGCCGGACCGGCCATGCGCTACATGGATACCACTATTCGCTCGCTCGCCAGTCCGTCGAACTACATCGAGGCCGTGCGCCGCGCCACGGTCGTCAAGGGTGTCGATAGCGGCGATGGCGATGTCGACAACGCGGGAGGGCCTTGATGCTGCCTTACCCGATCCTCACCGCCTGCCTGGTGCTGATGTGGTTGCTGCTCAACAGCTTCAGCCTCGGCCATCTGTTGCTCGGCATCATGGTCGCTGTCTTCGCTGGCTGGTCACTCGCGGCCCTTCGCCCCGATAAGCCACGCCTCAAGAAGTGGTATCTTCTTCCGAAACTCTTCCTGGCCGTCTTCATCGATATCGCGCGCTCGAATTTCGCCGTTGCCCTTCTCATCCTGCGCGGCAAGCGGCGAACGCATACGTCCGGTTTCATCACCCTTCCGCTCAGGATCGAGGACCCGACGGCACTTGCGATCATGGCTGTCATCCTGACCAGCACGCCGGGCTCCGCCTGGCTCGAATATGACAGCCGGGCGAAGACCGTCCTCATCCATTTGCTCGATTTGATCGACGAACAGCAGTGGATCGAGACCATCCGTGACCGCTATGAAAGCCTGTTGATGGAGATTTTCGAATGAGTGCCATCATTCTCTTCAGCGCCGTCTCGATCGCCAAAATCATCCTGGCGGTCGCCTGTGCCCTCGCATCGGTGCGGATCTTCATCGGTCCACGGGCCCAGGATCGCATCCTCGGCCTCGATACCTTTTACGTGAACGCAATGCTGCTTTTGGTGACATTCGGCATTGGCAGCGGCCGTGTCATCTATTTCGAGGCGGCACTCGTCATTGGCCTGCTCGGCTTTGTGGCGACCGTGGCACTCGCGAAGTTCCTGATGCGGGGAGAGGTGATCGAATGACCGCACCGATCACTGACCTTCCCATCTGGGCCGCGCTGATCATCGCCGTGTTTCTCCTGCTCGGAGCGGTCCTCAGCCTGATCGGCGCGATCGGCTTTCTGCGCCTGCCGTCCTTTTACGAGCGACTTCACGCGCCGACGCTGTCGACAAGTTGGGGCGTCGGCGGCGTCATGTTCGCCTCGATCCTGTATTTCTCACTTACCGGCTCTCGCCTGGTTGCGCATGAAATTCTGATCGGCATTTTCGTCACCCTGACGACACCGGTGACCTTCATGCTCCTGGCCCGCGCTGCCCTGCATCGCGATCGAACGGAAAACCCGGACAAAGTCGCGGTGCCAGAGCGGTTCGACCCGACCGACGGGAGCGATGAGCGCGGATCTCAAATCTGAGGCGGCAATGATCACCCGAGCGGGGGCGCTCGGGCGATCTGTGCGGACGACACGCGGCACGCTGACTGCGTGGCGGACGAGCCAGTATGGATATCCAGCGTCTCGTCCGTACCTTCAGTTGACCAGAGCCTTAAAGGCTGCAGCCTGGCTTTCGACCCAGGCTTCGAAAGCCTGCGGCTCCCGGCCGGTCAGCGTCTTGTAGTCGCCCGTTACCTCGGCCAGTCCGCCAACGCCGATCATCGTGTCGATCGAGGCATAGACCCGTGCGACCGGCTCTGGCAGACCGGCACCGACCATGCCCTGGACGAGGCCTTCGAGCAGTACGTCGACGACGGCAATTGCCTTGCCTGCGGCCTTGCCGATGAGTTCCGCGATCTCGGCGTGGCTGTAGGTTCTGGTCCCGGTCAGGGTGTAGACGGTTTTGGCATCGGTAGGGGCGATCAGGGCGGCGGCGAGAGCGCGGCCGATGTCGTCGCGGGCGATATGAGCGATGCGCCCACCGGCAGCAGCTGAATACCAGTTGCCGGACGCGAGGGCCGGACCGACAGAGAGAAAGACGTTTTCGAAGTACCAATTGTTGCGCAGAATCGTCCAGCTGGGGATCGCACTGGCCGAAATGGCTGATTCGGTGCCTTCATGGTCTGGCGCAAACAGCAGCGGTGAATTGGCCGGCTCAGGCATCGACGTGTAGAGAATGTGCCGAACACCGGCCTTTTCTGCCGCCGCAATCGCAGCCTTGTGCTGAACCAGACGATGGCCCGGACGGTCGAGACTGTCTGTGCTGATGATCAGAACACGCTCGGCTTGCGCAAATGCAGATTCCATCGAGGCCGGGTCATCAAAGTCGACGGCACAGGTTTCGACACCTTTGGCCGCCCAATCCGACAGGGCCTCGGGCTTGCGGCTGGCAGCGATGATGTCGCTCGGCGCGACTTTGCCGGTTTCCGTCAGGTGACGGAGAACGCTCTGGCCGAGATTGCCGGACGCGCCGGTTACGAGATATTTTGCGGTCATGAATGCACCTTTACAGAGCTGGAACGAGCTGAAAAACAGTGCTGGTCTGTTTTTCAGAGTTAGTGTAGATTGCAGATCAAGGAACGGGCGTAAAGTAGGCAGTTTTTTAGAACCAGGTCGGACGGAGAATACTGATGACGGCGCATGTGAGACTGAATCCGGATTTCAACCTGGCGATCGACACGGTCAAGGCGATGATGGCGGAGCCAAAGGATGGACCCTTCGACCCACGGAATTGTCCGGTGCGCGACGTGCTGTCTCACATCGGGGACAAATGGTCGTCTTTGATCCTTCAGGTGCTCGCCGTTAAACCGCACCGGTTCGGTGAATTGCGCCGCGCGATCCCCGATATTTCGCAGGCCATGCTGACGAGTACGTTGCGCAGCCTTCAGCGCGATGGCCTGCTGCACCGGGAGGTCTTTCCCACACAACCGCCGAGCGTAGAATATAGCCTGACCGAATTGGGCGGATCGCTGCTGGGGCCGGTGGCCGCTCTCGTTCTCTGGTCGGTGGAGCATCACGGGCGGATACAGGAGATGCGCCGGCAATATGATGGTGATCATCCGCCGCTCAGAAAGCTGCGCTGACGTCGGGGCTTACACGTTTCAGTATTTCGTAAACCACCCGCGTCAACCGTTTCTATAAGAAAGATCGGTTATAAGCCTCACATTCAGGAGGCAATTATGATCCACAATTTCTTGCACGACCGATCAGGCAATTTTGGCATGATGACAGCATTGCTGTTGGTGCCTTTGATGGGTGTCGCCGGCTTGGCGCTGGATATGAGCGATGCGCTTCTGGTGCGCACCTCACTTCAAGCGACAGCCGATGCCGCTGCCCTTTCGGCCGTTGCGGAAGCGTCCACCGGCGTGTCAGAGGCCATGCTGATGACCTCGGACGGCCAGGTCAGCGCGGCGATTGCGGATGCCCGAAAGGTCTTCATCGGCCAGACCTCAAACTCCCCCGACTACACACTGGTCAGCGCCGATGTCGACGTCGTCAAGACAGGCAGTCAGCTGAAGGCGATCTTTACCTACAAGGCAGATGTCCCGACCACGCTTTCGCGCATACTCGGCCAGAGCAAGGTTACCGTATCCGGCGTGGCAGAAGCCGTGTTTCAGACGGAGACCTTTCGCGACTTCTACCTTCTGCTCGACAACACGCCATCAATGGGCGTGGGTGCGACCCCGGCCGATGTCAACAGGATGGTGGCCAATACCGGCGACAAGTGTGCCTTTGCCTGCCATATCGTCAGAGACGGTGTCGAGGACAGGAACAGCTACTACAACCTCGCCAAAAGGCTCGGTGTGACAATCCGCATCGATGTCGTGGCAGCAGCGACATCCGCGCTGATGGAGACGGCAAAGACCACCCGCAAGAGCTCGAACCAATATCGGATGGCCGTCTATACCTTCGGCGAAAAGGCCGAGGATACCAGGGTGCTGGAAGTCTCCTCGCTGACGAGCAACCTCGATACCGTCAAGTCGAAGGCGTCGAAAATCGGCCTAATGTCGATCCCATATCAGGGGTATGACAACGACCAGCAGACCGACTTCGATCGCGCATTTTCGAACGTGGGCGCTCTCATGGGCACAGCCGGCACAGGTTCGAGCGCCGCCAACCCGGAAAAGGTACTGTTCTTCGTCTCCGATGGCGTGGGCGATTCCTACAAGCCGGGGTCCTGCACGAAGCGATTGAATGGGGGACGTTGCCAGGAGCCGATCGACATTACCCAATGCACGGCATTGAAGGCCAAAGGCTACCGCATCGCCGTGCTCTATACGACCTATCTGCCGCTGCCCACCAACGGCTGGTACAACGACTGGATAAAGCCGTTCCAGAACGAGATCCCGACCAGAATGGAAGCCTGCGCGTCCCCCGGCCTGTACTTCGAAGTCAGTCCCAGCCAGGGGATTTCCGAGGCCATGTCCGCCATGTTCTTGAAGATCGTCAGCACCCCACGCCTGTCCGGCTGACGGGGAAGACCGCGACTGGCCGGCGCATCGGTGTTCAAGGCGAGCTTTGGTGATCCGGGCGCTGGAAGCTCACGGCATGACCTCCGCTGAAGCTCAATCCATGATCTTCGAATGCCTTGCGGATCGCATTGATTGACGCCGGCCGCGTCGAGCGGTCGCCTTCGGCCTCGATACGACGGATCGACGAGACGGAGATGCCCGATAAGGTGGAAAGGTCGCCCAGCGTCCATTGCAGCATGGCCCGTGCGCCCCGGATCTGAAGCGGAGTAAGATGGTGGATGTCATCACCGGCAGAGACGACCGAGCGATCCAGATCGTCGCGCAACATGATGATACCGAGCCATTCATGGGCGCGTCCCCCCTTCTTGATAACAGGCACTGCACGGGCGTGGAACCAGTCATAGTCGCCCGTGGTCCGTCTCAGCCGATGGTTGACCATATAGGGTGAGAGGGTTCTGACGGACCGCCCCCAGGCGGTCACGACCCGTTGCCGGTCATCCGGATGGATGACATCGAGCCATTCGCCATTCGCGACATGGATTTCGAGCTGCCCAGTGAGTGCCGTCCAGCCTTGGGAGTAGATCGGCGTGCCGTCTGCCAGAGCCCGCCACTCCATGGTCGCCAGCGAATTGACCAGAGCACGATAACGGCCGAGCGTATCCTCAATCGTCTCACGGCTCTCGTGCTGTGCCGTCACATCGATGACGATGCCGATCGCCTGCGTTGGCTGCTCGGCGTCGTCGAGAACGACTTCAGACCGAAAGTCGATCCAGCGCACGGTCCGGTCGGCCCGGACGATGCGGAAACGGCGCTCGACGGGCACGCCACCGCGGATCATGATCCAGATGTTCTCCGCCTGAGAGCGATCTTCCGGGTGGGCGAAGTCTGCAATTTCGGCAATACGGAAGGGTGTGGTCGGCTCCAGTCCGAGCAGCCTCAACAAACCGGAACTGGGACAGCAAACGCCGGCAAGGCTGTCACAGGACCAGAAACCCATAGTGCCGCGCTCTTCTGCAAGCTTCAGATAATGGGAGACGACGGCTTCCCTTGCCCGTCCGGCCGTACCGCCGGAGCCTACGGTTTCGCTGTCCGTGGCGGCTCCCGTCTCGGCCTGGGTCTCGGAGGCAAGTTGGGAGAGAATTTCAAAAGGGCTGAGGTTCATGGTTCATTTCCCCGTCCCAGGGGCAAAGGGTCTTTGCATTGCACGAGGCTAAAACGCTAGCGCGGCCCAGATGGGACGGCAAGCCTTTTGCCGTCGGATCAAAGCCGCATGGTATTTGAGATGCGCCGTGTGTTGCAGCCATGGGCCACATCGGCGCTGTCCTGCGATCCAACGCGCAAGATCCGACCCTTGTGGTGAAACGCGTGGCATGGCAGGAGTGCGACAGTCGCGTGCCGACCCCGCGTCACATCTGAGAGAGAGCCCAATGTCGAACGTCATCAAGTTCGAGCGCCCACCTGAACCAAAGGCGCCGAAGCCGAAGAGAACGCTGTCTCCCGCGCTGCGAAAAGGATTGATCTGGGCCGGTGTGGTGCTCGCATTCGGGGCTGCCTGGGGCTACTTCACCCTCTTCGGCGGCTGAGCGGATCGAAGCTCAGGTCACCGCCTCCAAGCGGACCAGCGCACCGCGTGCGCCAATCACGGCCCGAGCGAGTGCGGAACCGGTTGACGTTGCCTCTGCCATAGAGGCACCCGCGAGTTCCGCCGCCAGATATCCGGCATTGAAGCTGTCGCCAGCGGCCGTGGTATCGACAGTGACTGCGGCAGCCGGAACTGCAACCGTCATCAAACTGCCCGATCCGTCGACGAGGGTGACGTCGCCCGGCCCGTTCTTCACCACCACCCGCGCCGTTCCCTGGTCGCGATAACGCGCAGCAGTGTCGCCCGGGGTGGCGTCGCCGAAATGGGTTGCCTCGTCGTCGAAGGATGGTAGGCACAGGCTGCTGACGGCTGCAGCACGATGGATCCAGCCTCGCATGCTGTCGAGATTGTCCCACAGCCGCGGACGCAGATTGGGATCGAACACGACCAAGCCACCACGTCCGGCAAATTGCGACAGCGCCTCCAGCAAGGCGAGCCGGCCCGCCGGCGGCAGGATGGCGAGCGTGATACCGGACCAATAGGCGACATCGGCATCGTGCAGCGCGGTGGCAATGGCCGCCGGATCACCGGCAAGCTTGCGGGCCGCGCTGTCGTTGCGCCAATAGGTGAAGCTGCGTTCCCCGTCTTTGAGGCTGATATGGTAGAGGCCGATCGTCTTGTCGGGAATCCGCCTGACATGTCCCGTCCCAATTCCTTCGCCGGCGAGGAAGTCGATCATCCGCTGCGAAAGCGTATCTGTGCCGACAGCAGTCAGGTAGTCGATCTGCCAATCGGCACCGAGGCTGCGCTTCAGGTACCAGGCGGTGTTCAGGGTGTCGCCGGCAAAGCCCATGGACAGCATGCCCGGCGCATCCGTTTCCGAAAGCTCGCCCATGCACTCCCCAATCGCCACGATCCGTCCCATACCGTTCCTCCTCCAACAGGTCTTGTCCGTGAATAATGTGCTTGGCGACGTCCGTCGACTGCTATTCGCCGAACCGGTGCGCTTCGGCGTTCGAGACAGCGATCAACGCCCGGACGGATCGGTGAAAAGCCGAGGGTCGAGCTGGTCGAGATCCTGCAGCTCCTCCGTCATCCGGCCGATATGCTGCCCCATTGCAAGCACGGCCCTGGCGTCGTCGCCGCGTCGCATGCTTTCGATGATCGAAGCATGTTCAGCAATGACGATGTCCAAGCGGCCCGGCTGCGGCAGGGTGAGGTAACGGTAGCGCTCGATCTGGACCTTGACCTGTTCAATCACAGTCCAGATGCCCGGATAGCCGGCGATATTGGCGATCGTCTCGTGAAAGGCCGAATCAATCTCGAGCACAGCAGCGAAGTCGCCGTGTTCGGCTGCCTGGATCAGCTGCGCCTGGTTTTCGTCAAGCCGTTCGATGGCCTCAGGCGAAATGACGGCGACTGCCAGCGAGACGGCGGTCGCCTCCAGAGCCTTCCGAATGAGGATCGCCTCATACAGCGCGCGGCGTGGAATGCGGGCGACAAAGGTCCCGGACTGCGGATAGATGTCGACAAGTCCCTCATCGGCGAGCCGAAGCAGGGCCTCGCGCACCGGCGTGCGGCTGACGCCAAAGCGTTGCGCGAGCAATCATTCATTCAGGATGTCGAGTGGTCTCAACCGCATCTGCACGATGTCGGCGCGCAGCGCTGCATGGATATGGGTGGCGGCGCGCGGTGTCCGGCGTGGCAAGCGCTCTGCGGTAGCCAGCGGCAACCTTTGTCCGCCCCCCTCCGGCAGATCCTTCGACCGCATTACATCCCCCCTTCGTCAATCGATACACCAGTATCTCAAGGAAATGAGGGGACCAATGACGGGCGTCACACCTTGGGCCGGCGCCCAGGGCTAAAGCACAAAGAAGGTGTCGAAATCCGGAAGCGGTGCCTCCGCGACGATGCGCGAAAGGGTCGAATGAGCGGCGAGGTCGTCTTCCAACGCCTCCACTTCAGACGACAGAGGCCGGTCCGATCGGTAGAAGACCGAATGCCCGCGCGTCACTTCCTGCAAAAGGCCGGCAAGGCCTTCAGGCCGATCGCCCAGAATGTCGTTGCCCTGGGCGGCGAAGAGGGCTTCGAGTGCCGCCATGCGCTTGAGGGCTTCCACCTGGCGCTCGAAGCGTTCGACGATCAGCGGCAGGAAGGCAGCTTCATCCTCGATGCCACCCGCGACCACCAGTGACTGGGGCGAAAGCGCGCCGGTCATCGACATGACACGCATATAGAGATCGCCGACCAGTTTCAGCGCCGGACCGAAGCCGGTGGCAACCGCGCCCCCCGGCACGAGGTTGACCGGCAGGTCACGTCGCCCGCCATTGGCGAGCAGGACGCAGCGATTGAAGACGTTGCGCGCGACATGCGCGATGACCAACTGACCGGCCTGCATGGCGATTGCGACTTCCAGCGGCAGCGAACCGCCGGAGGTCAACACCTCGCTTTCGACGACGACGGGATTGTCGTCGCTGCGGCCCGTGGCCTTCAGGATCACCTCGCCAATTCGGGAGATTTCCGCCAGTGCCACGCCGAAGATTTGTGGCAGCATGCGCAGGCTCAACGGATCCTGCACGTGGGAGGCATCGTTCCACTGCCAATCGGCCGAGGTGTCGATCAGCCAGCGGCCGACTTGCGCCTGCGTGGTGCAGCCCACCGTGATGACCGATCGCCAGGGCGCGCGCGCCGCTCCGAGCGTTGCCGACGACATCAAAGCGGTCGCCATTAGCACCCGCAGGACGCGTGCTGCATCGCGCACGGCAACGGCACTGGCCGCATAACCAACCCCGTTCACGGACAGCGAGGCGAGTGCGTCGCGCGGCGCGAGCTTGATCGGCACCATGCCCAGTTCGCTGAACACATCGGACGTCTTGCGACGCAGGCCGCGATAATAGACCTCGCCGACACCGGTCAAGACCGAGCCAATCTGTCCCATCAGTCCGATATCGGCGCAACCGATCGACCCGGTCCGTCGCACGACCGGGATCACGTCCCTGTCGAGCAGGGCGGCAAAGGCTTCCACAAGTTGCGGCGAGCAGCCGGAATAACCCGTCAGAGCCGTGTTGATCCGGATGGCGATCGCCTTGCGAACGGTGGGGATCGGAAACGGCGCGCCCGTGCCAAAGTGATGGGCATGCACGAGGCCGAGGTTGAACTGCCCGAGTTCACTCTCACTCCAGTCGGTGTCCTTCATCGCGCCGACGCCGGTATTGGCACCATAGATCGTTTCGCCGCGCGCGATGGCTGCCTCAAGGCCGCGCCGCCCTTCGCGAACACGGGCCATGCCTTCCGCACTCGTGATAACCGGCACCGTGCCGCTGCCTATGGCGTCGAGGGCCGCAAAATCGAGAGGCTTTGCATCGAGAAGAACTGTTCTCACGAGGTGGGGTGTCTCCAGCAAAAAGAGGTGTCGCCGACATGCAGCGCTGTGGCAGCATCATCCTATAGGGACCTTGTGCCGCGCAGACTGCGAAAACCGCAACATCCCGGTCCGCATGCGACGCAAAATACAAACAACGATCACACCTCGCGGGAAATCAACCTCAGTGTGGGGAAATAGCTCCGATAGCGACCAGTGTCCCGAGTGAGCAGTTTCATGCCTTCGACGGCGGCATGTGCGCCAATAAAGAAATCCGGAAGTACGCCGCTGCGTTGCCCGCCGGCCCTGGGATATCGTGTGAACACCCGACCGGCCAGGAAGAGGGCCGCCTTCGGCATCGGGATATGGGTCAACTCGGCTTGCAAAACAAACGCATCAAGGCGTTCTATGCTGTGATAACGCGCGGCGAGTTCGGCGTAGATCACGTCGTTGATCAGCAACGGACCCTGCAGCGCCACGCTTTCGAGTTGGGCGATCGACCACTCCACCCAGACCGGGTCCTCAGTCACGAGGTCCAGAAGCACATTGGTATCGACGAGGATCACGCCTCGTCGCCCCGGGTCAGCGCCATGATCTCGTCCGTGGAAAGCCCCTTGCCTGCATGACCGCGCAAGCTTGCAAATCGACTTTTGGAAGGCCGCGCATCGGCGTCGGCACGCGTCAGAACTACACTTCCGTCCTCTGTGCGACGGAATTCGACTGCACTGCCGGGCACGATTCCGAGGAAGTCTCTTACCGGCTTGGGGATCGTGACCCGCCCCTTCGACGTAACGGTCGTTGCCATGGCCACCTCGGTAATACTTACTCAGAAAAGGGTATTACCGTCTGCGTCGTTTCACAAGACAACTGGCGCGGCTTTCACAAAACCTCACTTCTCTGCGCAGATTGCGTAGCGATGCTGGGTGGCCCGTTCCAGGCCCTTGAGCAGGGAGAAGTTCTTCCGCTGCGAGCGATGTATGGCCGCCATGTCAGCGTCGACCGTCACCTTCGCGAAACCCGCCTCCTTGCGGTGTGCAGCGACCGCATCCGCCCGGGCTCCCTCAGAGAAATAAACGGCCGAGAGGATGCGATTGTGCGTATCCGCCATGTCCGGATTTGGCGCACCGTGCAGCGCGTCTTTTGCAAGACCGAGCCGCGCGCCAAGTTGCGTGAGCCGCTTGAGCAACCGCGTGAGTTTTGAGGTGTTGACGAAGTCGCCATCGACGACGAGGAGCTTGCCGCCCGGCTTCAATGCTCGGTGCCATTCGCGAAAGCAGGCGAGCGGATCGACCAGCGTCCAGACAAGATGGCGATTGGTGATCACGTCATAGGAGGCGTCCGGCTCCATGGTGCGCTCCGCGTCGCCGACGAGGAAGCGGATCTTGCGTCCGCGCGTGACGGCCTTTGCCCGCGCCCTCTCCAGCATCGGCTCGGACCAGTCGAGCCCTGTGACCTTGAACCCGAGGTCGTCGAGCAGATGGGAGACGACGGCCGTGCCGCAGGCGAGGTCGAGAGCCGCTCTGCCCTCGCCGTTTCCGAGGTGTTTGCGCAAGAGCGCATGCCAGGCGGCACGCTCGTCTTCCGAGAAGATCTCATGGCCGGGCTGCGTATCGAATGTCTCGGCGCGGAGCGACCAATAGGCCTTGATCTCGTCGCGCAGGTCATGGTTGGAGATGGGGCTAAAGGCTTGCATGATATCGCATCTTTCGGCTTGGCTATCGAGGTTGGAACACTTCTAAAAGATATTTCTTGACTGATAAAGTCATAAAAACATAGATCACACAATCATCGCTAACCGGAGACGTGACTGTGTTCAAGATGGAGAAGGTGGCTGCCGCCACCGCGATTTCGCTCGCCCTTTTTTCCAGCGTGGCAATCGCTGGAGAGACCGTGAAGATCAAGGATATCACCGGCCGTGAGGTCGAATTGAGCGTGCCGGTCGAACGGATCATCCTCGGCGAGGGCCGCCAGATCTACTTCACCGCAGCCCTCGATACGGACAAGCCCTTCGGCCGCGTCGTCGGCTGGCGCGACGATTTCAAGAAGGCCGATCTCGACGGCTACAACATTTATCTGCAGAAGTTCCCGGAGATGGCAAACATCCCGACCTTCGGCGGTATGAAGGACGGCACCTTCGACATTGAGCAGGCGGTTGCGCTGAAGCCGGACGTGATCATCATGAACACGGAAGCCAAGGCCGCCACCGAAGAGAGCGGCTATATCGAGAAGCTCGCCGCCGTCGGCATTCCGCTCGTCTATATCGATTTCCGCGAAAAGCCGATGGAGCACACCGACGATTCCATGCGCATCATCGGCAAGCTCTTCGGCAAGGAAGAGCGCGCCGAAGAATTCGTCAAGTTCCATGACGAACAGATCGCGCGTGTCACCGATGTGCTGGCCAAGCAGTCTGATCTGAAGAAGCCTGTTGTCTTCATGGAGCGGGCCGGCGGTTACTCCGACGATTGCTGCATGTCGTTCGGCAACGAGAATTTCGGCAAGATGGTCGAGCTCGCCGGCGGCGTGAACATGGCCAAGGATTTCATCCCCGGCACCTTCGGCACGGTCAACCCCGAGCAGATCATCGCCTCGAATCCCGACCAGGTCATTGTGACGGGCTCGAACTGGGAGCTCTACGTTCCGGGCGGCAAGTGGGTCGGCGTCGGACCGGGCGCCGACAAGGCGGAAGCCGAGCGCAAGCTCTCCGAACTGATGAAGCGTCCTGCCTTCACAGACATCAAGGCGGTGAAGGACGGCAATGTGCATGCCATCTGGCACCAGTTCTACAACAGCCCCTACCAGTTCGTCGCCGTCCAGCAAATCGCCAAGTGGCTGCACCCTGACCTGTTCCAGGACCTCGATGCCGATAAAACCTTCCAGGAGATGCACGAGCAGTTCCTGCCGGTCGATTACAAGCCCGGCTATTTCGCCTCGTTGAAGGCCGGTTCCTGACGAGCCCTAGGGCCGGCGACCCTCTTCATCGAGGACGCCGGCTCTCTTTAAAGGATGATATTTTCATGTTGATCAGATTACTCGGGGCGTGGATCGCCCTGTCAGCCGTTCTGGCGACGCCACTGCTTTCGGCCGAAATCACGGATATCACGGGCCGCAAGGTCGAGATCGATGTTCCGGCCAAGCGCGTGCTGGTCGGCGAAGCCCGGCAGATCCACACAATTGCGGCGCTGACCGGTGGACATCTGCTCGATCACATCGTCGGCTGGCGCGACGACTTCTTCAGCAAGGATCCCGACAGCTACGCGGCCTATGCAGAGCGCTTTCCAGCACTCGCCACGCTGCCCCGCTTTGGTTACGTGCCCAACAACACCTTCGATCTCGAGGCCGCTATCGCGCTTTCGCCCGACGTGATCACGCTCAATCTCGAAGCTCAGAAAGTTGCCGCCGAAAGCGGGATCGAGGAGAAGGCAGCCGCCGCCGGCATCGCCATCGTCTATGTCGATTTCCGCGTCGATGCCGCCCGAAACAGCGAAAACAGCGTCAAGATCCTCGGCCAGATCTTCGGCGCAGAGGCGAGAGCCGAAGAGCTGATCGCCTATCGCCGCGCCCAACTGGCGCGCGTCACGGACAGATTGGCCGAGACGAGCAACCTCGTGCGCCCGAAGGTTTTCATCGAGCGGGCTCCCGGCAATGATGCCGAGAACGGATGCAGCCGCAGCTTCGGTCCCTATAATTTTGGTGAGATGGTCGAGCAGGCTGGCGGACACAATATCGCAGCAGACGTAATCAAGACCACCTTCGGCGACCTCAATCTCGAGCAGCTGATCATCGAGAACCCGGACCACTACATAGCGACGGGCTCGAATTGGGCAGCGGAATCGAAGACGAACCGTTTCGTCCATGTCGGCCGCGGTGCCGATTCCGCCGCGGCACAGGCGAAGCTGAAAACCCTGATGGAGCGCACCGGATTTCCCGAGCTTAAGGCGGTGAAGACCGGCAAGGTGCATGCCGTCTGGCATCAGTTCTACGGCGTGCCCTATGAATTCGTAGCGGTGCAGCAGTTCGCCAAGTGGTTCCACCCCGAGCTCTTCGCCGACATCGATCCGGACCAGACCTTCCGCGACTTCCACGAAAAATTCCTGCCGGTCGCTTACAAGCCGGGCTACTTCGCCAGTCTGAACGAGGAGACGAACTGATGGCGATCATTGCGGCAGATGGCGCAATTGTTGAAGGGCGCGGACGCTACCGTGCGCTCGCGGCAAAGCGCACCTTGATCCTCACCCTGCTGGTTTTGGCACTGCTCGTCAGCATAGCCGTCGACATGGCCTATGGTCCGGCGCGCTACAGCCTTTCCGAGGTCGTCTCGACGATCTGGAACCCCGCCGGCGCCAGCAACCAGCTGCGTGTCGTCATCTGGGACATCCGCATGCCGATCGCCCTGATGGCGGTGACGGTCGGCGCCTGCCTTTCCTTGGCCGGCGCACAGATGCAGACGATCCTCGCCAATCCGTTGGCGAGCCCGTTTACGCTCGGGATCTCGGCCGCCGCCGGTTTCGGAGCGGCCCTTGGGCTGGTCGCCGGTGTCGCGGTGTTCCCTGCCGCCGTGCAATACATGGTGCCGATCAATGCCTTTCTGATGGCCATGCTCGCATCGCTGTTCATCTACAGCGTCTCGACGCTGCGCGGCGTGACGGTCGAAACCATCGTGCTGCTCGGCATCGCACTGGTCTTCACCTTCAATGCGCTTCTGTCTCTCCTCGAATACCTCGCCTCCGAGCAGGCGCTCGCCGCCGTCGTCTTCTGGACCATGGGATCTCTTACCAAGGCCACTTGGGCCAAGGTGGGCGTAACCTTTACCGTGCTCGTCGTCTGCGTCCCGCTCTTTGCCCGTCGCGCCTGGGCATTGACGGCACTTCGCCTCGGGGACGACAAGGCCGCCTCCTTCGGCGTCAACGTCAAGGGACTGCGGCTCGAAACCATGATGCTCGTCAGCCTGCTGGCTGCGATCCCGGTTTCCTTCGTCGGCACGATCGGCTTCATCGGTCTGGTAGGCCCCCATATCGCCCGCATGCTGGTCGGCGAGGACCAGCGCTTCTTTCTGCCTGGCTCAGTGATCTGCGGCGCGCTGCTCTTGTCGGTCACATCCGTCGTTTCGAAGATGCTGATCCCGGGCGCTATCTTGCCGATCGGTGTGATTACGGCGCTGGTCGGGGTCCCCTTCTTCTTCTCACTCATCTTCACCAACAGGAGGCGCGCATGGTAGCCCTCAGGCTCGAGGCCGTCGGCGCCCAATACGGTCGTCACCGGGTCTTTTCCGAGATCACGACCTCCGACATCATGGGCGGCGCTCTGACCGCCGTAATCGGTCCGAATGCCGCCGGAAAATCGACGCTGTTCAAGCGGATCGCCGGACTGTTGAAAGGCGACGGCGTGGTCCATGTGAGCGGCGAGGAGAGCCTGCGGCCAATCTGTTACATGCCGCAGGACACCGGCGCCAATGCCGTGCTGACGGTGTATGAGAGCGTTCTGCTAGCCTCGAAGCAGGGCTCTGGCTGGTCGGTTGCCGATGATGAACTGGTCGAGATTGACCGGATCCTGCATGCGCTCAGGATTTCGGATCTGGCATTTCGTGACCTCGGTGAGTTGTCCGGCGGCCAGCGCCAGCTGGTGGCGATTGCGCAGGCCCTGGTGCGCAAGCCGGAAATCCTGCTGATGGACGAGCCGACCTCGGCACTTGATCTCTTCCGCCAGATCGAGGTGCTGCAGTTCATGCACAAGCTCGCCCAAGAGACCGGCATTGCCGTCCTGATCGCCCTGCACGATCTGAACCACGCGCTTCGCTATTGCGACCACGCACTCGTGGTTGCCGACGGCCGGTTGGTGGTGAGTGGGGCAACCCTCGACGTGATAACCCCTACCCTGCTCCGAGACGTCTATCATGTCGAGGCGCGGGTCGAGGCCTGTACCCAGGGGCGCCCGATGGTAATCGTGGATGCGGCGCTAGGGTGAACTCTTGAGCAAAGCGCTCGACTCAGCTCAGCCCCATATAACGCCCGGGCTTGTGGTTGATGGCGAGGATCAGGTTGGTGATCGCGGCGCCCAGAACCGACAGCGCCAGCCGGTCGGCCGGCAGGATGAAATAGGCGGCGGCCAGGATTGAGAGGTCGATGCCGAGCTGGAAATACCCGGCGCGCAGCCCGATCTTCTCCTGCAGATACATGGCCAGGATATTGATGCCGCCGAGGCCTGTCCGGTGGCGAAACAGCATCAACAGCCCGGTTCCGATCAATCCGCCGCCAATCACGGTCGCATAGAGCGGATCGAGATGGGAGAAATCGATCCACAGGCTGTTGAACTTCGACAGGAGCGAAACCATGGCCACGGCGGTAAAGGTGCGAAGCGTGAAGGCCCAACCCATGCGTTTGACGGCCAGAATGTAGAAGGGAAGGTTGATCAGGAAGAAGATCAGCCCGAAGCCCCATCCGCTGCCATAGGACAGAAGCAGCGCCAGGCCGGCGGTGGAACCCACCGTCAGCATGGTCTTGATATAGATCAGCGTGCCGAGCGAGACGAACATTGTGCCGGAAATCATCGCGAGCACGTCTTCATACAGGCGGTGCCGCTCGGCGCTCGCCTCGATGGTTACAGTCTTCGTGGTCATGATCTTACCCGAGCAGCGGTTTCAGCACGGTGGCGACACGGTCGATGTCGGCGCTTTTCAGCCCGGCGATATTGATGCGGCCTGAGGTCGGCATGTAGATACCGTGCTTGTTGCGCAATGCGAGAACATCCGCTTCCTTCAACGGCAGAAGCGAGAACATGCCCTGCTGCTCGGCGATCTGCGGTGCGAGTTGCCAGCTGTCGGTCAGGGCGACCGCCAACTCACGGCGCAGGCCATTGAGGCGATCACGCATGGCGTTCAGTTCGTCGACCCAATCTTGGCGCAAAGCCTCACTGGAGAGGATCGTGCGCACGACGGCCGCACCATGATCTGGCGGCATGGAATAGCTGGTGCGGGCCATGGTCACGAGATTGGACCGTGCGGTGTCGGCTGCGGATTGCGTGTCGGCGACCGCGAAGATCGCGCCGGTACGCTCACGATAGATACCGAAGGATTTTGAACAGGAGACGGCAACGAGGGCTTCGGGGGCCGCCTTGATCAGCGTGCGAAGGCCGGCCACGTCCTCTTCGATGCCGGCCCCGAACCCCTGATAAGCCGAATCGATCAACGGGATCAGCCGGCGCTCGGCGATAACTCCGGCCAGCTCTTCCCATTGCGAAGGCGTGAAACCCGCTCCAGTCGGATTGTGGCAGCTGGCATGGATAAGCACTGCATCGCCGCGCTGGGCGTCGGTGAACGCCTTCATCACGCTGGAGAAGCGCACTTCCTGGGTCGGCACGTCAAAATAGGCATGGGTTTCGACGTTGAGACCGGTCGCACCGAATATGCCGGCATGGTTCGGCCAGCTCGGCAGACCGAGATGGAGGCGGCCTGTGCCGGCTTTTGCGATCAGGTCGGAGGCGAGACGCAGTGCACCGGATCCGCCGGGTGTCTGGACGCCGGCAGCAAACTTGCCCGTCTGCTTCCCACCCACGAGATCCCAAAGCAGGTCGAGAAAGACGCGGTCGCCTTCCGGCGCCACATAAGACTTGCTCGATTGCGTTTCCAGCAGCATTTTTTCGGCCGCCTTGACCGAACGCAGCACGGGCGTGTTTCCCAAATCGTCGCGATAAACGCCAACGCCGAGGTCGATCTTGTCGGCGCGCATATCTGCATTGTAGAGCCCGATCAGGGCCAGCAACGGGTCGTTCGGCTGGGAGGCGAGCTTGTCGAACATGATGGACCTTGGCCAGTGTGTTGAGATGGCAGAGAGATAGCAAGTTTCACGCGCAAAGTCTCTGCGCAATTCAGGGCGGCCCCGGCCTGGACTTGCAGTGGATTGCGCAGTTGCAGTGTTTGGTGAACAATGCTTGCGCATATTTACGGGAATGGATGATATGAGCGACGTTTCCAGCTTCAACTTTGACCGGATCGATCGGCGCATCATCACCTTGCTGGTGCAAGACGCCGATCTCAGCAATGCCGAGCTCGCCGATCGGGTGGGATTGACGGCCGCTCCCCTCTCCCGGCGGCTGGCGCGTCTCTACGCCGCTGGCGTGATCTGCCGGAAAGTCGTGATCGAAGCGGCCCGGGTCGGGCTCGGACTGCAGGCGTTCGTCGAGATCACCCTCGACCGCACCACACCGCAGGTCGGGGAACGATTCATAGAGCATGTGGGCAAGCTCGCCGAAGTCATCGAGATCCATGCGGTTGCCGGCGATTTCGATTTTCTCCTTAAGATCTCGGTTCGGGACATGGCCGATTTCAAACGGCTGATCTGGCAGGAATTCGACCGGCTGGCGGAAATCAAGACGATCCGCTCGACGATGGTCTTCGACAGCCCGAAGATCAGCTACGGCTACTTGCCGGAATGAGAAAAGGGGCGCCATAAGCGCCCCCTTCCCTATTCCATCGAATCTTAAGCCAGCCTCAGCCGGCCACGGCAGCACTCTTGCCGCGTTTCGCCATGCGCGCCCGGATCGACTCGACATCCGCCTTCGGGGTCGCGGCAAAGAGCGTGCGTGTATAGGCATGTTGCGGATCGGAGAAGACCGCCTCGCGCGTGCCGTATTCAACGGCCTCGCCGTAATACATCACCATCACCTCGTCGGCGATGTAGCGCACGACCGAAAGGTCATGGCTGATGAAGACGTAAGTTAGGCCGAACTCTTCCTGCAGATCCGAAAGCAGGTTCAGCACCTGGGCCTGGACCGAGAGGTCGAGTGCAGACACCGGCTCGTCGAGGACGAGCAGCTTCGGATTGAGCATCAGGGCCCGGGCGATTGCGATGCGCTGGCGCTGGCCGCCGGAAAACATGTGCGGATAGCGGTTGTAATGCTCGGGACCGAGGCCGACCTTGATCAGCATCTCGGTTGCCCGCTCGCGCCGCTCGGCATCGCTCATCTTGGTGTTGATCAGCAGCGGTTCGCCCAGCACGTCACCGATCTTCTGGCGCGGGTTGAGCGAGCCATAGGGGTTCTGGAAGACGATCTGCACCTTCTGGCGCATGTCGGCGGTCAGATGGCCAGGACGCAAGTCGACCTTCTGGCCGTCGATCAGGAGCTCTCCGCCCGTCGGTTCGTCGATGTAGGTCAGGATGCGGGCACGTGTGGACTTGCCGCAGCCGCTTTCGCCGACGATGGCGAGCGTCTTGCCCTTGCCGAGCTTAAAGGAGACGCCCTTGACCGCATGGACGATCTTGTCCTGCTTGAACATGCCCTGCGGCACACGGTAGTCGCGCCTGACGTCGCGGATCTCGAGCATCGGGGTTTGTGTTTCTGTGGTCATGCGGCACCTCCCGTTTCAGCGGCAGCCAGGAAGTCGGAGACCGTGGTCAGGCGGTCGCCGGTGGCATTTTCCGGCAGGGCCGAAAGCAGCGCACGGGTATAGGGGTTTTTCGGGTTTTCGAAGAGCGAGAGCACGTCGGCTTCCTCCATCTTCTTTCCCTTGTACTGGACGATGACGCGGTCGGCGGTCTCGGCCACCACGCCCATGTCGTGGGTGATCATGATGAGGCCCATGCCGGTCTCGGCCTGCAGCTTCATCAAGA
>JARXAQ010000101.1 GCA_029865825.1 Rhizobium sp.
AGAACCGTCAGGCGGAGCGGGATCGTTTCATGGCGGCCAAGGATTACGAGATCAACCTCAAGGCCGAAATCGAGGTCCTGGCCCTGCATCACAAGATCGACGAGCAGGTGCTGAAGGAATTGCGCGACACCCGGACCGAGATCGATGCGCTGCGGGCGGCGATCGAGGCTCTTACAAAACAGTCGGATCGTGCTTAACTCCGCTCCGAAGAAAGAGAGCCTCCATGACGCAAACCGTCCCTTCGCCTAGCGCCGTCGATCATCTCGTGCTGCCGGTGAGCAGCCTTGACACCGCACGCGAGCGGCTCAGCCAACTCGGCTTCACTGTCGCCGCAGACGCCAGCCATCCCTTCGGCACGAAAAACGCCTGTGTCTTCTTCGCCGACGACACCTACCTCGAGCCGCTGGCCGTCGGCAGCCGCGAAGAGTGCCTGGAAGCGGCGCGCACCGGCAATGTCTTTGTCGCCCGCAACCAGGCATTTCGTTTTCGCCGAGGTGAGGGCCTTTCGGCGCTGGTGGTGAAATCGGGGGGTGCCGAGGCCGACCACGCCCGTTTCATCGAAGAAGGTTTCACGGGTGGCGGTCTGCTCCGGTTTTCGCGCCAATTCGTCTTCCCCGACGGACGCGCGGCGGAGGGATCCTTCCGGCTTGCCTTTGCGGCAGATCTTCGCGCTCCGGATTTCTTTGCATTTTCGTGCGAACGCCTAAACCCGCTGCCCGTCGATCGAGGCGCGCTTCTCGTTCACGCCAATGGCGCGGCAGGCCTTGCCCGCATCGTTCTCACCGAAGGCAATCCGAGCGATTTCCAGTACCTTCTGGAAACGGTTCTCGGGCAGCGCGACGTGACCGCCCATTCCTTCGGCCTTTCTATTGCCACGGCCAACGCAACCGTGGACGTCCTGACACCCGACGGTTTCCTCGCCCACTACGGTGGGCGCGCCGCAGGTTTGGAACGTGGCCTGGTCGGTGCGGCGGTTGTGCTGGCGACCGCCGATCTGAAGGTGACTTCGGCCTGCCTCGCTGCTAATGGCATCGCCTATCAAACAATCGGTGCCCGCCTCGTTGTGGCGCCGCAGCCAGGCCAGGGTGTTGCCTTTGCCTTCGAGGAGTTGAAATGAGCATTGTGACCAATTCCGAAGTCGTCGTCGGTGAAGGCGAAGGCAAGGCCGTTTTTTCGCAGAAGGGCCGTTTCGCCCTGATTGCCGGCCCGTGCCAGATGGAAAGCCGCGAGCATGCTTTCATGATCGCCGGCCGTCTGGTGGAACTCTGCCGCGAACTCGGGCTGGGCCTCGTCTACAAATCCTCCTTCGACAAGGCGAACCGCACCTCGCTGTCTGCGGAGCGCGGCATCGGCCTTGAAAAGGCGATGGAAGTCTTTGCCGACATCAAGAAGGAATATGGCATCCCGGTCCTGACCGACATTCACACCGAAGAACAGTGCGCAGCGGTCGCCCCGACGGTCGATGTTCTGCAGATCCCGGCCTTCCTCTGCCGTCAGACCGATCTTCTGGTCGCGGCAGCCAAGACCGGCCGCGTGGTGAACGTCAAAAAAGGCCAGTTCCTCGCCCCTTGGGACATGAAGAACGTCCTGAACAAGCTAAATGCCAGCGGCAACCCGAATGTTCTGCTCTGCGAACGTGGCGCCTCCTTCGGCTACAACACGCTCGTTTCCGATATGCGTTCGCTGCCGATCATGGCGGCCATGGGAGCGCCTGTCGTCTTTGATGCGACCCATTCGGTGCAGCAGCCGGGCGGGCAGGGCGGTTCCTCCGGCGGCCAGCGCGAATTCGTCGAAACGCTGGCCCGTGCGGCTGTCGCCGTCGGCGTCGGTGGTCTGTTTGTCGAGACCCACCAGGATCCGGACAATGCCCCGTCCGATGGTCCGAACATGGTTCAGATCGACAACATGCGCCGTCTGCTCGAAAAACTGATCGCTTTCGACGACATCGCCAAGGCCAATTGACCCGCTTTCCCGGCGCTTCAATCGGTTGAAGCCGATGAAGCGCCGGGATTGCTTGTTTAAATCGATTAGATTTTCGTTCATCCCGCGTCCAATCCGTCATTGTATTTTCCGGATCATCGGATAAGACAAGGTGACTCACAGGCAGGTCCGAAGGCGTAAAGCCAGGGTGATCGGCCGCCGAGCCTTGTCCAAATTCCGTCTACAGGGAGCGAACATGACCGCCATTACCGACATCATCGGCCGCGAGATTCTCGACAGCCGTGGCAACCCGACCGTTGAGGTCGACGTCTATCTCGAGGACGGCAGCTTCGGCCGCGCCGCGGTTCCCTCGGGCGCCTCGACCGGCGCGCATGAAGCCGTCGAACTGCGCGACGGTGGCTCGCGTTACCTCGGCAAGGGTGTCGAAAAGGCTGTCGAAGCCGTCAACGGCGAGATCTATGATGCGATTGGCGGCCACGAAGCCGAGAACCAGATCCAGATCGACAATCTGATGATCGCGCTCGACGGCACGCCGAACAAGGCCCGCCTCGGCGCCAACGCCATCCTCGGCGTCTCGCTCGCCATCGCCAAGGCTGCCGCCCAGTCGGCCGGCCTGCCGCTTTACCGCTATGTCGGCGGCCCGAACGCCCATGTTCTGCCGGTTCCGATGATGAACATCATCAACGGTGGCGCCCATGCCGACAACCCGATCGATTTCCAGGAATTCATGATCGTGCCGGTCGGTGCCGAAACCATCCGCGACGCCGTTCGCATGGGTTCGGAAGTCTTCCACACGCTGAAGAAGCAGCTTGCCGCCGACGGTCACAACACGAACGTCGGTGACGAAGGCGGCTTCGCACCCGGTCTCGCATCGGCACCCGCTGCCCTCGACTTCATCATGAAGTCGATCGAGAAGGCTGGCTACCGCCCAGGCGAAGACATGCACATTGCCCTCGATTGCGCCTCGACCGAATTCTTCAAGGACGGCAAGTATGTCCTCGAAGGCGAAGGCCGCACGCTCGAGCCGGAAGCCATGGCGGAATACCTCGCTGAACTGGCTGCCAAGTACCCGATCTTCTCGATCGAAGACGGCATGGCCGAAGACGACTGGGACGGCTGGAAGTCGCTGACCGACAAGGTCGGCAAGAAGATCCAGCTCGTTGGCGACGATCTCTTCGTCACCAACTCGGCGCGCCTGCGCGACGGCATCAAGATGGGCGTTGCCAATTCGATCCTCGTCAAGGTCAACCAGATCGGCTCGCTGTCGGAAACCCTCGACGCCGTCTCGACCGCGCACCGCGCAGCCTACACGGCCGTGATGTCGCACCGCTCGGGCGAAACCGAGGATTCGACGATCGCCGATCTCTCGGTCGCCACCAACTGCGGTCAGATCAAGACTGGCTCGCTCGCCCGCTCGGACCGCACCGCCAAATACAACCAGCTCATCCGCATCGAGGAAGAGCTCGGTCCGCAGGCGGTTTACGCTGGATCCTCAATCCTGCGCGGCTGATCGCAGTCATCCGACCTGAAATTCAAGCCCGCGCCGGTCCTCCGGCGCGGGCTTTTCATTCGCTGCCCTTCGCGGTCAACGATCGGTTAAGACATCGCCGCTAGTTTGACGGAAAGTCATGCGTTGTAAGGCGGTTGTCGGCATGTGGACCAGACATCACAAGAAAAAGAAATATGGCCGTTTCGCCCTTCCTGCCGTCACCATCGCCTTCCTTTCCTATTTCGGCTACCATTCCGTTCATGGCGACTACGGCCTGAAGGCCGGGCAGCAGTTTGATCGTCTGCAGGTCGCCAGAAGCGCCGAACTCGATAAGCTGGTTAAGCAGCGTATGCAGCTGGAGAAGGAAGTGAGCCTGCTCAGCGATGGCTCGCTCGACGAGGATATCATCGACGAAAAGGCGCGTTACCAGCTGAATATGTCGCGTCCCGATGAAATCGTGATATTCAACACCTATTTCTGATAAACCAAGATCTGGTTAATTCGAAATTGTGATTGCAGATCAGTTGCTTAGGGTGAATACGACCTATGCATTTCTGGCATTGCGGTGATCTGCTTTCTTCCCTATTCTGTGCCCAACTTTAGACCATAATAACCCATGGGAGGGATGCATGGCGTCTCGCAAGCCAGCAGCTGCGAACGGTCGGAGGTCTTCCGCCAAGTCGGTCGGCAAGGAATTTACCGGAAAGAACGCGCCCGAATTCGGCTCGGACGAGGAGCTTCACGCCTATCGTGAAATGCTTTTGATCCGCCGGTTTGAGGAAAAGGCCGGCCAGCTCTACGGCATGGGCTTCATCGGCGGCTTCTGTCACCTTTATATCGGTCAAGAAGCGGTTGTCGTCGGTATGCAGATGGCCCAAAAAGAGGGTGATCAAGTCATTACGGCCTATCGTGACCACGGCCATATGCTGGCAGCGGGCCTCAGTGCGCGCGGCGTTATGGCTGAGTTGACGGGTCGGCGCAGCGGCTTGTCGAAGGGCAAGGGCGGCTCCATGCACATGTTCTCGAAAGAGAAGCATTTCTATGGCGGCCACGGTATTGTCGGTGCACAGGTTTCGCTCGGCACGGGTCTCGCTTTCGCCAACAAGTATCGCGGCAATGACAATGTCGCGGTCGCCTATTTCGGCGACGGCGCTGCGAATCAGGGCCAGGTCTACGAGAGCTTCAATATGGCTGCCCTTTGGCAGTTGCCGATCATCTACATCGTCGAGAACAATCGGTACGCCATGGGTACGTCGACGGCCCGTGCGACGGCGCAGTCGAACTACTCGCTTCGTGGTTCCGGCTTTGGCATTCCAGGCATTCAGGTCGACGGCATGGATGTGCGCGCGGTGAAGGCTGCAGCGGATGGAGCCCTCGAACATTGCCGTTCCGGCAAGGGTCCGATCATTCTTGAGATGCTGACCTACCGCTATCGCGGCCATTCGATGTCCGACCCGGCAAAGTATCGTTCCAAGGAAGAAGTGCAGAAGATGCGGTCGGAGCAGGATCCGATCGAACAGGTCAAGGCGCGTCTCCTGGAGAACGGCTGGGCCTCAGAAGATCAGCTGAAGGCAATCGACAAGGATGTGCGCGACATTGTTGCGGACAGTGCTGATTTTGCCCAGGCCGATCCGGAGCCGGATGTTTCCGAGCTCTACACCGACATTCTTCTGTAATCGGGAGAGGGAACCCATGCCGATCGAAATTCTGATGCCCGCCCTTTCTCCGACGATGGAGGAAGGCACGCTTTCCAAGTGGATCAAGCAGGAAGGCGACACAGTGAAGTCCGGCGACGTGATCGCCGAGATCGAGACAGACAAGGCGACCATGGAAGTGGAAGCCGTCGATGAAGGCGTGCTCGGCAAGCTGCTGATTGCCGCCGGCACCGAAAACGTCAAGGTCAACACGCCGATCGCGGTTCTGCTGCAGGATGGCGAAAGCGCCGATGCGGCACCTGCTCCGAAGGCGGCACCTGCTGCCGCCGAGCCAGTATCCGCACCGGCAGCCGAAGCGCCTGCTGCTGCCGCCGTTCCGGCTGCTCCGAAGGTTGAAGTCGCAGCCGATCCGGACGTTCCGGCCGGCACCGAGATGGTGACGATGACGGTGCGTGAAGCGCTGCGCGAAGCCATGGCCGAGGAAATGCGCGCCGATCCGGACGTCTTCGTCATGGGTGAGGAAGTCGCAGAATACCAGGGCGCCTACAAGATCACGCAGGGGCTGCTGCAGGAATTCGGCGCCAAGCGCGTCGTCGACACCCCGATCACCGAGCATGGCTTTGCCGGTCTCGGCGTTGGTGCGGCGATGGCCGGCCTGAAGCCGATCGTCGAGTTCATGACCTTCAACTTCGCCATGCAGGCGATTGACCACATCATCAACTCGGCTGCCAAGACGCTTTATATGTCCGGCGGCCAGATGGGTGCACCGATCGTCTTCCGTGGTCCGAACGGGGCTGCTGCCCGCGTTGGCGCACAGCACAGCCAGGACTATGCGGCCTGGTACAGCCAGATCCCGGGGCTGAAGGTCGTCATGCCGTATACGGCGGCCGATGCCAAGGGTCTGCTCAAGGCTGCCATTCGCGATCCGAACCCGGTCATCTTCCTGGAAAATGAAATTCTCTACGGCCACTCCTTCGAGGTGCCGAAGATGGATGACTTTGTCCTGCCGATCGGCAAGGCGCGCATCCACAAGACCGGCAAGGATGTGACGATTGTTTCCTTCGGCATCGGCATGACCTATTCGGTCAAGGCAATCGCCGAACTGGAGAAGGAAGGCATCGACGTCGAACTGATCGATCTGCGCACCATCCGTCCGATGGACCTGCCGGCGGTGATTGAATCGGTGAAAAAGACCGGCCGTCTGGTCACTGTCGAGGAAGGCTTCCCGCAGTCCTCCGTCGGTACCGAAATCGCCACTCGCGTCATGCAGCAGGCCTTCGACTATCTCGATGCGCCGATCCTGACGATCGCCGGCAAGGACGTTCCGATGCCTTACGCGGCGAATCTCGAAAAGCTCGCTCTGCCGAATGTCGGCGAAGTGGTCCAGGCGGTGAAGACCGTCTGCTACAAATAAGGGAGGGTGAAGAGATGCCTATCAACATCACCATGCCAGCCCTTTCGCCGACCATGGAAGAGGGTAACCTCGCCAAGTGGCTGGTCAAGGAAGGCGACAAGGTTTCGTCCGGCGACGTTCTCTGCGAGATCGAGACCGACAAGGCGACCATGGAAGTCGAATCCGTCGACGAG
>JARXAQ010000104.1 GCA_029865825.1 Rhizobium sp.
GGCCTCGAGCGCAGCCATATCCCAAAGCCGATATTCCATGGCATGCGCTGCGCAATGCTTGCGCCAAGCCGCAACTGCCGGAGGCTTTGGCAAGTCGCCGATCCACACCTGATGCAGGATCCGGGGCACGGCCGCGCCAGCCAACCGCGCGATGAGCCGCCGCTCCGGACCACTGTACTGGCCGACCGCCGCCATCACCGCCGGATCCGGCACGAGCGTGAATTGCAGGCCCGTAATCCTCAGGCGGTCGCCCGCAATCTTGGCGAGCTTCAGGTTGGCGGAATGCAGTTTGCGGGGCAGCCCGAGCACGGTCGGCGGCCCGAGTTCTGCCCGCGAGACGAGCGCCTTGTCGGCCACGAGTGCATCGAGCTCACGCTGGGCACCGTCCAGATCGCCCGCTCGGGCCTGCGCGATGCAACGCTCGATGATCGCCCGGGCGCGCGCGCGCGGATTGTCCGTCTCGGTCAAGTCCAGCCTCCGGCGGTGATAACTCCCAGTTTTCTAACGGCAAAGCTTGTCACCTCGCAAGCCCAAGAAGCACACGCACACGGTCATCTTCGCGATGGACAGCCCGCGACGAGGTGGTTACGGTACAGCCGTCGAAGGAAGAACCGATTGGAAGATCGTATACTTGGACATCATTGGCATCCCGGGGGCGTAATTGGTTCATGGTCGTCGGCACTGACTTGCTTTTCGTGGAAACGCTCAGTGTTTCCTTTCCCCTGATGAACGGCAGTATCGAGGCCGTGCGCTCGCTATCGATGCGGGTGGCGCCAGGCCGCGTGACCGCGCTTGTCGGGGAATCCGGGTCCGGAAAATCGGCTCTCGGCCGTGCCATCATGGGCATCGAGTCCGACTACGCGCGCATTTCCGGTAGAGCCGTATTCACCGATACTGAAGGCGACGAGCCAGTCGATCTGATCGCCCTGCCGCGCGACGGGCGCCGGATACGCCAGATCCGCGGCCACCGCATCGGCATGATCTTCCAGGAGCCGATGACATCCTTCTCGCCGCTGCACACCATCGGCAACCAGATTGAGGAAGTGCTGCGGATCCATTCTGCTCTCTCAGTCAGAGAGCGCCGGCAAGAAACAGAAGACATGCTGAGCCTGGTTGGGTTCGAGAATCCGTCGCGCATCTTTGACATGTATCCGTTCGAGCTTTCCGGCGGCATGCGGCAGCGCGCCATGATCGCCATGGCCCTGATCGGTCGCCCGGCCCTTTTGATCGCCGACGAGCCGACGACCGCGCTCGATGTCACGATCCAAGCGCAGATCCTCAAGCTTCTCAAGGAACTCCAATCAAAGCTCGGCATGGCGATCCTCTTGATCACCCACGACCTCGGCGTCGTTGCATCCATGGCCGACGAGGTCGTCGTGATGTATCGCGGGGAGGTGATGGAATCGGGGAGCGTCGAGCAAATATTCCGTGATCCGCAGCACGCCTATACCCGAGGCCTCATGGCCGCCGTGCCGGACTTCGATATGGACCGCGACGAGCGGTTGAAACCCTTGCGGGAGATCGAGGTCCATGCTGAGGGCCTGCTCGGCACCCGCACCCGCCCTGCGGCGGGCACATCTGACATCCTCCTGTCGGTCCGAAACATCACGAAGACTTACCAGCCGAAAGGCTCCAACGGCTTTTTCAGTAAAGCCTTGCCTCCGACCCGGGCCGTGCATGACGTTTCCTTCGACGTCCGGCGCGGGGAAACGCTCGGCCTCGTCGGGGAGAGCGGCTGCGGCAAGACCACCCTCAGCAAGATCCTCATGCGCGGCGTCACGGCGGACCGAGGGGAAGCCATCTTCGACAGTGCGGATGGGCCTGTCGACGTGCTCCAGGCCAGCGGCCAAGCCCTGCAAAATCTGCGCTCTTCGATCCAAATGGTCTTCCAGGACCCCGTCTCATCCCTGTCACCGCGCATGACCGTGCGTGGCATCATCGGCGAACCACTGGAAATTCACGGATATGGGGATGCGCGCCAGCGCGTTGCACTCTCCAAGAGACTGATCGAATCCGTCGGCCTACCCGGATCGGCGCTCGGCCGCTATCCGCACAGTTTTTCCGGTGGCCAGCGGCAGCGCATCGGCATTGCCCGGGCTCTGGCGCTCAGTCCCGATCTTCTGATTTGCGACGAACCCGTGTCTGCCCTCGATGTGTCCGTGCAGGCGCAGGTGCTCAATCTGCTCAAGGATCTGCGGGCGGAACTCGGGCTCACCTATATCTTCATATCCCACAACCTCGCGGTGGTGAACTACATGGCAGACAGGGTTGCCGTGATGTATGCGGGACGGATTGTCGAGATTGCCCCTTGCGACGTCATCATGCGCAATCCCATCCACCCCTATACCCGAAAGCTGATTGCGGCGGTTCCCTCGCCTGATCTGGACCGCCCGATCGATTTCGACCGTGCAGGCGAGACTTCGACCTCGGCGAAAGGCAGTTGGGGCAGACAGTTTCTCGACGACGGTGATCCGGACGAACTGGCCCATGTCGACCTCGGGGGCGAGCACTTCGTCCTGGCCCGACGCACAGCAGATGCCCGGGAGCTGAAGCCATGATCACTCGCCGCTCGGTTCTTGCGCTGATGGCAGCGTCCACTTTAGCCCGCCCAATCTTCGCAGCCTCGCTCGACAACGAGCCCGAGACACTGCGTGACGCGGTGCGCTCAGGCGCGCTGCCTCCGATGAGCGAGCGCCTACCGCAGGTCCCTCGCGTGATCCCGCTGTCAGAGTCCGGTCTCGCTCCCGGTCGGACAGGCGGAACCATGCGCATTCTCGTCGGCAATCAGCGAGATATTCGCTACATGCCGATCTACAGCTACTGTCGCCTCATCGGCTTCGACCGCGATTTCAACTTCCAGCCGGATATCCTCCGCGCCTTCGAGGTGGAACGGGATCGGGTCTTCACGCTCCACCTTCGACCCGGCCACCGGTGGTCTGACGGCAGTCCGTTCACGGCCGAGGATTTCCGCTATGTGTGGGAGGACATGTTCCACAACAAGGAACTGCACAAAGGTGGCATGCCGAACGTGCTGCGCGTCGCTGACAAGGAACCTGTCTTCGAGGTGCTGGATGCAGTGACCGTCCGCTACGCCTGGCAAGACCCGAACCCCGATTTTCTGGCCGAATTGGCTTCCCCGGTGGCAACCCGGCTGATGCAGCCAGCCGCCTACATGAAGCAGTTTCATCCCGCATATCAGACACCTGAAAAGCTGGCCGAGCTGATCGCGCAGGAGAATGTGGAAGACTGGGTATCGTTGCATCAGAAGATGTCGCGCTCGGCCCGACCAGAAAATCCGGACTTGCCGACTCTCGACCCCTGGCGCAACACGATTGCGCCACCTTCCGGCTACTTCGTCTTCGAGCGTAATCCCTATTTCCACAGGGTCGACCAGAATGGTCAACAGCTGCCCTATGTCGACAAAGTCACACTCAGTGTCGGCTCAGGCGACCTGATCTCCGCAAAGACAGCCGCTGGGGAAAGCGACCTTCAACTCAACAACATCGATTTCTCGGACTATACCTTCCTGAAGGGGGCCGAAGAGCGCGGGGTGATCGAGGTCGATCTTTGGAAGCGCACACAAGGAGCGCGGACCGCACTCATTCCCAATCTCAATTGCACGGACCTGATCTGGCGCAACGTGTTTCGCGACGTGCGCGTGCGCCGCGCCCTGTCGCTCGCCATCGACCGCGACGAGATCAACAAAGCGGTGTTTTTCGGCCTCGGTCAGCCGAGTTCGAACACAGTGCTGCCGGAAAGTCCGCTGTTCAAGCCGCGCTATCGAGATGCCTGGGCCGCCTTTGATGTGGACCAGGCGAACGCGCTGCTGGACGAGGCCGGGCTGAAGCGGGAAAGCCCGCGCGGCCAACGCCTGCTCCCGGATGGTCGGTTGTGCAACTTGATCATCGAGACGACTGCGGAAACAAGTTACGAGACAGATGTTCTGGAACTCGTGACCGACTATTTCTGGCGCATCGGTTTCCGGATCTTCACCCATGTCGCCCATCGTGAACTTTTCCGACAGCGCATCATGAACGGCGAGACAATCATGGCGTTGTGGTGGGGTTTGGACAACGGCGTTCCGACAGCCGACATGTCGCCCCGGGAACTGGCGCCGACCAGCAATGACCAAATCCAGTGGCCGCTGTGGGGGCTGCACGAGCTTTCTGGGGGGGGCGATGGTCGTCCGCCCGAAATCGAGGAAGCCCAGATGCTTCTCGATCTGTTTCATCGCTGGCGCCTCGCCGACACACCCGATGCACGCGCCGCGATATGGCACCAAATGCTGGATCTCTTCACGCAACAGGTGTTCACCATCGGCATCGTGAACTCCGTGATGCAACCCGTGGTCAAGAATCGCCGACTGCGCAACGTGCCGCAGAAGGCCTTGTTCGGCTTTGATCCCACATCCTATCTGGGCGTCTACATGCCGGATACATTCTGGTTCGAAGGAGACACCTGAGATGTTGCGCTACGTCCTTTGGCGCATCGCGATGATGGTGCCGACCCTGTTCATGATCTCGGTCCTCGTTTTCACGATCATCGAACTGCCGCCGGGCGATTTCTTCGAGAGCCATATCGAGGAATTGCGCGCCATTGGCGAAAAAGCAGACATGCAGGAGATCGACGACCTTCGGGCTCGCTATGGCTTCGACAAGCCGGCTCCGCTGCGTTACGTCGACTGGGTGACCAACTTCGCCATGGGGGATTTCGGCTATTCGTTCGAATACCGACTGCCCGTCGCGGACGTGGTTGGCGACCGCGTCTGGCTGACCGTGCTCGTTTCAACCGTCACCATTACCATCACATGGCTGATTGCATTTCCGATCGGCATCTATTCCGCGACCCATAAGTACAGCTGGGGTGACTATGGATTCACCTTGCTGGGCCTGATGGGCATTGCCGTGCCGAACTTCATCCTGGCTCTGGTCATGATGTATTTCGCCAATATCTGGTTCGGAACCTCCATCGGACATCTGATGGACCCCAGCTACATCAACGAACCCATGAGCCTCGCCAAGTTCAAGTCGATCCTTGAACATCTGTGGGTTCCTGTCCTGATCATCAGCACCGCTGGAACGGCCGGCATGGTGCGCCGGGTGCGGGCCAACCTGATGGACGAGTTGCACAAGCAGTATGTCATGACGGCGCGGGCGAAGGGTCTCCACCCGTTTCGGACCCTGATCAAATATCCATTCCGCATGTCGCTCAACTTCTTCATCTCCGACATCGGCTCCATTCTGCCCTCGATCATTTCGGGTGCGGAGATCACTGCCGTCGTTCTGTCGCTCGAAACCACCGGACCCATGCTGATCCGCGCATTGCAGAACCAGGACATGTATCTCGCAGGCTCCTTCCTAATGTTCCTGGCCATATTGACCGTCATCGGTGTGCTGGTTTCCGACATCGCCCTGGCCATCCTCGATCCGCGTATTCGTCTGCAGGGAGGGCGAACGAAATGAGCGAGCGGACCGATACGACCAACGCTACCCCCCACTTCGTTTCCAGCGCACCCTTCGACCCCTATCTCGTGGAAGCGGACAACGACAAGGCGAGCGGACACGCGTCGCAGCTCAGATTGACTTGGTGGCGCTTTCGCCGGCACAAACTGGCGCTGATTTCCGGCATTCTTCTGCTCGCCGCCTACCTGATGATCATCATCGTGGAGTTTCTGGCGCCCTACAACGTCCACACCCGCAACGTGGACAACATCTACGCACCACCGCAGGAAGTGCACTTCTTCCACGACGGGTCTTTCGTCGGGCCATTCGTCTACGGGCGCGACATGACGCTCGATATGAACACGCTGCGGCGGATGTATTCCGACGACACCACCGATGTGCAACGGCTGCGCTTCTTTTGTCGAGGCGACGACTATCGCTTCTGGGGGCTCGTCGAGGGCAATGTCCATCTTGTTTGCCCTGCCGAAAATGGCGAATTCTTCCTGCTCGGCACGGACAGGCTCGGACGTGACGTCCTGTCCCGCATTCTTTACGGCGCCCGCATATCGCTGACGATCGGGCTTCTCGGCGTGATGACAAGCTTCGTGCTCGGCATCGTCATCGGCGGACTTGCGGGCTACTGGGGTGGATGGTTCGATCTGGCGGTTCAGCGCGTAACCGAAGTTCTGCAGTCCATCCCGAGTATTCCCCTGTGGCTCGCGATGGCCGCGATCATGCCGGCAGACTGGTCGCCGCTCCTCATCTATCTCGGGATCACGTTCATCCTCGGCCTGCTCGACTGGACGGGTCTTGCTCGCGCCGTTCGCTCCAAGCTTTTGGCGCTTCGAGAGGAAGACTATGTCCTCGCCGCCCAAATGATGGGGGCAAAGAGCCCGCGGATCATTGCAAGGCATCTTGTCCCGGGTTTCATGTCGCACCTGATTGCCAGCGCAACCCTGACAATCCCCGGCATGATACTCGGTGAGACTACCCTCAGCTTCCTCGGTCTCGGCCTGCGACCGCCGATCACAAGTTGGGGAGTTCTGCTCACGGAAGCACGGACCGTCAATGTCGTAGCCCTTTACCCATGGCTGCTTTTCCCGGTAATTCCGGTCATCGTCGTCATTCTGGCGTTCAACTTCCTCGGGGATGGCCTTAGAGATGCCGCAGATCCGTATAACTGACCCTACAACACCCTGGATCCGGCACGACTACGCTGCAGGACGCCCGCGAATTTGCAGTGAGGTTTTTTCATGACACCCGGACGTTCGCGCAAAGCTCGCATCCTCATGTACAGCCATGATACGTTCGGCCTCGGACACCTGAGGCGCTGCAGGACCATCGCGCACTCACTGGTCGCCGACTACAGCAGCCTTCAGGTCCTGATCATTTCCGGCGCAACCATTGCCGGTGCCTTCGAGTACCGCGCACGCGTTGACTTCGTCAAAATTCCCAGCGTCATCAAGCTGCGCAATGGCGAGTACACGTCGATGGACCAGCACATCAACGTGGCTGAAACGATCGCCATGCGGCGCTCGATTATTCGCAACACCGCAGAAATGTTCGAACCCGACATCTTCATCATCGACAAGGAGCCGCTCGGCTTGCGCGGTGAGGTCGAAGATACGCTGCACTTCCTGAAAATGCGCGGTACGACACTGGTGCTGGGCCTGCGCGAAGTCATGGATGCCCCCCACCTTCTGGATGTCGAGTGGAAACGCAACGACACCTTGCACAAGATCGGGATGCTCTATGACGACATCTGGGTGTACGGTCCGCCGGACTTTTACGACCCTCTGACGGGGCTCGACGTGCCGGACAGTGTGCGCGAGAAAATGCACTTCGTCGGCTTCCTCCAGCGCAAGGCATCGGTGCAACGGGCGCCGGAGGCCGAAGAGTATCTCATCGTAACCACCGGTGGCGGCGGCGATGGTGCCGATTTGGTGCGCGACGTGATTGCGGCCTACAAGGCGGATCCGTCCCTCACGATCAAAGCGATGATTGTGCTGGGGCCTTATATGCCCAACGAGCAACGCCTGCAGTTCATCGAAGCGGCAGCAGACGACGCGCGGCTCGAGATCATCGAGTTCGACAACCGCATGGAGGACAGGATCGCCGGTGCCCGTGCCGTCGTCGCCATGGGCGGTTACAACACCTATTGCGAAATTTTGTCATTCGACAAACCGGCACTGATCGTTCCGCGCACGCACCCGCGGCTCGAGCAGCTGATCCGGGCACGCCGCGCGTCAGAACTCGGTCTCGTCAGTATGCTTCCGCCCCAAGAGGCGGCGGATAGCTTGCGCTTTGCCAAGGCTCTCAAGGACCTTCTGAAGCGCGACCCGCCGTCTGCCAGCCCCTCGGCTCTGCATCTCGAAGGGCTGCCGACGATTTCCCGGATTGTCGACCAGCACCTCACCGACAAGAAGAACGCATCGCTTCTGTCCGCACAGGGTTGACCAATGGTGCCGAACAGAAAAATCCTGGTGCTGCTCAAGGGCTATCCGCGCCTATCGGAAACCTTCATTGCGCAGGAGCTTCTCGGGCTGGAAAAAGCTGGTTTCGAGCTTGCTCTGGTCGCCATGCGCCGTCCCACGGACAAGAAACGCCATGCGGTCCACGACGAGATAAGCGCGACGGTCGAGTACCTTCCCGAATATCTGCATGAGGAACCGCTGCGGGTTGTCAAAGCCCTCTGGACCGTCCGGGGACTGCCGGGGTTTCGTCAGGCGTTGAGCCAATTCTGGAAGGACCTCAGGCGCGACGTGACCCGCAATCGGATTCGACGGTTTGGACAGGCTGCTGTGCTGGTTGCCGAGTGGCCGAAGGATGCAGGTTGGCTTCATGCACATTTCATCCACACACCTGCTTCAGTGGCAAATTATGCGAGCCTGATGAGCGGATTGCCCTGGACCGTTTCGGCTCATGCAAAGGATATCTGGACCTCGAAGGACTGGGATCTTGCCGAAAAGCTGCAGCGTGCTGATTGGGCAGTGACATGCACGGCTGTCGGCTACGAGAAACTGAATAGTCTTTCCGGCCGGCGTGGAAACGTTCATCTCAGCTACCATGGGCTCGACCTCGAGCGATTTCCACATTTCGACGGCGAAAGATCTTCGCGGGATGGCTCTGAGCCGGCGGATCCCGTTCGGATCCTCAGTGTGGGGCGTGCGGTCAAGAAGAAGGGGTATGACACGATCCTGAATGCCCTGGCAAAACTGCCGGCGCGCTTGCATTGGCACTACACGCATATCGGCGGCGGTGACGAGCTCGTCCCCCTCAAGGCGCTCGCAAACGACCTTGGCATCTCGGACAGGATCACCTGGATGGGATCCATGGACCAACAGGATGTACTCTCCCAATACCGGGACGCCGATGTATTCACTCTCGCCTGTCGCATCACCGCCGATGGGGATCGCGATGGCCTTCCGAACGTTCTGGTCGAAGCGGCGAGCCAGCGGATGATGGCGGTATCGACGACCGTCTCGGGCATCTCGGAACTTTTTCGCAACGACGAGAACGCTCTTCTGGTCGGGCCGGACGACCCACAGGCCCTGTCCGTGGCACTTCTCAGCGCATTGACCGATCCGGCTTTGCGCAGAAGGCTCGGTGCCGCCGCAGAGGCGCGTGTGCGCCGTGATTTCGACTACCACGACAGCATTCACGACCTCGACCGGCTGTTTCGATCGGCATGGGCGAAAAGGGACTCGCAATAATGTCGCCTCGCATCTCCCGTCCGACCTCCTCTGGCAAGGTGCTTTTCTATGTGCAGCACTTGCTCGGTATCGGACACCTCGCGCGCGCAAGCCGGATCGCACGCGCGCTGATGGAAGACGGGTTCGATGTGACACTCGTGACCGGGGGCGCGCCGGTTGAGGGCTTTCCCGGCAAAGGCGTCACGCATATTCAACTGCCGGCGGTTGTTGCTTCCAATAGCGGGTTTTCCGCTCTCGCTGATCTCGACGGACATCCCGTCGATGCTGCCTTTGAAGAGGCGCGTACACGGCAGCTCCTCGAGGCCTTTCATTCGGCGCGCCCCGACGCGGTAATCCTGGAAGCTTTTCCGTTCGGACGCAGGCAGGTCCGGTTCGAACTCCTGCCGCTCATAGAGGCGATCCGGTCCGCCACGCCAAAGCCGCTGCTTTTCAGCTCGATCCGCGACATCCTCCAGGAAAACCGCAAGCCAGGTCGCGACCGTGAAACGGTCGACCTCATTAAGGCGCATTTTGACGGCGTCCTGGTGCACGGAGCCCCGGAGTTCGTGCGCCTCGAAGACACCTTCGCCCTTACGCAGGAGATCGCGGATCGGCTGCACTATACCGGGCTCGTCGCCCCACAGAAGCCCGAACCGGCGACCGACGAATACGACACGGTGATTTCCGCCGGCGGGGGTGCCGTCGGTGCCGCCCTGATCGGGGCAGCTTTCGATGCACGCCGCCTCTTGCGCGATCAGTCGCGCTGGTGCGTGATTGCCGGTCCTAACCTGCCCGCGTCCGATTATGCGCAATTCGAAACGCGCGCGGATGCGGGTGTTTCTCTGTTCCGCTTCCGAAGGGATTTTCCGCGCCTGTTGGGGAGCGCGACGCTGTCAATCTCGCAGGCCGGCTACAACACGGTTTGTGACCTGCTGGCCGCACGGTGCCGCTCCCTGCTGGTCCCCTTCGCTGCCGGTGGAGAAACAGAGCAGACAGTCCGCGCGGCCAGGTTGGAAGCGTTGGGGCTAGCCCAAGTTGTCCGCGAAGAGGGACTGAATGGGCCGGCGATGGCGGACGCCATTGTTGCGGCCCGGACCCTGACATTTCCAGAGCATCTACCTGTTTCCCTCGACGGCGCCGCTGAAACCGCCCGGTTCATTCGCCGACAACTCGACAAGGCGCAGGCGCTTAATTGAGCGCTGCGCAGGCCTTCTCGTCTCCGAGCACATCGACGCAATCGGGTGACCGACGGAAATCATCGTAATAGACGGTCCAGATGTCGGACGCACCTGCCCGGTAAGGCCCAAACTTGAAGTACTGGTTCTTTCCCAAGCCATGGTCGCCGTGACCGATATGGCCTTTCACCGTTGCGATCCAAACCTTGTCGGCGAATATCTCGATACGCCCTTTGCCATCCGGATCCGGATGGGAATAGATGGCGAAATCGACCCAGTCCGTCGACACCGTTGGTAGCGGATTGTGCGACACGACGGAAATCTTGTCCGTGCAATCCGGGAACGCGCTCGCATCTCCTTCCGTCCAGTCTGTTCCAGCCGAAGCGAGCGCGCGCATCTGCCGGGTTTCGGGCCGGAACCACACAGGCGTTGTGCCGGCCGGACACTTGCCTGATTCCGACGCAGGGCCGCCGGGCAGAAAATTGGTTTCGATGGTGAAGAACATCTTTCCCTTGTCGAGGCGCAAGGCCAGGTAGGGACTGAAATCACCCTCCGCCTCTGGGCCGATTTCCCGCTTCCATTGCGCCATCAGATACCGATGATCGTCCTTAGGTATCGGACTGGCCATTTTCATAGCGAATCCGTACCAGACACCTTGATCGTAGGGGACGCGCAGCGGTGTCTTTTCCCAGATTTCAGCGCGCTCGCTGCACTCATCATCTCCGGGATCGCAGAGCGGATTCACGGTCAACTTCAGGGCCCCAGAACCGTTTCGCTTGATCTCGTTTTGGAATTCGTAGCGTCCAGAAGCCTGCTCGGCATTGTCGCGATAATACAGACCGCCTTCCGGGGAAAATTCGCTGGCATCAAAACCATCCGAAAGTTTCTGGCTGCGACCATCCTGCGCAAGCACGGCGCTTCCGACAAAAAGCACCGCAGCACTGCCTAGAACACTGAAAAATCTGCGAGCCTTCACCGGCTAACTCCATGCGATTGTTATGACCAAATATGATTGTACAGCCTTACCGCCCTTGGGGCATAGAGCGCTACGGCGGGTCTCGATAACTTCCCCGTTATGACAATAGTCAGATATAGCGCAGGGCTTGTTCTGGGGAGAACAGCAGAACTGTCATGTCGAGTCGGCGCCCCTTCAGGGGCACGCGGCGGGTCGAGACACCTTCATGCGGGAGTTCGGCCAGCAGAATCACGGTTTCAGAGACGGCAAGAGCGACGTTGAACTGTTTTGCCGCCGTTTCCAGTCGACTTGCCACATTCACGGTATCGCCGATGGCCGTCAGCGAAGCCACCTTGCCATAACCGACGAACCCGAGGATCGCCGGTCCATAGTGGATCCCGATCGCCACTTCGAGGTCGACACCGAACTCCTGCATCAGTTGCTTGTTGAGATTCTGTGTCTCGGCAATAATCTTGGCGGCGGCTCCAAGGGCGCGACGGCAGGCGTCGCGAGGACCGTTGCGATCGATCTCGAAAATCGCCATGACGCCATCGCCGATGTATTTGTCCACCCGACCGCCCGCCGCTTCGATCGCAGGAACGAGGATTGCGAAGTAAGCATTGAGGAGGAAGACGATATCATAGGGCAGGCGGCTTTCAGCGATGGTCGTGAAGTTTCTCAGATCGGAGAACATCACGAGGACGTCTTTTTCGCGGCCGACTTCCGCGTTCGCATGTGTCGACAAGCGGTCACCACCCTCAGGCGGCTCGAGCTGAAGGGCCACCTGCACGTCGTAATCGGGTCGAAACTGGCAACTCAGCCGGACATCCGCAGGTGCGCGAATGCGGGCAAGCGTGGCCAGCTCAAGCGCGCTCGGTGGCGGTAGCGGGCCGCTGCTCGCTACGATTCTGACGCGACAAGTGGAACAGCGCCCCTTGCCCCCACACACCGAATAATGGTCGATATGGCCGGTTCGGCTGGCTTCGAGAACGCTGGTGCCTCGAGGCACATGAACCAGGGCTCCATGGGCATAGGTAATGACGAGATCGGGCGCGCGTTCCCGGAAGTAGCGAATTGTCCGCAAGACAAGGACAAGGGCTGCGGCTGCAGCCACAAACTGGTACAGTTGGCGCTCAATCATGGCGCGGTCGTCGACTGGCGTCGATGCAAGCCAAGTGACTTCGAATTCGTTTGGTGGGCGGCTTAGATCCTCGACACCGACAGCGTTTTCCGGCGGAAGCCTTTGTCCTGTCACGAAGACACCGCCAAGCGCCAGCGTCGGCACAATGATGGCGAGCGCAAAGAGGAACTGGGCGTATCGCGGAAACCATTGGCGATAGCCGAACGCGGCATAGATTCCGATACATCCGTGCACCCAGGCGACGATGAGCGCGAGGCTCATCTTCACACCAAGGAAACCGTCCTTCCACATGGCGCGAATGACGCCGATATAGTCACCTTCCGGTCCGTTGAACACAGCCGGCATACGCGCCGAGACCACGTGCTGGGCGATCAACAGAGGCAAAGACAGGCCGAAGACCACTTGGACAATTGCTAGTGGTCTCAAGGCGAGCAGGCGCCGAAGGTAGAGTGTGCGCAGTG
>JARXAQ010000191.1 GCA_029865825.1 Rhizobium sp.
TTGAAGTAGAGCAGCAACGGCGTGATCACCGAGATCTCGCGACGTGCCGACAGGAGCGACAGGGTCAGCGCGTATCGGGAGGCGAGGATCCAGACGGCATAGACCAGCAGCGTGAAGGGAGAGATCAACAGCGTCGCAATAAGGGCGCTGGTGATGCCGATCAGGCAGGTCCACATCGACATGCGTTGATCAAGGACGGCCCACCAGACGAAGTAACCGATCTTGCGCGGCCCGAGCGCCAGGGCGCGCCGGTTGGTGCGCAGCATGTTTCCATACCAGCGGACCATGAGCATAGCGGCAGAGCCGAAGAAGCTCTCGGTCGGCGGATCCTCGATAGTCTTGACCATCACGTCGGGCAGATAAAGCATCTGGTAGCCGTTGCGCAGCAACCAGAACCAGCTCGACTTGTCATCACCGGTCAGGAACTTGAAGCGGCCGAGGCGCGGATGGTCGATATAGTCGATCTCGACCTGGGCGACGAAGGTCGGGTCGCAGATGATCGAGGCACGGAACATCGACATGCGACCGGTCAGCGTCAAGACACGGCGGGACAGGCCCATGGACGACATCAGGATGTGGCGCTGCGCAAAACGCAGGGCATACCATTGCTGGAAGATCCACTTGCCACGCACTTCGGCGATCTCGTCGGTGGTGAGCGCGCCGACCTTCGGGTCGTGGAAGAAGGGCGCGCATTTCTCGACCAGGTCCTCCGGCACGATGCTGTCGCCGTCGATCACGGCGACCATGGCGTCGGGTGCCGGATGGAGGCGGGCAATCGCCCGGAAGCCGCAGGCGAGCGCATCGCGCTTGCCAGTGCCGTCGATGCGCACGATGATCAAGTCGACCGGATCTGCCTCGGACACCATCGCATCGTAGAGCTTCTTGATGATGCGCTGGTCCGAGAGATCGACGATCGATGCAACCACCGTGGCGGGGCCGGGCGCGTTCAGCGCCGCGGCAAAGGCCGCCCGATAGACATCGATCGTCGTTTCCGTCGGAATGCGGAAGCTCGTCACCAGGAAATACGAGGCGAAGCCCTTGCGCTTGCGCGCCATGGCGGTCCGCTGCATGCGCGGATAGACATAGCTGCGATAGATAATGCTGCGCAGGAAATGCAGGATACCCCAGCCATAGCGCCAGGCGCCGATCAGGCCGATGGCCAGCCCGGTTTTGCTGTCGATGATGGCATAAGCCTGGCTGGGCAGCGATGTCGCCACCACAGCTATGCCCAGGACCATCAGGACATGCGCGACCGGGCTGTAGGTGATGTCACCAGCAGATGCCATGGTAATTGCCTTCGCTGCGCATCGTCTTGTCGACGCGAACCAGATCGATGATGTGCGTCTCGGGCTTGACCCCCTTCAGCGACCCGTTCATTTCGGCCCGGTTGCCGACAACGATGACGTCCGAATCCGACAGCACGGATTCGATGTCTTCGTTGAGCAGTTCGGCGAGATGCGGCAGGCGGGCACTGACGAAGCTGGCATTGGCGCCGGTGAGGCGGTTCAGACGGATGTTCGGATCGAAGATCTTGATCTGGTAACCGCGGCCGTAGAGGCGTTCGGCGAGCTCGACGAGCGGGCTTTCTCGCAGGTCGTCGGTGTCGGGCTTGAAGCTCAGGCCGACGATGCCGACCTTGCGGCTGCCCTGGTTGGCGATCAGGCTGTAGGCCCGATTGATCTGCACCTCGTTGGCCGAGAGCGTGGCTTCGAGCAGCGGAGCAGGCGTGCCCTGGCGGCGCGACATGCTGATGAGGGCGCGCAAGTCCTTGGGCAGGCAGGAGCCGCCAAAGGCAAAGCCCGGGGTGAGATAGGCCTTGGAGATGTTCAGCCGGTCATCGGCGCAGAGAATGTCGAGGGCGACATGGCTGTCGATGCCGGCCTTGCTCAGGATGTTGCCGATCTCGTTGGAGAAACTGATCTTGAGCGCGTGCCAGGCATTGTTGGTGTATTTGATGCCTTCGGCCGTCTTGATGTCTACGACGAATTTCGGCCGCTTGATCGGCGCGTGGATTTCTTCGAGGCGATCAAGCGTGAACTTGTCGGAGGCGCCGAAGACGATGACGCCCGGATCGTAATAGTCCTTGATCGCCGTGCTTTCGCGCAGAAATTCCGGCAGATAGGCGATGCCGAAATCTTCCGAAGCCTTCATGCCGGAGGCCGCTTCCAGCGCAGGCACGACGACACTCTCGGTCGTGCCGGGCAGGCAGGTCGAGCGCACGACGACCGAATGGAAGGTGTTCTTGCGCTTCAGGGCGGCGCCGATGTCCTCGGCAACGCGCTTGAGATATTCCGTGTTGAGATTGCCGTCCGGCAGAGACGGGGTGCCGACGCAGATGAGGGAGAGGTCCGTCGTGGCGATGGCTTCGTTCGCATCATGGGTGGCCGTGAGCCGGCCCGATGCGACGCCCTCGCGGATGAAATCCTCGAGGCCAGGTTCGATGATCGGCGATTTGCCGGCCATCAGGGGTCCGATCTTGTTGGGGTCGGGATCCACCGCCGTGACGAAATGACCTTCCTTCACGAGGCATGCGGCTGACACTGCGCCGACATAGCCGGCACCGAATATACTGATCTTCATGCTCAGCTCCTTTGTATAGAGCCTCACTCAATCAAATAAAAACGGCAACTACATCAACATTGGTTAACTAAAACGGAATTAAAATGGGGAGAGTTTCAAATAAAAATGGCGGCCGGCGAGATGGTGAATCTTGCCGGCCGCCCGGACTTCCGTCTTTGCATTTATTGCGTGCTTGCCTGCGGTGCGCACGAGCTCTGGTGGCGATCATTTTCGATCAGGTCCGGCGCGTTGGTCCCCGCGGTCAGGCGGCGACGATCAGGTCCTCGCCGAGCTTGTCCAGCATTGAAAGACTGTTGACCAGGATGCCGCCGCGGCTGGTCGCGATGATGCCGCGTTTGCCCATGTCACCAATGATGCGGTTGAAGTGGATGTGGGTCACGCCGATCGCATCGGCGAGCAGTGACTGTGTGACCGGGATGAAAACGGGTCCCGTCGGTCCGGCAGTGCCCGAGAGCCGGAGCGACAATTCCTTGAGCAGCATGATCACGCGGGCCCGGGCGTCGCCGCGTCCGAGACTGGTGATATGGTTGCGCATGATCGCGTTCTGCTCTTCGGCAAGGGTCCACAGCGCCTGGTTCAGGCCGATCACGCTATTGCTGAGCCCGATCAGGCTCTCGCAGTCGAAGCGGTCGATGCGGACCGGGGTGACGGCCGCGATGCAATGGTCGATCACGGTCGGATAGATATGCGGATTGCAGATGTCGCCGGCGGTCAGGAACATGATGACCTGGCGGCTGCCGTCCGGCAGCAGACGATAGCGCATGGCCAAGCCATGGCCGATGGTCAGGACGTGCCGCACCGAGGCGCCGGCGCCGAGGATTTCGTTGCCCTTTTCAAGGCAGGTTGAGCGGAAATTGACAGAATCTAGAACCGGACTGGCTCGTCCGGATGACGGCAGCAATTGCGCCACGCGCCGCATGAAAGGTGATACATGATGCATTTTCCGACGTCCCCAACGCCAACATATTCGACTGAAAAATGACTGCACGCGTCTCATGGTGGTCATGCGCCGCTGACCTCGGCACACGGAAAAGCTCAGGTGCGAGACGTCTCTTCCGAGATCCGTCCCCTGCCCTGTTCTCTCAAGTGTTCCCCTGGATTTTTTTGCACCCCGATCGTGGAGCCGGAGCAGAGATTTTGTTTATTGCGATAAGTAAGTTCTTGCGAGGCATCTCGTCTGCTAATGTTCGAATGATACAAAAAATCAGGATATGAACAAGTCGATAAATAGATTTTTTAGGAATTGTTTTTTGGGTTTCATTAACACAGGTAAACGACGGACCGATTAATTGATTGGTAACGATAAGCTCCTTCCGGATGCGGTGGAGTGAGAGCATGCGTATCGATGCAGTCTCGAATAGTTTCAATCTCGATTCTCAAATCAATTTTACATTGTCGCTCGAAGACGCCGGCGGTCAGTTCCGGCGCATGCTCTTCGAAGATATACTGCCTCTGTGGTCGACTGTCGGAATGGATCGTGTCCGCGGCGGCTTTTGCGAAAGTATTTCCCGGGAGGGGCGTATTCCGACCTCGGCCCGACGGGTCCGGGTGACGGCACGGCAGATCTACAGTTTCTGCGAGGCGGCCCGGCTCGGCTGGAACAAGACGGCGGCGGCTTCTTGTCTGCGCCACGGCTATCGTTTTCTGCTCAATTACAGTGCGCCCGACGGGCTTCTGTTCCATGGGCTCAGTGACGACGACGCGCTCGTCGACCAGGATCATCATCTCTACGACCAAGCGTTTCTGCTGTTTGCCTATGCGCATTCCTTCGCCCACCTGCAGGACGAGGATTTTCGCCGCCGCGCCATCCTGACGCTCGCCAGCCTCCGGCAGCGTCTCGGCCACGAGGCCGGTGGTTTCAAGGATCACACGTCTACCCCCTATCCGCTGCGTTCAAACCCGCACATGCATCTTCTGGAGGCTGCACTCGCCTGGATGGCAGTCGATGCCAATCCTGTCTGGCGCATGCTGGCCGACGAAATCGTCGCGCTGTTCAAGAGCCGGTTCTACGATCCGGAGCGCGGCGTGGTGCGGGAATATTTCGACGCGGCCTGGGATGTCATCGACGAAGGCGGGCGCTCGCGCATCGAGCCCGGCCACAATTTCGAATGGGCCTGGCTCCTGATCCGCTGGTCGCAGGCGACCGGCGGCAAGATCGGCGACCGGGCAGAGCGGATGGTGTCTTTTGCCGAACAGCACGGGGTCGATCCGGCGCGCCGCGTGGCCATCAACGAAGTCTGGTCCGACGGCATGATCGCCGACGGCACGGCGCGGCTGTGGCCGCAGACCGAGCGATTGAAGGCATGGCTGGCGCTGGCCGAGGTTCGCGACGGCGAGGCGCGCTGGATGGCGGAGCAGACGGCCCTGGAAGCCTGCCAGGGGCTGCTCGCCTATCTCACCGTCGACGCACGCGGCACCTGGCATGACGTGATGCTGGAAGACGGGAGCTTCAAGGCCGGCCCGGCGCCGGCCAGCTCGCTTTATCATATCATCTGCGCGCTCGGCGAACTGGCGCGCTACCTGCAGCGGCAGTCGGGCCTGACGGCGCTCGATCGGAATATCGACCGGGACGAGGTGCAGCCTCAGATGCCCGCCGGCGTCGTGATGGGGATGTCGTGATGGGTGCCTTGTCGTCTTTATCGCCGGTCGCGCCCGGTCCGGGCATGACGGGGCAAGGTTCGGTTCCGCTCGTTCTTCCCGAGGGGCTGAAATTCGGGACCTCCGGCTTGCGGGGCCTGGTCAGCGACCTGGTCGGACTGCCGTCGCGTGCCTATGCGCTGGGTTTCGCGCAGCACATCTCGGCACTCGTCCCGGAGACCCGTCAGGTGCTGGTCGGTCGCGATCTGCGCTCCAGCAGCCCGGCGATCGCCGCCGACTGCGCAGCGGCGATCCGGCAGGCGGGGTTGACGCCGGTGGATTGCGGCGCCCTGCCGACACCGGCCCTGGCGCTCGAGGCCATCAGATGCCGCTGCCCGGCGATCATGGTGACCGGAAGTCATATTCCCGACGATCGCAACGGGCTCAAATTCTACATGCCGCACGGCGAAATCGACAAGGCCGACGAGACGGCGATCGCCGCGCGGGTTGCGGCGCTTGATGAGCCGGCGCTTGCAGGCCTCCTGCAGGCCATGCCCGGCGACGCCGTAGCGGCGGCCGGTGTCGAAACGCGCTATATCCGCCGTTATGTCGGGGTCTTCGGGGAAGCAAGCCTGCGAGGTCGACGGGTTGCCGTCTACCAGCACAGTTCGGTCGCCCGCGACCTTCTGGTCTCCTTGCTGCAGGGGCTCGGTGCCGAGGTCCATGCCTTCGGCCGGGCCTCGCGGTTCATCCCCGTCGACACAGAGGCGCACGAACCCGAATTGGTGGCCTATGTCGCGGAACTGGCGCGTGGCGGGCACTTCGATGCGGTGGTTTCGACCGATGGCGACGCGGACAGGCCGCTGGTCGCCGACGAGACCGGCGCGATCCTGCGCGGCGATGTCGTGGGGCTGCTGGCGGCGAAACTGCTGGGTTTCCAGACCGTCGTCACGCCGGTGACTTCCGGCAGCGTCATCGAGCGGTCCGGGATCGCGGCAGAGGTTATTCGCACGCGGGTCGGATCGCCCTTCGTGATCGCGGCGATGGAGGCTGCGGCTGCAGCCGGCAAGGGCGGCATCATCGGCTTCGAGGCCAATGGCGGGACATTGCTCGGATCGGACGCGGAGTGGCAGGGACAGTGCCTGTCCCGTTTGCCGACGCGCGATGCGGTGCTGCCGATCCTGGCTTGCCTGCTCCTCGTCGCCCGATCGGATCGGCCACTCTCGGCGATCGTTGCCGACCTGCCCGTCGGACATGCCATGGCCGACCGGCTCAAGGCCGTGCCATCGGCGCTGTCGGAGGCTTTTCTTGCCCGCCTTTCTGCGGAAGAGGGTTTTGCACGCGCGTATTTCGATGAGGTCGGCGGCACTACGGCGATCGACCGGCTGGACGGCATGCGGTTCGATCTGTGCGACGGTTCGGTCGTGCATTACAGGGCCTCCGGCAATGCACCGGAATTGCGATGTTACGTCGAGGCCCAGGACGAGGCGCGAGCCGCCGCCCTGTTGGCCTGGGGTCTCGGCTCTGCGCGTATCCAGCTCGACAGCAAGCGACACTTGCCCATTCAACGCTAATTCCGGGGCGGCAGAAATGCTGTGCGACGATGCAAAGAGACCTATTGCCGGAGGAGCTTCCTGAGGGAGGCTCCGAGGATATATCCCCGGAAAGTGCCGTTGCGCTGACCGTCAATCTGGTGCGCGCCTATGTGGCCAATCACATCGTGCCGCCCGCCCAGTTGGCCACCCTGCTGGAGCAGACCCACAGGACGGTGCTCAGCCTGTCAAACCTGAGGCCCGAGCAGCCGGAAGATAGCGTGCCGGCCGTGGCGCCGGATGCCGAGCGGCTCGTGTGCCTGGAATGCGGCAAGGCGTTCCGTGCGCTCAAGCGCCACCTGTCTGCCCAACACGGACTTGCGCCGGAGGCGTATCGCATGCGCTGGAACCTGCCGCCGGATCATCCCGTGACATCGCCCGATTATGCCGCACAACGCTCCAGCATGGCCAAGGCGACTGGCCTCGGCAAACGCCAGCGCGGCCGACCGCGGAAGATACGCGTGCAGGACGGGGAGGGGCAGCTATGAGCCGATTGTCGCCCGCCGCATCGTCCGGGTCGTCTTTTTCGGAGCCGCAGCGTCCGTGGCTGCGCGAGGCCCTGTCCCGCTGCCGCAGCGCCCTGATCGGCGTCGGCCTGGTCAGTGCGCTGATCAACGTCCTCTTCCTCAGCGGCCCCATCTTCATGCTGGAAGTCTATGATCGTGTGCTGCCCAGCCGCAGCGTGCCGACGCTCGTCTCGCTGCTGGTCATCCTGGTCGGCCTGTATGCCTGCCAAGGCCTGCTCGACCTGCTGCGCAACCGGATCCTTGCCCGGATCGGCGCCTATGTGGACAGCATGGCGAGCGACGCCTGCTTCGCCATGATCGCGGCCAGTCCGCTGCGGTCCCGGGCGAGCGCCGAGGGCCTGCAGCCGCTGCGGGACATGGACCAAATTCGCTCGTTTCTGGGTGGCCCGGGCCCGAGCGCCCTGTTCGACCTGCCATGGATTCCCCTCTACATGCTGGTCTGTTTCGCCTTTCACTTCTGGATCGGGGTGGCGGCGCTGGCGGGTGCGGCGATCCTGCTCTGCCTGACGCTGGCGACCGATCTCTCCTCCCGCCGGTCCCTGCGTGCCGCCACCGTGCTGGCGACGCAGAAATCGAGCATGGCAGAGGCGACCTCGCGCAATGCGGAAGCGGTGCGCGTGCTGGGCATGGTGCCGCATCTATCGTCCCGCTGGTCCAGTCTCAATGGCGCCTTCGTCGCCACGCAATTGCATCTGAGCGACGTGGCTTCCGGTTTCGGGGCGATGTCGAAGGCTTTCCGCATGTTCCTGCAATCGGCGATCCTGGCGCTCAGTGCCTTCCTGTTCATCAAGGGTGAGGTGAGTTCCGGCATGATCGTGGCCAGCGGTATTTTGGTGTCGCGGGCGCTGGCGCCGGTCGAGGTGTCGATTGCCCATTGGCGCACACTGCTCGCCGCGAGCCAGAGCTGGCGGCGGCTCACCCAGACTTTTGGCGGCCAAAGCCCCACCGAGCGGCTTGCGCTGCCGGCACCCGTGGCGCGGCTCGACGTGGACAATCTCGCCGTCGCTGCCCCTGGCAGCGCCAGCCTCATCGTGCACAGGGCCGGTTTCAGCCTCATGGCGGGCTCAGCCCTTGCCGTCGTCGGACCGAGTGCTGCGGGTAAATCGACCCTGGCACGCGTGCTGGTCGGCGCCTGGCCTGCAACACGGGGAACCATCCGGCTGGACGGAACCCTGCTCGACCATTTCGACCCGCCAGCCTTGTCCCGTCACATCGGATACCTGCCGCAGGATCTCGAGTTGCTGGCGGGCAGCGTTGCGGAGAACATCGCCCGCTTCGATCACACGGCGACCAGTGATGCGATCATCGCGGCGGCTCGGACGGCTGGTGTGCATGAACTCATCCTGCACCTGCCCAACGGCTACGACACGCAGATCGGCGAAGGGGGCGAAGTGCTGTCGACCGGACAACGCCAACGGATCGGGCTTGCTCGGGCGCTGTACGGCGATCCCTTCCTCATCGTGCTCGACGAACCCAATTCCAACCTTGACCAGGCCGGGGAGGCGGCACTGACATCAGCGATCCGCAGTGTCAGAGCCCGGGGCGGTATCGCCATCGTCATCGCCCACCGAGCGAGTGCGTTGGAGGCTTGCGACCAGGTGATGCTGCTCAGTGATGGGCAGACGCAGATGCTGGAGCGCAAGCGCGACCTGATCCGGTCCGTGCCGCCGGTGCGGCCTCCGTCCGAGAACGAGGTGGATAGCGACGGCAGAGATGCGACGGTCATCACGGATGGCGGCACGATGGCGGGGGCGTTTTCCACTGCCGTGAGCGGAGCCGGCCTGATGACCGGCACTGCCGCAGGAGACCGGATCCACGCGGTGGGAGAGCGTGCATGAGCTCGGATCGTTCGCAAAAGCTCGTCCGGTCCATTCGTCGCAATCTGCTTGTGGCGACGGCGGTGCTCGCGCTTCTCACGGCCGGCGGCGGCGTCGCGGCGACCGTCGACATATCCGGCGCGGTGATCGCCTCCGGCACGGTGGTGGTCAATTCCGAGGTTAAGAAGGTCCAGCATCCGGCCGGTGGGACCGTTGCCGAAATTCTGGTGTCGAACGGCCAAAGGGTGCGCGCCGGCGACGTGGTGGCGCGGCTCGATGCGACCATGGCCAAGGCCAATCTCGCCATCGTCAGCGCCTCGCTCGACGAACTCGTCGCCAAGCGGGCGCGGCTCATGGCCGAGCGGGATGGGCAGGCGGCAATTGCCTTCGATGCAGAGTTGATGGCCCGGGCGGAGGAGGATGGCGTGAAGCACATCCTCGACAATGAGATGCGGGCCTTCACCCTGCGCCGCGAGGCGCGCGCGGGAGAAAAGGCGCAGCTTCAGGAGCGCATCGTGCAGCTCAGTGAACAGGTGAGCGGGCTGGAGGCGCAGGCGGCGGCGATGATCGTGCAGGTCGACCTGGCGCGCAAGGACTTGGCGCTCGCCCAGAAGATGTGGACGCAGAAACTGGTGCAGTATTCGAGGCTCAACTCGGCCCAGCGGGAAAAGGCGGATCTCGACGGCGAACTGGCGGGTATCCGGGCGAGCATCGCCCAGGCTAAGGCGCGCATCTCCGAGACGGATCTCGAGATTTTCCAGATCGACCAGCGAATGCGTGGCGAGGTTGCCAAGGAACTGACCGATGTCAGTTCGTCGCAGTCTGAGCTTCGGGAACGCAAGATTGCCGCCGAAGACCAGGTGCGGCGACTGGATATCCGGGCGCCACAGGACGGGACGATTCATCAGCTCAGCATCCATACGATCGGCGGGGTGATCCTGGCGCAAGAGACGCTGATGCTCATCGTGCCGCAATCGGACTTGCTGGTGGCGGATGTGCGGATCTCGCCGCAGGATATAGACCAGGTGCATATGGGGCAGGGCGCATTTCTGCGCTTTTCCGCCTTCAATCAACGCCTGACGCCGGAGCTGCAAGGGACGATCGAGCGGATTTCTCCCGATCTCATCGTCGATCCGCAAAACCGGATCGCCTATTATGAGGCGCGGCTGACGCTGGAGCATGACGGCAAGGACCTGGCGCTGAAACCGGGGATGCCGGTGGATGCTTTCCTGCGGACCACGGATCGGACGGTTGGGTCCTATCTGACCAAACCGTTCACGGATTTCTTCTCGAAGGCGTTCCGGTCGGAATAAACAGTGGCCGGCAGCTCAAGGCCCCAAGCGGTCGAGACGTGCCACAGATGGCTATACGAACGGCGGGATTTTGAGCGTCAATGCTCGGCGGGACCTAGCCTCTTCGGGCGATGGGGCCGCCTGGGTTAGGCATGGTGGTACTGTGCCGGAGATCTGCCGCGCGAGATCCTAGGCCGGGACCTTTTGCTGCCTGGGGCTCGCAGCAGTGACCGCCTATGGTTCTGCTGATCGCGGTGTTGCGGCGACGGCGAGCGCCCGTGCGAGTCGATGTCCGCCGAGCGTCGGGTTGCCCGATATGGTTCAGCCAGTAGCGCTCGCCTCGAGCGTTGAAGGGCTGGCCGCAAGCTGATAGAGACGAGCACATACCCCGCTGCCAGCCGTCACGCAGGCCGCAGACCTCGGCGCTGGTCGTCGGGACAGATGAGTTCTATGGAAGGCACTGACATGACAACGTCCGGCAAGAAGATCCGCATTTCGCAGCCCGTGCGACAGGTCAGCGTGGATTCCGCCCTTTTGCCAAATACAGCCCCGAAGGCTGTCGGTCCGGCAGCGGCCGCGGCTGCCGCCGCTGCCGCAGCCGGCGCAAGCGCAGACGGCAAGGCACGGATCAATATCGTCGGGCCGATCGCGCCGAAGGCCGTGGCGCTGCGTCAGACACTGAAGCAGCAGTCAGCCAAAGCGGCGATCGCGCGGGTGGATGCCGCAATCGAGGCGAATGCGGTGTCGCCGGCCGAGGCAAAGATCCTTGTCCTGGCCTTGGCCGCCAAGAGCATCGGTCCAGGTCCCTTGGCCGAGAAGTGGTATCGCAGCCACCACATCGCCGAATTCGGCGGGCGCACGCCGGCGCAGTTGGTCCGCGCCGGAGAGTTGCAGGCGCTGGTGTCCCATATGAGGGCCGCAGTCGCACAGCCGAACGGCTGAGCGCGCGGGTATCTTAGGCTCGGCGGGCCACATGGGAAAGTGGTGCGCGATCATCCATGATATGCGGGTGTGTTGCCTCGTCCTTCCCAACGGCAGGTCCTGATGGCCTGCGCACAGGATGATCCGACCATTGTGCCGCAAGGGCATGCGCGGGAGGCTTCGGCCGGTTTCGCGTCGCCCCCTCGTCGGCTCGCACCGCCCGCGGGATGGCTAGGACCGGACCGGTCTCGACTTCGACTCCGGGCGAAGCTCTCCCAATGCAGCCGTGGCGATCAGTGCTGAGTGTCACTGGAATTCGGCGTGGCGTCATTCGGGGATGCGCAGCCAAGATCCCGTTTACGCTGATGCAGCAGAAACATTGTGCAGTTGCGAGATGAATGTTAGCACATCCGGCATGAGGACACGGACCCCTTGCCATGCTGCTGACGCCTAGCGACACCTTCGACGGTCTGCGTCGGGATTTCCGCTGGGAGATCCCGAGCGATTTCAACATCGGCCGGGTGGTGGCCGACGACTGGGCGGCGCGGGCGCCGGATCGGGTGTGTCTTCAGCATTTTTCCCCGGATGGCCGGCATCTGTCGATGACCTACGAGGTGCTGGCAGCGCAGTCGTCGCGCCTTGCTCACGCCCTTACCGGCTTTGGCATCGGGCGCGGGGATCGGGTCGCACTGCTCCTGCCACAGTGTTTCGAGACCGTCACCGCCCATGTGGCGCTCTACAAGATGGGAGCGATCGCGCTGCCGCTGGCGCTATTGTTCGGCGAGGAGGCGCTCGAATACCGGTTGAAGGACGCCGGCGCACGCGCAGTCGTGACCAATGGATTCGGCCTGTCGCGGCTGGCGCCGATCCGGGCACGGCTGACGGACTTGCGGGATATCGTGTCGATCGACGGACCTGCGCATGATGTGATCGGCTTTGGCGCGCTTCTCGAAGGCCAGCCTGAGGTGTTCGACGTTGTCGACAGCGGGCCGGACGTTCCGGCGCTGATGATCTATACATCGGGAACGACCGGGCCGCCCAAGGGGGCGCTGCATGGACACCGGGTGCTGGCCGGACATATTCCCGGTTTTCAGTTGGCGCATGATTTTCTGCCGCAGCCGGACGACCGCGTCTGGACCCCGTCCGACTGGGCCTGGGCGGGGGGGCTGCTCAATGCGCTGTTGCCGGCATTGATGCTGGGTGTGCCCGTCGTCTCGTCGCCGGCGCAAAAGTTCGATCCGCACATGGCCTTCCGCATCATGGCCGAGATGAAGGTGAGAAATGCCTTCATCCCACCGACGGCGCTTCGGTTGCTGAAGGCGGTGGATCATCCCCGCACGCAGTATGATCTGGTGTTGCGCAGCATTGGATCGGCCGGAGAATCGCTCGGCCGCGAGACCTATGAATGGGTGAAGTCGGCACTCGGCATTGTGCCCAACGAGTTCTACGGCCAGACGGAATGCAACTTTGTCCTGTCGTCTGCCGCCCATCTGGGCGTGAGCAAGGGCGGGTTCATCGGCAAGGCGGTGCCGGGACACGAGGTAGCAATCATTGACGATGCGGGCCGTGTGCTGCCGGCTGGCCAGACGGGTCAGGTCGCGGTGCGGCGACCGGACCCGGTGATGTTCCTCGGCTACTGGAACAATGAACAAGCGACCCTGGACAAATTCGTCGGGGACTGGATGAAGACCGGCGATCTGGGGCGGCAGGACGACGAGGGCTACGTGCAGTTCTTCGGCCGGGACGACGATGTCATCACGTCTGCCGGATACCGGATCGGTCCGGCCGAGATCGAGGACTGCCTGAGCGGGCATCCTGCGGTCAAGCTCGCGGCGGTGATCGGCAAGCCTGATGCGCTGAGGACCGAGATCGTCAAGGCTTTCGTGGTGTTGCAGCCGGGCTTTGCGCCGGGTGAGGTTCTGGCTGCGGAGATCCGCGACTGGGTCAAACACCGGCTGTCGATGCACGAATATCCGCGTGAGATCGACTTCGTCGGCGAGCTTCCGCTGACCACCAGCGGCAAGGTCATTCGCCGCTTGCTGCGCGAGGGCGAGATCGCCAAGGCGACCGCAAGTCCAGCAAAGGTCTGAACCGGGTTTCGCCGGGAATGCTGGCCGAACAATCAGGCAGAGCCTGTCACGCGCTCCCGGGTCGGCCGATATGGCGCGTGTCGATCAGCCGCCGAAGCGCCGGTTCAGAACCTTGTCGCGGAGGATGCGGGCGATGTTGCGAGTGTTGCGATACATGTGCAATTGCGCACCGACCTGACGCACGTCGCGGTCGGCATTGCCGCGCAGACCGATGACCAGCGTGCCCATGGGCTCGCGCTCCTTCCAGAAGCGGCTCATGATCGGATGGTCGGGCATGGCGCAACTGTCGGTGCGCTGGATGTTGGCGTCGTCGAGATGCCATTCAGTCAGGTCTGCGACCAGAAGCTTGCCCGGCGAATAGCGGGCATAGGCCTCATCGAAGGCGGTTTTCCAGGTATAGGCCTCGCCCGCCATGATGAAGACGACCATCGAGGCGATGGCCCGACCATCGAGATCGAGCGTGTGGATGCGGACCTGGTCGGCCTCAGCGAGATTGGTGATCGCCTCGCGGGCAAAGGCGGCGCGTAGGCGGTCGTTGACCATGGCCGAGCGCTTGCGACCCTTCCAGCCGCTCGCCTCCAGCGCCAGGAACTCCTCCATGCGCTGGCGGATCTCCTCCGGTTGGCGGGCGACGGTGTATGAAATGGCGCCGATTTCGGACAGGAGGCGGAACTGGCGGCGCATTTCGCGCAAATGGTTCTTGTTGAGCGCGCCGCGCAGATAGGCCTGGCCATCCTCCAGGCTTTCCAGCATGGGGCGTTCATAGGTGTTGGTGATGGTCAGCGGCAGATCGCGGCCAATGGCGACGGCGCGGGCGAGCTGGGTGAATCGGCCTTCGAGGCGCAGATCGGGCAGGACGATGATGCCGGGCAATCGCGCCTCGGGGCGGCCGAGCGCTTCCAGGAGATTGTCGAGGGTTTCTGCCGCACCTTCGGCATCGACGAGCGGCGTGCCGAGCGGGCCGAAAGGATTGGACCAGACGCGGATGATCGACGGGCCGACGGAAAAGCCCGGCTTCTCGATCGAATAGGGGAAGAGCATGCGCAGGCGCGAGCGGCGCTCGTCCTCGTCGCGCACGACGGCGAGGCGGACCTGGCGCTCTTCGAGGCGTGGCATGGCCGGGGCGAGGAAACGCGGGGCGAAGAAGACGTTGGCTTCCATGACACGGTAGGTCAGGTGTTCCAGTTCGTCCTGCAGGTCATAGCCCATCTGGCCGGGATAGATGCTCAGGCGACGGCCGGGGCGGCCGACGGCGATCTCGGCTTCGGCGCCGTGGCGCATGTCGCCGCCGGTGAGGCTGCCGATCAGGCGGTTTGCACCGCTGTTCATGCTTTCGGTGTACAGGCGGTCGGTCATACGGTTTTCGCCTCCATCCTGCGCATCAGGGCGAGCGGATCGGCAAAGGCAAAGACGACGACGCCGAGCGCCCGGCGTACTGCAAAGTGCAGGAGCAAGGCTTCAAGAGCCATGGCAGTTGCGGTCGCGGTGGCCGCCCCGGTGAGACCCAGATGCGGGATCAGCGTCACGTTCAGGCCGATATTGCTGGCGAAGGCGAGGAAATAGACGACCACGCAGAGCTTCTGCCGGCCGGCCATGGTGAGCAGCATTTCGGCCGGACCGACCAGGGCTTTCGCAATGTTGCCAAGAAACAGGATGGCCATCAGGCTGTAGCCGGCGGTGAAGGCGGGGCCGAACATGCCGAGCAGGAATTCCCCCATCAGCAGTACCAGGGCTCCGACGGCGAGCGAAGGCCAGAAGGTCCAGCGCGCCGCGGTGCCGGCAAATCCGGCGAGACCCTCGCGATCGTCTGCGGCCATCAATGCGGAAAAACGCGGGGTGGCGCCGGCCTTGACAGCAAAGAAGACGAATTGCACGAGCGCCATGGTCTTGGCGGCGGCGAAATAGACGGCCACCTGATCGGGCGGCAGGTAAAGGCCGACCACGATGACGTCGGAATTGGTCAGCAGAAAGCCGAAACCCTCGATCAGAAAGATCGGAAACGCGACCTTGATCCAGGCAAGGAAATCCAGTTTGCGCTCGCCCTTTTCGTAACGGCGAACGAGGCGGCGATCGATGGTGAAGAACTGGCCGAGCGTCGTGACATAGGTGGCGCCGAGGGCGGCCTGCATGGCGGTGGTGGCCGTTGCCGGCGCACCGAAGCCGATGGCGGCGAGCATGAAGGCGAGGATCAGCGTCGGGCGAATGAGATAGGTCGGGCTCATGGCGACGACTGCCCAACGATTGGCGCGTGCCGTGCCGTCGAGAACGTCGCCGAGCGCAATCATCGGCAGGGCGAACAGGGCCAGGAACAAGGGCACCAGATAATAACTCTCGACCCGGTCGCCAAAGAGCTGCAGACCGAGCAGACCGATCGCCACGAAGGCACTGGCGCTCAGCATGGCGAAGACGCGGGCGGTCACGGTCAGGCCGCGGATCTCCGCTTCTGCCTTGTCGAGATCGTATTGCGGCAGAAAGCGGATGAGGGCTGTGGGAAAGCCGAGGCAGGAGAAGTTTCCAGCCAATACGACGAGGACCCAGACGAAGACGAAAATGCCATATTCGAACTCGCCCATCAGACGGGCCAGGACGATCTGCGAGACGAAGGCGATGGCGGCGCTGAGAATGCGAATGGCAAAGGCGACCATGGCCATCAGGCGGGCACGCGACATGTCGTCTTCAGCACGGAGGGCGCTGGCCAGAACATGACCCGCGGGCAACCATTTCTCCGCTGCTTCCAGAACAGTCATCGTGATGAACGCAATACTTCTCACAGGGGACGGGCGTGATGCCAGTGTTGACACATCAGGGTTAACGAAGTGTGCCCTCGAGAGGGGCGGGCGGCGGAGTCAATTCAGGGGCAGAGGCCGAGGCGGAACGCAAGGGAACGCCATTGAACAGGAAGAGCGCCAGCCGGCTTCTGCGCAGCAGGCGGTGCATTGCGTAGGAGAGGGCGAGCGTCAGCAGGCAGACGACCAGGAACTCGATGACCGGGGGCCAGGCGACGAGGAGGAAGACGGTGACCAGTCCGTAGATCAGGGGATGATGCAGGAGATAGATGGTGAAGGAGGCATCGACGATCCGGTCGACCGTGCGGGCCGGACGGTTCCAGAAGCGGTTGGCCCAGCCGATGAGCCATGCGCTCATCAGGATGGCAGCCACGGCGTCTGCAGTATTGTAGAGGAGCTCCAAGCCAAGACCGGTACGGCCGCGCAGGAGCGCCGCGACGAGGGCGGCAACCGAGGCCGTCAGCGGCAGGCGCCAGCCATGTTGCCAGACCACGAGGGGGCGGAGGTACGGGACGGCACGCAGGAGAGCGCCGATCAGGAAGAAGGGCAGATAACGCAGATAGGGATCGATGCCGTGCGCGCCGAGAAAGGCGATCGGCGAGGGCATGGCGAGCAATCGCACATGGACCAGATGGATCGAGAGCTCCCACAGGATGCATGACACGAGGATGCCTGGAAGAACGAGATTTCGGCGCTGGACGAGGTTTTCTCCAGCCTGCGTCAGGCGCGGTTGCAGCCCGGTTGCCTGGACCAGGGCATAGGCGATCGCGATCAGGCTGCTATAGGCCAGAAGGGCCGGCAGGAACCACAGGTGCATGATCCAGCCGAAGCCCGGATGGGTAACGTCGTACGCCGCCCTGTCCATCGCCTGGGGCACGGTCATCAGGCCGTTCAGGGCATCCTTGAGGTCAATGAACAGAAGCTGCGGCGGTGCCAGAAGGACTATGCCGGTGAGGAAGGGGACGCCGAGCCGGACGACGCGGCCGCGAAGCCACACCATCGGTGCGCGGCGCGAGAGCATCATGGCGGCAAAATAACCGGCGACGATGAAGAAGGCCGGCATGCGGAAGGTGACGAGGATGCCGCTCAGCCAGGTCAGGGCCTCGCTCTTCTCCAGCGACTGGACGTCCCAGAGAACACGCGTGTTGTAGGCCATGGCCGCGTGGTAGGGGATGCCGAGCAGCATCAGGACCGCCCGCAGCGAATCCCAGTGATGCTCGCGTCCCGGCGCAGCAGACATGGCACGACCTCCGAAGGGGAAGATAGACTGGACCGAGGCGCTTGCTTTCCCGGTGCTGCAGGCACTCTTGCAGTTAAAGGTTTAACAAGCCTCAAACGGTCTGTCGTCGGTCGTCGGTCCGATGGCCGGTGATCGCGCACAGCCGTTGCCCCTTAAGGCGCAGGGGCGCGCGATAAGCCGGGAGGGTCGCGAGGCCTCACCCTCGTCGGCATGGATTGCCGCCTCGAAGAGGATCAGTTCCGCCGTCAGCTTCGCCATCATGCCCCCGGGTTTCTCAATGGTCCTTGACGGCGGCGATGTTCGCTGGACCTGAGAATCACAGGTAACCTGTTTTGAATCCGATCGGGGAAGTTCGCCAGAATGTCCCGCAACGCAGAACGCCCGCACGGGTCAGTGCGGGCGTTCTGATGGTGATTGCCGAAAGGATCGACGGACGAGCTCCGTCTCAGGCGCTTTCGAAGGCGCCGTGGCAGTGCTTGTACTTCTTGCCGGAGCCGCAG
>JARXAQ010000288.1 GCA_029865825.1 Rhizobium sp.
ATCAAAACACACAAGGTGTAGAGGCCGGCACCCGCCGCCATGCCCACACCCAATTCTCGCCCCATTGACGGCAGGCCCAGTTCGCTGACGGGGCGTCGTTCTACCAACCGGACAAACCCGACATAGACGGCAATCGCAAGCGCTGCCATCAAGGCGGCGCTGGCGATCCCGATCAACGGCCGATCGGCAAATTGGACCGCCCAGAATCCGTTGCTGATGCCCATCAACAGGAATAGCAGCGGGCCAAGCAGGATCAGGCGGGTGAGCGGAAACTGCAGGACGCGCAGCCAGAGCGGCGGTGTCGGTTCTCCGTGCGGCATGTGTCCTACCTCGTGCGGCGGAATGGTCAAGCCTGCCATACTCACTTCGCAGCCTTTGCCCAGTCGGGGATATGCCACGTAATGGTGACGCTTTTCGCGCAGGCATCGGAGAGCTTTCGCCCCGGTTGGTTGATGAAGGCGACCCCCATATCGGCCACGCAGGGTTGGTAGGCCAGCGCCCCATGCCCCGCCTCGGGGATCATGAAGACCTGGGCGTTCGACAGTTGTTCCGTCGCCACCTTGGCCCAACTCGCCGGCGTCTGGCTGTCATAAAGACTGCCGATGGACAGCGTCGGGATATCGCTTTTCACCGGCACCTGCCAGTTGTCGCGCTGGACGGGCTTGAAGGGAATGCAGGAGCCGAAGACGAAACGCGCCGCTTCATCGGTGTCATCGGCGAGGTGAGGATATTTCTGGGCGGCCGTGAACGTCTGGTACCCCTCGAAACTGTTGAACGGCATGTCCTCCTGGCAGGCATAGTTGAACAGATAGAGGTCACCGAAGAAACCATGTTCCGATTTCGCCACATCGCGTTGGATGATGGCAAACGAGCCTTCGAGCTCGGCCTCGCTCATGCTCTCGATCAAGGCAAGCAATCTCGTTGTCGCGTCGCCGCTGGTATAGGTTTTGACGAAGCTGTTCAGGCTGTCTTTCGACGGTTTCGTGTTTTGCAGGGCGGTATAGTCGGAGACGATTTTTACGCCCTTGTCGGCATCGTTTCCGCGGGCTGCGATCAGTGCCTTTTCGAGTTCGGCGTCGAATAGCGCCGCGACCGGTCCGTAATTCCTGTCGGCATCGATCTCGTCGCGCAAGTCTTCCATGATGTTCTGATTGGAGCGATCGACCCGCGCGGAAATGGTGGCATTGTCGGCAAGCGTTCCGATCAGCGCGCGCTGCGCCTTCGGCAGTTTTGCCGCTGCCGCCTCGACGTCGTCGTCGCCGGGCATTGGCATGACGAAGTCGAGCCCAACCAGCATATCGACCGTTGGCATCTCCTTGCCACGGTGGAGTTCGTAGATGAAGGCCGGCAGGTATGGCGTCATCGACAAGTTGCCGTATTTGGCATTGCGCTCTTCAAAGGGCCGGAAGATGGTGCGCGGCTCCATGGGTTTGCCCTGATGGATGATCTTGCCGGCCTTCGCGGCGTTCAAGGTTTCGATGATCACCTTGTCGAGTTCGGGAAAGGTGGCATTGCAGGTCGTGTCGTCCCGGCATTGTGCGACCACATGGTCGATCGGTTCGCTGATTTTGAGCGCGAGAGTGTCGTAGAGACGCACCCAGGATGGGGCCACGCCGTCAATCACGACGGAGCGCACGCCTTCGGGCGCCACGCGCATGGTCTCCAGCGCGAGTTTCGTGCCGTAGGAGATGCCGTAGATGTTGTAGCTCCCGTAGCCGAGAGCCTTGACGATGAGCGGCACGTCCTTCGCATTCTCGGTCGTGTTATATTTGGAGATGTCGATGCCGGCGGCTTCAACTTCCCTCAGACAATCAGCGATCGTGTTTTTGTCCGCGTTGGAGCCGCTGATGTCGGTCGACGTGTACTCCTTCTTGGCAATGATCGCCGCATTGGCGGCCAGCGCGTTGAAGCACTTGACCGACTGGCCGGAGAGACCGGCGGACCGCTGGTCCCAGAACACCACGTCGCGCGTCTTGCGAAACGGCTCGAAAGCCTGGGCGAGAACCGGGATCTGGTTGATCGAACTGCCCCCGGGGCCCCCCTGCAGATAGACCAGTGGATCGGGCTCGGAATAAAGCGAATGCGACTTCAGGATCGCGAATTCGAGGGTGATTTTCTTGCCGTCCGCCTTGGCATGATCCTCGGGAACCTGCACCGTTCCGCAGAAGACTGTCCTTCCTTCGATCTCATCGGCCGGCAAGGGCCGGGGACAGACAATCTGGGTGATCGGTGCTCCGGCACTGGCACCTGCTTTCAGGCTTGCGAACTCGTCCTGCGCATTGCCGGTGAGCACGGAGATCAAGGTCAGGATATCTGTATAGTCCATCGAAGAACCTCCGTTATGAATGAGGCGGAGGGGTCGCAGGTGCGTGGTGCTGCGACCCACGACGCGTGTCAAAGGCGACCGCCCGTCAGATCGATCAATTCGCCGGAATCGCGCATCTTGCAGGTCATGTATTGCCGGCCGACGGCCGCTTCGATCAGCCATTCATGCTTGCCGGGCGAGCGGGCTTTGGTGAAGTGAACCTGGTTTGGGCTGATGGCAAAATTCTGGGCAACGATCCGCGCGCAGCCCTGATACGCCATCGGTGGCGCGCGGCTATCCACCGGTTGCCGGCGATGGGCCATCGAGTTTTCCCGCTCCTGGTCGCCGGCCTGATAACCTGCGGCATAGCCCCGCGTGCGGTTCTGTTCCCAATACGGGTAGCCATGCACGCCGTCACGGTAACCACGCTCGAATTCGGCGGTCTCCTCGCCGTCACCGGGCTCGTAGCCTTCTTCGTAGTGGTGCTTGTTGTGTGCCAGCGCCGCGATACCAAGGATCGCGATAGCGGCGGCGGCAGCGGCGGCCTTGTCCTTGTCACTCATTTTCGCCTCGACAGGCTGGATGCCGGCCTGAAGACTGAATGCGGCCGCAGCCAGCAATGCGATGTAACGCTTCATAGTCCCTCTCCTCTGCTTGTTTCGTGTCCGATGACCCTGAACCGTTCGCGGATCACCACGCCTTGACGCGCCTCTCCGGCGGAACCCATTCCGTGTCGCCCTGCTGGATGTCGAAGGCCTCGTAGAAGCCGTCGACATGTTTCAGCGCTGCCGTGGCGCGGTAGAAACCCGGCGGATGGGCATTGCTCATGAAAACGCCGCGGATGGCCTGGTCCGTCACTTTCATCGCCCAGAACTGGGCCCAGGAGACGAAGCAGCGCTGCTCCGGTGTCAGGCCGTCGATCGTGACGTTCTCCGCAGGATGCTCGGCGAGATAGTCCTTCAGCGCCTCGAAGGCGAAGTTAATCCCGCCGACATCGGCCATGTTTTCCCCGACGCTGAGTGCGCCGTTGAGCTTGAGGCCCGGCAGCACCTCGTAGGCGCTCGCCTGGGCAATCAGTTTGGCGGCCTCCTTGTCGAACGCGGCGGCATCCTCGGGTTTCCACCAATCCTTGAGATTGCCGTCGGCATCGTAGAGGCGACCACGGCTGTCGAACCCATGTGTCATCTCATGGCCGAGCACGGCGCCAACCCGGCAGAAGTAAGTGGGGGCGTCCTTCGTCACGTCGAAGGCGGCGGGTTGCAGGATGGCGGCGGGCACTTCGAAGCCGTTGATCTGCATGTCATAGCCGGCATTGATGATGATCGGCAGGGTGGCGCTCGGATCCGAAAAGGCCTCATGCACCACGGGTTTGCCAAGCTTTAAAAAGGACCGCTCCACGTCGAAGGCGGTCAGCCGCATGATGTTGCCGACAAGATCGTCCGGACGGATTTCGACTGTGGAGTAATCGATCCAGGTGTCGGGATAGCCGATCATGTAGGAGAGTTTCTCCAGCTTCTCCCGTGCCGCCGTCTTCGTCTCGTCGGTCAGCCAGTCCAGCCCCTCGACCCGTTTCAAAAAGACCTGGTGGACCCGCTCCACCATGTCGGTGGCTTTGGCTTTGGTCTCGTCGGAGAAATAGCGCTCGACATAGAGCCGCGAGACCGGATGCCCGAGATTGGCTTGCAGGCTTAACAGGACCAGCTCATTTCGGGGCGGCGACGTTTCGATGCCGAGGGTAATCTGGCTCATCTCGCGGGTGCTCTGATCGAAGGCTGTGCCGAGATAGGGTGTGAAGTGGTTGATCACCTTGACCTTCAGATACTCCTTGATCTCATCGAGCGGCCGATCTTTCAAAACCTTTGCGAGAACCGCCAAGTAGCGCGGCTCCGTCTGGACCAGGGTCTCGGGCGCTGCAACATCAACCTCGGCCAGCATCCTCGTAAGGTCGAGCGCCGGGATTTCGGCCTGAATGTCCTTGAAAGGCTTCGGCTGATAGCTGTTCGCCGGGTTCATCGCATCGACCGGCGACAGCATGGCGCCATGCAGCTCCCGCTCAAGATCGGCGACCTTCTCGACCACATCCGCGGCACGCGCCGCGTCGTAGCCTGCGGCTTCCAACACCTTTTTCAGGTTGCCCCTCAGCGCAAGGTCCAGTTCCGATCCGGCCGGGGCGTCGTAGAGGTCTTCCTGTCCGAAAACGAGCGCGCCCTTGGCGACGTAGAGGACCATCTTCGTCGTATCCACCTGGTCGACCGATGGCACGACGCCCACCAGCGCCACGTCGCCGGCAATGGCCAGATAGCGTCCGAGATAGGCTGCAAGGTCCTCAAGGTTTGCAATCGCATCGATCCGCGCCAGTTCCGGCGCAATCGGCGCCATGCCCTTCGCATCGAGCGCGGCGACATCCATGTACGCGGTGTAGAAGGCGCCGACCTGCTGGAGCGGACTGCCCTTGTCTGCGGTGGCCGATTTCTCAGCGGCCTCGGCAATCAGGTTCTGCATCTGCGCCGTCAGCCGGCGTCCCATGAACTCGAACGTACCGATGGAAACGCGATCGGCCGGACGCTGGACCCTGTCCAGCCAGCCACCCGCCGCGTAGCGATAGAAGTCTTCCCCTGGATCCGCCGAGGGATCCATGTTGGTGATCGAAAACGAGAGCTGATCCGGCCCGATCTCAGGGACCGCAACCGGTTCGGCAGCCTGCGCGTGCCCGATGGCACACAGACACAGGATAAGGATCGGGGCCAGGCTTCGCATGGAGTGTCCTCGTGTTAGATCGGAAACGATGAAAGGGGTGAGCCGGCGTCTCCCTCCGGCCCGATGCCTTATCCTGACGGGTGGTATCGAGGCGGCAGGCGCCAGCCGTCAGAGCGAACCCTCGTTTGTCATCGACATGATGTTCGCAACGACGCCACTGTTGGAAACGAGGCACCGCCAGGGTGCCCGGGTCGGGCCGACACCGACGGTCACCTGAGAATTGGCTTCCGAATAGATCATCTCCGTGATCTCGACGTTGCCGTTGTTGGCCGTGTTCGAAACGGCGGCCAGGCAGGCGCTTCTGGCAACCGGGGGAACGCTCTCGTCCATCAGGGCCGGGGTGGCGGTTGCCATCGGGGGCGGCTGGGTCCCATCGGCTGCACAGCCGGTCAGAGATGCGGTCAACGCGCAGATTACTGCCGCCGAAGTCATGAACCTTCTCATGTCTGCCCCCTTTGTTGTTGGTTATGTCCTTTCACCGGTTCCCCGGCTCAGTTGCTCGCTTCAATCAGGAACCGCCCCGCAGCCCAGCCTGCACCACTGCCATCGGGTCTCGAAACCCGGCACCAACGGGTTTGCCCGGTCATGCGGCAGCCGCCATTGCGCAGGATCTCGCCATTGACGACACGGGTGACGATGGCACTTTGCGCATTTGGGCGGGTCCGGATGTTGAGCGCATCACCCCGTGCAATGCCGGCCACCTGGAGGAAGTCCGGACCACCCGAAAGACCGTCCGCGAAGTCGGGAGAGGGCGGTGCGATCGGCGTGCCACCCGTCACCTCGATGCGCAGCGTGAAGCGCGCCTGCTCGTTGCGCCGGGCCGCATTGCGCATCAGGTAGACCTGCACGGTGTAGTCACCGCTGGTCGGCACGATCACGTCGGCAAAATCGCCGGCGATCGAGCCGTTGAACAGCGCGTCGCCGCCATCGGGACCCAGAATGTTGAAGTAGTTGCTGCCATTCGAACTGTCCATGGTGACGGCGAGCCTCTGGCCGCCCCGGACGTTCACACGGTAATTGATGCCCTCATATCCGCGGACCGTGCCTCGGATGGTCGTCGCGCTCTGGCCCCGGCTGAACTCGACCCGCGCATTGCGCTCCTGCGCCACAGCCGGTCCGGTGCCGACATCCGCGATAACGGCAAGCGTCACCGTAACCACAACCCCAACGAACGCACGCCACAAACGCATCGCACATCTCCCGCAGGAAGCCTTCGACCGGCTGCCATGCAACCTGTCGACGTCTTCAGACTGACATGCCCATGAATTACGAACCAGTGAATTAAATTAGTCTAATATGAAAAAGTCTCATGGTTGCGCCAACCGGAGGGCACTTTTTGGCATGCTGCGTTCCGACTTGCCCAGTTCCTGCTTGAACCACCGTATCAACGCATCGAGTGCAGGTTCGGAACGACGGCTTTCCTTGACGCAAAGGTGATAGTCCTCGTGCGTCGGCAGTCCTGTCGCATCCAGCAGCGTCATGCGGCCGATGCTGACTTCAGGTTCGGCGAGGAAGTCAGGAACGAGCGCTGCTCCCAATCCCTCACGCACCATGTCGAGCGCGATGACGTAATGCGAAGCAAAACGCCATTGTCCGGTGAGCGGAGTGAGATCGCCGCGACCACTGTGCCGCGCATAGGCATGCCAGTCAGATCCGATTTTTCCGGGCTGCAATTCCGTCGTGATATAGTCGGGGCCAGTTTTGCGACGTGCAAGGCTGGACAAGACAACGGGCACCAGGACCTCGGGCCACAGGAGTTGTGAGTGATAGCCGCGATCCTTGGGCAGGGTCGTGACAAAGGCGTCTCCGGTCGCGTCCGTAAGCTCCGGATCCTGCGCATACATCATGATCTGAAGATCAATGTCAGGATGCGCGGCGTAGAAGGAATGCAGCCGTGGCACGAGCCAGGCTTTGGCAAAACTGCTGCAGATGGCAAGCCTCACCCGATCGCGGGTCCCGCCAATTGCTTCGGCGAGCGACCGATCGATTTCGGCGAAGGCCGGTTGCAGCCGCGTGGCGAGATCGCGGCCGGCATCCGTCAACGCGATGCCACGGCCATTTTTCTGAATGAGCCGTTCTCCGACGATCTCTCCGAGCAGGCGCAACTGATGGCTGACCGCGCTTTGCGTCACCCCCAGTTCTTGCGCAGCGGCTGCCACCGAGAGGTGGCGTGAAACCGTCTCGAAGGTATGCAAGGCGCGAAGGTTGTGTCGACAATCCATGCTGATGTCCCTCTTGGCCGCATTCGACGTCATGCCATTCCCATGTCAACTGCTGCTGAAAGCGGGGATGGCAAGGCCCATGACCTGAGGTTTCATGAGAGTTTTTTAAAATTCAAGAAAGAAACTCATTGGACACCCGTGATCAGCCCTGAAATGGTCTCTGCCAACGGTGTTGTGAACACGAGATCGGCGATGACGGAACCGAAGCTGGGTAGGCGCCTCTTCATGACCGGAGTATCGGCGCTGGCCCTATTTCCCGGTCCGGCCCGGCTGTTCGCCGGCGAGGTGATGAAGGAAGTCGGCGCGCTCAAGCCGGGTGAGTTCACCTGGCATCCTGAGCGACAACGCACCGGGCCCGTGGCCATCGTCGTGTCCTTGCCGGATCAGCGTGTGCATGTCTACCGCAACGGCATTCGGATTGCCGTCTCGACCTGCTCGACCGGTAAACCTGGCCATGAGACGCCGACCGGCGTTTTTGTCGTGCTGCAAAAGGACAAGCACCACAAGTCGAGCACCTATGACGATGCGCCCATGCCGAACATGAACCGACTGACCTGGTCGGGGATTGCGCTGCATGCCGGCAACCTGCCCGGTTATCCGGCCTCGCACGGCTGCGTGCGCTTGCCCATGGCCTTTTCCGAACGCCTGTTCGACATCACCCATCTCGGCACACCGGTCATCATCGCGGGCGCAGCCACCGACCCTGTTGATCTGACGCATCCGGGCATGGTGCTCGGAGCCTATGCCGCGCGTGAATTCGGAAGTGCCGTGACTGCGTTGCGCAATAAGCAGCGCCCGACCGACTGGACGAATCTTGAGAATCAGCCCGTGGTCTCGGTGATACTCTCGACCTATGACGGACGCGCCCTTCTCGTGCAAAATTCCGAGGTCCGGGCCGAAGGCCGGATCACCGTCAGTGGCAAGGGCAAACTCGGCAGCCATGTCTTCCTGCTCGACGGCCTCGATGTTGCTGCACAGGGCATGCGCTGGATCGCCTTCGCCAACCCGGAGGCGAACGAACGCGTCGTGAGCGAGTCGGCGAACCTTCTGTCCCGGATCGCCGCAGACCCGCCCTTCGTCGCCGCCATGCAGAGCGTCCTACATCCGGGTGCCGTCCTCATCCTGACCGAC
>JARXAQ010000239.1 GCA_029865825.1 Rhizobium sp.
GAGATGGTGTCGCGAGCGGCGTTGAAGAAGCGACCGCAGCCATGGATATGGCGCCAGCGCTCGAAGATCAGACCCTTCGGGTTGTCGCGCAGGAAGAAATAGTCGGCGAACTCTTCGTCCGTGATCGAAGCGATGTTTTCCGGGCGTGCGATATGCGCTTCGCCGGCGGCGCGAAATTCGAGCTCTGCACGCTCTTCTTCGCAATAGGGGCATTTGATGACCAGCATGATGGACGATCCCTAATTCAGTGCGCCACGGCAGCGGCGGCTGCCTCGTCGATGAGGCGGCCGGTGCGGAACCGGTCGAGCGTCAGGCCCTGGGCCAGCCGGTGCGGCTCGCCCTTGGCGATGAGATGAGCGAACAGGTTGGCAGACCCCGGCGTCGCCTTGAAACCGCCCGTACCCCAACCGGCATTGACGAACAGGTTCTGAACTGGCGTGACGCTCTGGATCGGCGAACGATCGGCCGTGTTGTCGGTGATCCCGCCCCACTGGCGCATCATCTTCACACGACGGAACATCGGGAAGAGCTCACAGATGGCATCGAGCGTATGCGTGATGATCTGCATGCCGCCGGTCTGGCTGTAGGAATTGTACTGGTCGGTGCCGGCGCCGATGACCAGCTCGCCCTTGTCCGACTGCGAGATATAGGCATGCACCGTGTTAGACATGACCACGCAGGGAAAAATCGGCTTCAGCGGCTCGGAAACAAGCGCCTGCAGCGGCGTCGAGTGAACCGGAAGGCGCACGCCCGCCATGCCCATGACGACAGAGGAATGACCGGCAGCGGACACGCCAACCTTCTTCGCGCCAATGAAGCCCTTGGTCGTGTCGACGCCGGTCACTTCACCGTTCGGGCCGCGACGGAGCCCCGTCACCTCGGTATTCTGGATGATATGCACGCCGCGATCGGACGCCGCGCGGGCATAACCCCAGGCAACCGCATCGTGACGCGCCGTGCCGCCGCGACGCTGGAGAGCTGCACCGTTGATCGCGTAGCGGGCATTCTTCGAGATATCGAGCGGCGGGCAAAATGCCTTTGCCTGCTCGGGCGTCAGCCACTCGTTGTCGATGCCGTAGAGGTTGTTGGCATTGACGTGCCGCTTGAAGGACTGCTGGTCATGCACATTGTGCGACAGCATCATCACGCCGCGCGGCGAATACATGACATTGTAATTGAGGTCCTGGCTGAGGCCCTCCCAGAGCTTCAGCGAATGCTCGTAGATGTCCATGCTTTCTTCGTAGAGATAGTTGGACCGGATGATCGTCGTGTTTCGGCCGGTATTGCCACCGCCGAGCCAGCCCTTCTCGATGACAGCAACATTGGTGATGCCGTGCTCCTTCGCGAGATAATAGGCGGCGCCCAGACCATGGCCGCCGGCGCCGATGATAATGACGTCATAAGACTGCCGCGGCTCGGGAGAGACCCACTGAGCCTCCCATCCCTTGTGGGCACGCATGGCCTCACGGACAACGGCAAAGACCGAATATTTGCGCATTCGCCTTAAACTCCTGTGGTTCAGGCACTGGGGTAGGACGATACTCCTCGCAAATCAACCGCCGTCGTGACGTCCGTTTTGCGACGCAATGCCACCCGGCTTTCGACACGTCCGGCAAGCCCCCTCCGGTTGGTGAAAATTATCGGCGAGAAGGCTTGCCTCATATGGACTTTTGGGGGTGGATCTGCTACCCAGCAGCCCAATCGTCGGGCATTTTTGGCCGCGCGAAGCATTTTGCTGTTTCCGTCTATGCGGCTGTCATCGACGGAAGACCACAACTCGAAAACCAAAGGAACGGGATACACGTGCAGGTACTAGTCCGCGACAACAACGTTGACCAGGCGCTCCGCGCTCTCAAGAAGAAGATGCAGCGCGAAGGCATCTTCCGCGAAATGAAAATGCATGACTTCTACGAGAAGCCGTCGCAAAAGCGTGCTCGCGAGAAGGCTGAGTCTGTCCGTCGCGTTCGCAAGCTGGCCCGCAAGAAGGCCCTCCGCGAAAGCGGCGTCGCGACTGTTGCCCGCGGCCGCTGATCGGCCCCGTTTTAGACGTTTTCCTGTGAAATGAGGGCGGGGGCGAAACGAATCGCCGCCGCTCTTTTGATATCCAACACGAACGAACGCTGTCACCCGGCCATCTATGGCGCTGGCAGCGGCCGGATGATGCGCTCCATGATGAATAGCCCCGTGCTCCCGACCGCCCTCCCCGCCATCAACAGCAGACGCCTGATCACAGCGAGCGCCCTTCTCGGCCTGCTGGCCCTCACCAGTTGTGCCACGACGACGGAGACGACGGACGTGATCCGCATCGACCGGGCGCAAGGGTCGGAAGAGAACATCGCCTCGCTGTCGTCGGTCATCCAGTCGAACCCGCGTGATCCCGAAGGCTACAATGTCCGCGGCTCGGCCTATGGTCGCGCCGGCCAGTTCAAGGCCGCTCTCGACGACTTCAACACCGCCCTGCAGATCAACCCGCAATTCTACCAGGCCTATGCCAACCGCGCGCTGGTCTACCGCAATATGGGCAAGCCCGTTGAAGCAGCTGCGGACTACAACGCGGCCCTCAAGATCAACGCGAATTACGACGTCGCCTATATCGGCCGTGGCAACATCTATCGCCAGGCCGGCCGCGTCGACGAGGCCTTCGGCGATTTCAACCGTGCCATCCAGCTCAACACCACCGATGGCCGCGCCTATCACAACCGCGGCCTGATCTTCCAGCTGCGCGGCGATCACGCCAAGGCGATCGACGACTTCTCCAAGGCGATCTCGCTGTCGTCGCGCGCACCGGAGCCCTACAACGGCCGCGGCGTCTCCTATCTGGCGCTGAACGACGACGAAAACGCCTTTGCCGATTTCAACCTCGCGATCGAGCTGAACGGCAACATCGCCGAGAGCTGGGCCAACCAGGCCCTGGTTTACGAACGGCGTGGCGACAAGGCCCGGGCGGCGAAGTCCTATTCGCATGCACAGCGCCTGGATCCCAAATACGAGCCCGCCAAGCAGGGTCTGGCCCGGACGCGCACGACGAGCTGAGTGCGTACTTTCAGAATTAGATGACCGACGGCGGGGGAACCCGCCGTTTTTTTGTGCCTGGTTCAGCGGTCGGGACACGCGGCAAAAAACAAAAAGGGCGACCTGTTTAACAGGTCGCCCTCAATCGAATCACCGCCGTGAACGGCTGCCGAAATCCAGCTCAGCGCAGCAGGAAGACGCCGGCGACGCTCAGCACGATCCAGATGAAGGTGCCGCCCAGGAAACCGGCGCCGCCGAAGAAGCCGGCGGCCATGGCGGCCATCAGGGCCACGATGATGGCCGTGCCGTATTTTGCGCCCGCGATGAAAAGATCATAGGTCTTGTCATGCTCGCGGTAGTCCATCGAAGCGCCGGTTTCGACAGGACCAGAATGCTCTTCGCTCATTTTCGATCTCCCAGTTCAAGCGCGGGCCGCAGCCTTGCGGAATCGCAGTCTACACCGTAGCCGGTGAATTTTACCTTTTTCCGCATACACAAAGGCCGGACGGAGCGCAATCGCCTCTCGTCGCCTGCGTCAATAATCCAGTCCTGCGATCGCTCCGCTGATCTTGCCATTGGCGACCAGCCGTGCGGAGGGGAGGATCGTCAGCGGATTGAAGCTCTCTTGGCTCCCCTGCCGGCTGAACATCAGGCGCCGTTCGTGGACGCCGGAATCGAAGAACGGATAGCGCCGCAAAAGTTTGTCGCCGGTCGTATGGGTATTGGTCGCCATCAGCGTCAATTCCAGCCCATAGATCTCTGTCATGCGCCGCTCGACGACGGTCTCCGCGTAAAACACCCGTTTGTAAAACGCCGCATGCTGTGGCCGCACATGTTGCAACACGCGGTCCGCCTTGAAGTAGGCTGCAGCCACGATGCTGGGCCTGAGCGTGATATAGGGCAACACCGGCATTTCGGCGGCAACCATCGGATCCACCGCGAAGCGCGCTGGGTCGATCAGGGTCAGTCCAGCCTCGAGATAGGCATCCATGATGTCCGGAAACACACCCGCCGACTGCGACAGGGGATGTTCCGGGGTCACGTGGTGGAGCCGAATCGTGCTGACGAGTTCCTCGAAATAGTAGATGCCGAAGACGAAGGCATGCGGGTCGAAATCGGCATCGTCGATCATGCTGGGTATGGCGACCGGCAGAACATTGGCTGCCTTGTAGGCTTTGTATCGGAGCTGCTCGATTGCCTCGATATCTTCGCTTGTCTCGACGCGCCTGTATTCGACATGATCGAGATATCGCATCAGTCGTTCCGAAAAACCTTCAAGTTCCATGGCATTTTACTCAATACGTTTCGCCTGCTCCAAGGGCTAACACGCATCGCAAATCAGTTCCTCCCCCCAATATTAACAGATTATTAAGATTGTAATTATTAAGGTTAACAACACATGATAGCAAGGCGCGACTGTCGGCGCGTCTCTCGACCCGCCTCAAAACGTCATGCGACGACGGCGTCGTCCTCGCCCCGACGGTTCTTCACCTCACCTGCAAGCTGGATGACCGCAGCCGGGCTGATCGGCATTGAGAAGACATAGCCCTGGATCAGGTCGGCGCAGTGATGCTTCGACACGAGCGCCAATTGCTCACGATTTTCCACACCTTCGATGACGATGCCGAGATCCAGCCCTCGGCTGAGGCTGACGATCCCGCGAAGCAGTTTCAGTCGACGTGGATTTTCACCGATGTCGCGGACGAAGGATCTGTCGATTTTCACCACGTCGATCGGCAGTGTGTCGAGATAGCTGAGGCTCGAAAAGCCGGTGCCGAAATCGTCGATCGCAATGGTGATGCCGAGAGACCGAAGCTGCTCAAGCACGGCACGCGCCGATGCCAGCTCTTCGATCAGGCTGCTTTCGGTTACCTCCAGATGCAGACGGCTCGCCGCGAGACCGGCCTCCCCCAGGATGGACTTCACCGTGTCGGCCAGACCCTCGACACGCAGGTCGTGAACCGACAGGTTGACGGAAACCCCGACCTCGTCGGGCCAGGTCCGGCAATCTGCGCAGGCGCGCCGCAGAACCTGCGTCGTGATCGAGGAGACGATGCCCATTTCCTCGGCGATCTGGATGAAGATGTTCGGTGCGATCGGACCCTTCTCGGGGTGATGCCAGCGGGCCAGCGCCTCGCAGCAACGCATTTCCCGGCCGTCCGGCGTAAACATGGGCTGATAGACCACCGTGATATCGCCGTTGTCGACAGCCGCGCGCAGATCCTCCTTCAGCCGCTGCCGCTCGACATAGCGGGCATCCATCTCCTCGATGAACAGCGTGAACTGCCCCTTGGCACGGGCCTTGGATTCGAACAGAGCGATGTCGACCTTCACCGGCCAATCCTCCATCGACAGGGTCACGCTGTCAAAGAGTGCGGCGCCGGCCGAGAACGATACGGGCAGCAGCAGCCCTTCGATGTCGCAATACCCGCTGGCCGCTGCGTGCACCGCCCGCATCTCGGCCTCGAGATCGGAATGATCGTCGACATTTGGAAAGAACAGCACGAACTGGTCGCCCACCAGATGGCCGACGATGGCCCTGCCGGCGACGAGCGCGGTCAGGCGATGGGCGATCGCGGTCAACAGCCGGTCCCCCGTCAGATGCCCCCTCAGATCGTTGACATGTTTGAAGTCGGCGACGTCGAGCATCATGAAGCCGACACGCGCTCCAAAGCCGTCCGCCTGGTCCAGGCGTTCGCGGACCAGCTCGCTGAAATAGCCGCGCTGGGGCAGCCCCGTCAGCGCGTCGTAGCGCGCCATGTGCAGGATCTTGCGATCTGCCCTGACCCGCGCCGTGACGTCTTCGAAGATCAGCACGACGCCGCCTTCCTCGCGGCGATTGGCGGAGAATTCGAGCACGAGACCCTCCGAAAAATGCATCAGCGCGCGGCTGGTCTGTCCCAACGTCAATTGCGCCAATTGCTTTTGCAAAAGGCTCGGCATCGACCCGTCGACGAAGGTGTGACGCACACCGTAGCGCAGCACGACGTCGAGGTCGCATCCCGCCAGCCGCTTGCGGTCGCCCAGATGCAGCAACTCGCAGGCCCGGCGGTTGATCACCTCGATCCGGTTGTCCGGATCGAGCATCAGCAGGCCATGCGTCATGTTGCTCAGCGCCGTGTCGAAACGGTCTGCAATCTTTGTCATTTCCCGCGAGGCGATGACATTTTCGTAGAGAAACTCGCGCACCCCGTTCGCCATCGCCCTGGTGGTCAGGAAAAACGGGATCAGCATCAACGACAGCAATCCCTTGAAGAGATCCTGGGCCAGCAGGCTGCCGATGATCATCGGCGTGCAGCAGGCAAGCGTCTGCAAGTCAACAGCAAGGCGCGAACCGTAATTGCGGCCGACTACAGACACCATCGAGCCGAGGGTGACGGCGATGCAGGCCAGTTCCGCGAACGTATCCTCGAAGGCCAGCATGGCATAGCCGCTACCGATCCCCAGAATGGCAGCCGTCGATGCTCCGCCGAGCACGTAGCGCATCTCCCAGCGCGCAATCGCCTCCCGCGTGAGGCTCTCCTTGTCCACCCGGTCGAATTGCTTGAAGGAATATATGCGATAGGCGAAAACCGAGGCGAAGCAGGCGCAGAGGAGGAGGTAGAAGGTCGCACCGGTCTGGATATACACCACGACACAGGTCAGGATGTGGACGACCATGCCTGTGAACAGCGTCGAGCGATTGTCAAACAGCGAACTGACGAAGGATAGATAGACATCCGTCGGCACGTTCAGGTCACGGCCCTTCTCGGCTCTCATGATCTGCCTCCCGGCAAGGTTGGATGCAAAACGCCAGTCGCCAATCGATCTCTCAAGGCCTTGCTTTGCTCCAGATGCAAGTGATTGCGATGGCCATGTTTCAAAACGCCACAGTCGTGATCACGCATACCCTTGACCAAATTTGCACTGCTTCGAAGCGAGACGCAAACTCGTACAGGAGAACTTGTTAAGACCGGGGAACCACGATTGTTAAAACTTTTTGATTTCGCTGCCGACTGCGTTGGGAGCCTTATGTCGTCAAAAGCATAGGACTTTCGTCGGCTGTCCCCGTCACGGAAGGTCGCTTCGGTTGCACCGGACTGACCCATGCTCTAAGGACGAAATGTCACGGGGAGAAAACACAATGACAGTTTTATTGGCTGTTTCGCGGCTGATCGACGGGATCAACGGCGTGATCGGACGGTCGGTGTCCTGGTTGCTTCTGGCGGCCGTTGTGGTCAGCGCCGGAAATGCCATCATTCGAAAGGCATTCGACATCTCGTCCAATGCCTGGCTTGAACTGCAATGGTATCTTTTCGGCATCGTATTCATGCTGGCCGCCGCCTACACATTGCAGCGAAACGAGCATATCCGGATCGACATCGTTTCGAGCGGCTGGAGCAAACGCACTCGCGACTGGATCGACCTGATCCTGCACATCATCTTCCTCGTCCCCTTCGCATTTCTTCTGACCTACCTGTCCTGGCCCTGGTTCTGGCGATCCTTTTATAGTGGGGAAATGTCGTCCAGCGCCGGCGGCCTGCCGATCTGGCCGGCCAAGGCAGCCGTACTGGTCGGCTTCATCCTGTTGAGCGCCCAGGCGATATCCGAGATCATCAAGCGTGCTGCAATCCTGAGCGGCCATCTGGAGGATCCGGCTCCCAAACGCGATGAGCACACCGCCGAAACGACGGGGCACTGACATGATTGACCTTATCGCCCACAATCTCGCGCCGATCATGTTCGTATCGGTGATGTCCCTGCTTCTGCTGGGTTATCCCGTCGCCTTCACGCTGGCGGCCGGTGGTCTCGCCTTCTTCGTCATCGGCGTCGAGATGTCTGCCATCTCGCCGGAAATCTCGCTGTTCTGGCCGCTGCTGCAAAGTCATCCCGACCGCATCTACGGCAGCAGCATCATGTCGAACGAGACACTGCTGGCGATCCCGTTCTTCACCTTCATGGGATTGATTCTCGAGCGATCGGGCATGGCCGAAGACCTGCTCGATACCATTGGCCAGCTGTTCGGTCCGATCCGCGGCGGCCTCGCCTATGCGGTGATTTTCGTCGGCGCCCTGCTTGGCGCCACAACCGGCGTCGTCGCCGCTTCGGTCATCGCCATGGGCCTGATCTCGCTGCCGATCATGCTGCGTTACGGCTACAACCGGCCGCTCGTTGCCGGAACGATCGCGGCGTCCGGCACACTCGCCCAGATCGTGCCGCCCTCGCTGGTCCTGATCGTCATGGCCGACCAGCTCGGCCGCTCTGTCGGCGACATGTATGTCGGCGCGCTCTATCCCGCCATTCTGATCGTGTTGTCCTACTGCGCCTATATCTTCGTCGTGACGCTGATCAAGCCGGACTGGGCGCCGGCCCTGCCGAAAGAAGCGCGCACATTGGGCGACGGCGTGACGTCCCTTGCCGTCATGATCGCCCTCGGCGTCGCACTCTATTTCCTCGGCCAGTATGTCCTCTTTACCGGGATCGAGAGCCCGGAATGGCAGGAGGTGTCGGCACTCGCCTTTGCCGTCGGCACGCTCTATGCGATCGCGCTGGCCAACCGGCATTTCGCGATGAACATCATCTCGCGGCTGACGCAGCAGGTCATCATCGTGATGATCCCGCCGCTGGCCCTGATCTTCCTGGTTCTCGGCACGATCTTCCTTGGCATAGCGACGCCGACCGAAGGCGGCGCGATGGGAGCAGCAGGCGCTTTGCTGATGGCTTTCGCCAAACGCCGCCTCGACATGGCGACCATGCGCAGCGCGCTGGATTCCACCACGAAACTGTCCGCCTTCGTGATGATGATCCTGATCGGCTCGCGCGTGTTCGGCCTGACCTTCTACGGCATCAACGGGAACGTCTGGGTCGAGGATCTCTTGCTCGCCCTGCCCGGCGGGGAATATGGCTTCCTCATCGTCGTCACCATCATCATCTTCATTCTTGGCTGTTTCCTGGATTTCTTCGAAATCGCCTTCATCATGGTGCCGTTGCTGGCCCCTGTCGCCGACACGCTGGGCATCGACCTGGTTTGGTTCGGTGTCATCGTCGGCATCAATCTGCAGACCTCGTTCCTGACGCCCCCCTTCGGCTTCTCGCTCTTCTACCTCCGCTCGATCGCACCGGCGGGCCAATGGAAGGACAAGGTGACCGGCCGCCTGATGGACGGCATGAAGACTGGCGACATCTATCGAGGGGTATTCCCCTATATCGTCATCCAGTTCGTGATGATCCTCGTGGTCATCGCCTTCCCCAGCCTCGTGATGCGTTACAAGGGCGATGCACCCACGGTTGATCCCAACACGATCGACTTGAAGATCCCGGGACCGAGCAGTTCAGATCCAGGTACGACGCCGTCCTTCGGCCTGCCGCCACTCGGTAGCGACAGCTCAACGCCAGCCGCCGGCCAGGGCCAACAACCGGCACTCGGCCTGCCACCCCTGGAGTTCGGCACGCCCCCCGCCACGGCACCGGCGGTTCCGGCCCCGGCACCCGCGATCGACCTCAGCAAACCGCCGGTCTTCAACTGAAGCCCACGAGCCCCAGTCACAGCCGGGGCTCTGATTTGGCATGGCAAGAACAGCAAAAAGCCCCGGTCGATATCTTCTACCGGGGCTTTCCTTATTCGGCGATGTCTCGGATCAGAGCTTACCGGCGCGCTGCTGGATCATCATGAAGGTGTCGAACGTGTATTCGCCGACCTGGGCCCAGAGATAGGCATCCTTCTTGAAGGCCAGCTGATCTTCATAGGTCTTCTTGAAGAACGGGCTCTGCGCCGACAGTTCGGCATAGATCTCGACAGCCGCCGTGTAGCAGGCTTCCATGATCTCCTGGCTGAACGGACGCAGCACCGTGCCTTCGGCGACCAGCTGCTTGAGCGCAGGCGGGTTCTTCGTGTCGTATTTCGCCATCATGTTGGTGTTGGCGAAAGCGCAGGCATCGGTGAGCACGGCCTGATAGTGCTTCGGCAGGCTGTTGTACTTTTCCAGATTGAAGAAGGCATGCACGACCGGGCCGCCTTCCCAGAAGCCGGGATAGTAGTAGTACTTCGCCACCTTGTGGAAGCCGAGCTTGGAATCGTCGTAAGGACCGACGAATTCAGCGGCATCGATGGTGCCCTTTTCCAGCGCCGGATAGATGTCGCCACCGGCCAGCTGCTGCGGCACAACGCCGACTTTTTCGAGCACCTTGCCGGCGAGACCAGCGATGCGCATCTTCAGACCCTTGAGGTCGTCGACCGTGTTGATCTCCTTGCGGAACCAGCCGCCCATCTGCACGCCGGTATTGCCGGCCGGCAGGCCGTAAAGGCCCTGGGTCGCATAGAACTCGTTCATCAGGGTGTTGCCGTTGCCCTGGTTGAACCAGGCATTCGACATGCGCGCATTGAGACCGAAGGGAAGCGCTGTGCCGATCGCAAACGTCGGCTCCTTGCCCCAGAAGTACTAGGAGGTGGTATGGGCTGCCTCGACAGTGCCAGCGGAAACGGCATCAACGGCCTGCAGGCCGGGGACGATTTCACCGGCAGCAAAGACCTGGATATCGAAATTGCCGCCAGTCGCCGCCCGGACGTGGTCGGCGAGGTCGACGGCGCCACCGTAGATGGTGTCGAGTGACTTCGGGAACGATGACGTGAGCCGCCAGGTGACCTTCGGGTTTTCCTGCGCAATTGCAGGCGCAGCAAGCACGGCAGAAGCGGCGACGCCCGCTCCGGTCGCACCGGCCTTCTTGATAAATGATCTGCGATCCATGTATTTCCTCCCTGTGAACTTCCCCGTCCGGCGGAACGTCTCGGCCCCTCCCGGCAGTGACACGTGAGCTAACCATGTTGCACCCGGCCTATCAAGCACAAGCGCCTTGGTCTTTCGGACTAGACTTTGGTCGAGCATGCCCACCGACGATCGGTAGACAGCACTGCATGCCGACCGCCGCCCCACGTTGACAAGAAGCCGGTGCCGGGTCATCGCTTGTGGCCTGTGCCGGGAGCCTTCACCATGAAACCGATCGTCGCCATTCCCTCGGATATTCGCCAGTTCGACGGCACCAGCTGGCATGCGGTCCAGACGCAATATGTCCGCGCAGCGCTGAAGGCGGCCGATGTGATGTCACTGCTGGTGCCCGCCCTCGAGGAGGGAAACGATCCCAATGCGATCCTCGACCGGGTCGATGGACTGCTGGTCTCGGGCTCGGCCACGAATGTTCATCCATCGCTCTATGGCGCCGAGGTTCGCGACGCCGACGGCCCTTTCGATCCCGCCCGCGACGCGACCGCCCTGCCGCTGATCCGCCGGGCTCTGGAACGCGGCATCCCGTTGCTGGCAATCTGTCGCGGCATCCAGGAACTCAATGTCGCGCTCGGCGGTACGCTGGCGACCGAAATCCACGAGCAGCCCGGCGTCTGGGACCACCGCAAGCCGCAGCACCCGGACCGCGACATCGCCTATGCCATTCGTCAGGACGTGGTGATTGACGAGGGGTCCTGTATCGCCCGCTACTTGGGGGCCGGCAGACTGCCGGTCAACTCCCTGCATCGCCAGGCGATCTCGAAAACCGCGCCGCGCCTGCAGGTCGAAGCGCGCGCCGACGACGGAACGGTGGAAGCCGTCTCGGTCATCGACGCCAAGGGTTTTGCCATCGGCGTGCAGTGGCATCCGGAATACTGGGCGGAGCAGGATGGCCCGTCGCGCGCTCTGTTCGCGGCATTCGGTGCCGCGTCGCGGGACTACGCGACCAGCAGGCGCCCCTGAGATCCCTTGTTCAGGGGAGCATCAGCAGAGCGAGATCCGCTTCGACCGGGTCGGCCGCTTCATAGGAAAAACTCTTGCCCCGCACCAGCGTCAGGACCGGCGCACCATGCACGGTCGACAGCGTCACACTGCCATCCTCGTTCTGCGTCCAGTTGGTCGCCTTGGCCAGTCCCGGCCAAACGCTTTCGCAATCCGGCGGCGCAAAGAAGTCCCGGCTGCGGCTTGTGAGCGCTGCACCGCGCTCGACGAGGCAGACGGTCTTGCGGGCAAAGTTGGAGACCGAATAGACAGCTGGCGGCGACGCGGCCGATCCGAGGCGCGCAAATGGCCCGGCCGGCGGCGTCGTGCCCGATATGATCGGATCGATCGCCGGATCGACGGCGACCGGAGCTTGCTTCATCCACAATGACAGAGCGACGACCGCGACGGCCGCCGACCCCACAGAGACAGCCAGGAGATAAGCCTTCATGGAAGCACATCCTCTTGCCCAAAACGGGTATGTCGAGGAAGGATGCGCCCGCAAGCTTGCGGAAGGCTGACGAAGTTTAGAAACTACTCACGAAAGAGCCGCGGTTTCCGGCACCGGCGTCAGCGCCTTACCCGTCTCGAACCAGGCGATGACATTGTCGACCACCAAGTCCGCCATGGCATTGCGCGTGGGCTCAGAGGCAGACGCGACATGCGGCAGCAGCGAGACGTTGTCGAGTAAGATCAGTTCTTCCGGCACCTGCGGCTCGTCGGCATAGACGTCGAGGCCGGCTGCAGCGATCGTACCGTCCTGCAAGGCTCGGATCAGTGCCGGCTGATCGACCGTCGACCCGCGCCCGACATTGATCAACACGCCTTCGGGGCCAAGCGCCCAGAGCACCTCCGCATTGATCGAGCCCTTCGTTTCCGGCGTCGACGGCACGATGGAAATCAGCGTGTCCACGGCACGGGCGAGTTCGACCAGGCTTTCGTGATAGGTGAAGGACACCTCGCCACGCGGGCGGCGTGTGTGATAGCTGATATCGACCTTGAACGGCACGAGGCGCTCGGCGATCTCGAGCCCGATACGGCCGAGCCCATGGATGCCGACGCGGCGCCCTTTGAGGGACATCGACGACAGCGGAAACGGCCCCTCCTCGGCCCAACGGCCGGCACGCAGATAGGTTTCGGCGGCCGGAAAGCGGCGCAGCGTGTTGAGGAGCAGAGCGATCGTCGTATCCGCCACCTCGTCGTTGAGCACATCGGGCGTATTGGTGACGGTAATGCCCCGCGCAGCTGCGGCTTTGACATCGACCCCATCATACCCGACACCGAAGCTGGCGATCACCTGCAGATCGGGCAAGGCTTCCATCAGCGTGGCCGGGAATTTGCCGGAGACGGCCGCGCCGCGCACCCGCGCTCGTGTCTCCTCCGACAGGGCCTCGGCGGCTTCGGCGCTGTCGATCTCCAGCAGCTCGAAGCGTTCGGCGAGACGTGCACGCACCCGTGGGTGGATACGCCCCGGGATGAGGACGGCGATGCGTTCCGATGACATGGAGTTCTCCTTGGGCTTCAGCGGCGGATCGGGCCGGTCGACTGGCGGATGCGCATCTCGGGCTTGATCAGGTGGATGCCATCAGGTTCGTGACTTCCCGCGAGCTTATCGAGCAGCGCACGGGCCGCGAGCCGCCCGACTTCCGCCTGGCCGTTCCACACGGTCGTCAACGACGGCGTCGCGATCGATGCTTCCTCGAGGTCGTCGTAGCCGGTGACGGAAATGTCCTGGCCGGGAATAAGCCCTGCCCGCGCGATACCGTTCATCAATCCGATGGCGACCAGATCGTTCCAGCATACTGCCGCCGTCGGCTTCTGCGGCAGCGACAGAAAATTCACCGCCGCCTCGAAACCGCCCTGCTTGGTGCGGGGACCGGGAATGCGCAGCCCCGGATCGACCTCAATGCCGGCTTTGCGGAGCGCATTGACATAGCCCTGATAGCGATCGCGGCCAGTCGAGGTCTGGTCGGTGCCGCCGATCATCGCGATCGAGCGGTGGCCGAGACCGGTCAGGTGGTTGGTGGCGAGCGAGATCCCATAGGTGTCGTCGCCGCGATAGATCGGCACGTCGACGCCCTCCATCGAGCGCGCCACGAAGATCGCCGGCATGCCGTTGTTTTCGGCGAGCGCGACATCTTCTGCGGGCGTACCGATGGCTGGCGACATAATCACGCCATCACCGCCGAGTTGCAGCAGTGTCTCGACAAACATTCGCTGCTTGTCGACGCTATCGTAGTGGTTGGACAGGATGAAGGTGTGGCGACTGCGGTCGAGTTCGGTCTCGATGGCTTTCAGGATTTCCCCGTAGAACGGGTTCATGATGTCATGCACCACGACGCCGATGATGCCGGACCGGGAGGTCCTGAGGCTGGCAGCGCGCCGATTGTAGATGTAGCCGAGCGCGCGCGCCTGTTCCTTGATCTTCTCGCGTGTATCAACGGCCACCAAGGGGCTGTCACGCAGGGCCAGCGAAATCGTCGCGGTCGACAGACCAAGCGACTCCGCAATGGTCGAAAGCTTCACCTTTTGCGCCACGTGTCCTCCCTCGCAGCAAATCGGCGGGCGCCGGAGCGCCCTTAAACGTTTTAATTAAACAATTAAATGAGAGCTTTCAATCGTCTTCATCGGTGTCCACGCCCTCCCGCGATACGGAAGCTTTGCCCGAAAGGTTGCCGTCGACCACGGCCAGCAACTTGACCAGCGTCCGCAATTCCTTGTTCGAGAGGCCGCGGGTCGCTTCCCGCTCGCAATCCGCCGTCGCACCGGCGATGCGCTCCATGGTGTTTCGACCATCCTCCGTCAGATGAACCTTGGTGAGCCGTGCATCGCGATCATCGGCGCGGCGAAAAAGAAAACCCTGGGCTTCCATGCGGCCGATTGTGCGGGTCATTGTCGGCGCCTTGACGCCGAGGCGCTGGGCAAGCGCTCCGGGCGTCAGCCCATCCTCCTGCGACAGCATCTGGATCACCCCATCCTGCCCCGCATAGAGCCCACTCTCGGCAAGGCCGTGTGACAGGCGGGTCCGCATTGCCCGCGCAACCTGGGTCACGGAATTGGCGAGCGCGCCGGGGGCGGCAGGCTCCTTCTTCTTGCCGGCCTTCTTGCGCTCGGCCTTGTCGTTGCCCGCCTTGTCGCTACGCTCCTTGTCGCCCTTGTCTTTTTTCGCCATGACTCTCCCCGGGCCTCACACTTACGCGGTCCTGTCGCCTCGACGGCTAACAAGGCTTACCAAACATGGTTGGCAGTCTTAACGAAGATCAGGAGCCTATGCCAGATGGCGAAACCGAAGCCTTGGTACACGGATAACGATCCGTCGCTTAACCCCGACGCGCGCGCCGGATGGATCGCAGTCCTGCCGCTCGGTGCCCATGAACAGCATGGCCCCCACCTGCCGTTTGAAACCGACACCCTGATTGCAGGGGGCATTGCCGAGCGCCTCATCGCGGCCTTGCCCGCCGACCTTCCGGTAACGGTGCTGCCGGTTGAGCCGGTGGGCTATTCGATCGAGCATGTGGACGTCGCAGGCACCCGCACGCTCGCCTTCGACGAAGCCGTCCGTCGATGGCTGGGCATCGCGGAAGCCCTTACCCGGGCCGGTATCCGCAAGCTGGTGCTGCTGAACGCCCATGGCGGCAATTCCCCACTGCTCACCGTGGTTGCGACCGAAGCCCGCGTTCGCTTCAACATGCTGGTCGTCGCCACCAGCTGGACCCGCTTCGGCCAGCCTGAGGGCTGGATCGCGCCGGAAGACAAGGCGATCGACATCCATGGCGGCGATATCGAGACCTCGGTCATGCTGGCACTTTACCCAGCCCAAGTCGAGATGAAGAAGGCCAAGGCCTTCCCCTCCAGCCAGACCGAATATGCCCGGCGATTTTCCCATCTGCGCGCCTACGGCCCGCACGCCTTCGGCTGGAAAATGTCCGACCTCAACCCCGCCGGTGTCGCCGGCAATGCGGCGGCCGCCACGGCGGAAAAGGGGGAGCGGCTGATTGCTCATGCGATCGAGGGCCTATGCCAACTGCTGGCGGATGTGCATCTCTTCGATGTTGCGGCGTTCGACTAGCCGGACAGACCAGATCGCAGGGCTGAGTGTTCCGCGATCCACATGCGCAGCCTTTGACCGCACGAAAGCCTTTGAACTGCAAAAGCGGAACGCCTATATGGGGGTAATATCATTACAGCCGCTTCGCCCGGCGCCCCCAAGACATCAGAGGCTTTCATGACCGAAGCATCCGCGAAACCGACACCCGTCACCGTGCTCACCGGCTATCTCGGCGCCGGCAAGACGACGCTCTTGAACCGCATCCTGTCGGAAAACCACGGCAAGAAATACGCCGTCATCGTCAACGAGTTCGGCGAGATCGGCATCGACAACGACCTGATCGTCGAGTCGGACGAAGAGATCTACGAAATGAACAACGGCTGCGTCTGCTGCACGGTGCGCGGCGACCTGATCCGTGTCGTGGAAGGCCTGATGCGCCGCCCAGGCCGCTTCGACGGCATCATCGTCGAGACGACGGGCCTCGCCGATCCGGTGCCGGTCGCGCAGACCTTCTTCATGGACGATGACGTGCGCGCGAAGACCGAGCTCGATGCCGTCGTGACGCTGGTCGACGCCAAGCATCTGCCGCTCCGCCTGAAGGACAGCCGCGAAGCAGAAGATCAGATCGCCTTTGCCGACGTTATCGTCATCAACAAGGCCGATCTCGTCAGCCATGACGAACTGCACCAGATCGAACACATTGTCCGGGCCATCAATCCCTCTGCGCGTATCTATTCGACCACCCGCTCCGGCGTCGATCTGGCCAAAGTGCTCGACCAGGGTGCCTTCAATCTCGAACGGGCGCTCGAAAACGATCCACATTTCCTCGACCATGACGATCCGGATCATGTCTGCGGTCCGGATTGCGATCACGACCATCATCATCATGGTCACGAGCATCATGACCATGATCACGGCCATGACCACCATCATCATGACCACGGCCATGAGCACCACGACCATGCCCCCTCCGCGATCCACGACGTCACCGTGACCTCGGTGTCGCTGCGCGGTGGTGAAATGAATCCGGACCGGTTCTTCCCCTGGATCCAGAAGGTGACCCAGACGCAAGGCCCGAACATCCTGCGCCTGAAGGGGATCATCGCATTCAAGGGCGACGAAGAGCGTTACGTGGTTCAGGGCGTGCACATGATCGTCGAAGGCGATCATCAGCGTCCGTGGAAGGATGGCGAAAAGCGGGAAAGCCGCCTCGTCTTCATCGGCCGCGAGCTGGATCGCGAGAAGCTCGAAGCGAGCTTCAAGGCCTGCGAAGCCAACGCCTGAACGGGGCGCATCGCGCCCCTCACCGCCGGACCTCTGCCTGAAAGAAAGCCTTGTATTATGCCGACAGTCGCGCCGCTCGATATCGAAGGACACGTGATCTCTGCCCATTTTCTGGGAGACATTCCGGTCTTTGCCGCATCAAGCGGCGCTATCCACCGGCTGGATGGCGGAGAGAAGGTGACGGAAGCCAATGCCGGTCTTCTCACCTGCATCAAGGACCCGGCCAACCAGACGCTGCTGACCGCCGGCGAGGACGGTCGTGTGCTGCGGATCGCGCATGACGGCGGCGTCACAGAACTGGCCCATGTTCCCCGTAAGTGGATCAGCGTCCTAGCCGCGGGGCCCCAGGGCGCCGTCGCGTATGCCCACGGCAAGTCCGCCTTCGTGCGTCTTGCCGACGGAACGACGAAGGAGTTCACTGAAGAACGCACCGTCGAGGCCGTCGACTTTGCCCCGAAGGGCATGCGCATCGCGGTCGCCCGCTACAACGGCGTCACCTTGCACTGGGTCGGAACGGCGGGCGCGCCCGTCGATCTCGAATGGAAGGGCGCCCATACTGGCGTGACCTTCTCGCCCGACGGCCGCTTCGTCGTCACCATGATGCAGGAATCGGCACTGCATGGCTGGAAGCTCGACGGCAAGGGATCAGATGCGCGCCACATGCGCATGACCGGCTATCCGGCCAAGGTGAAGTCGCTCTCCTGGGCGCCCAAGGGCAAGTGGCTCGCCTCCTCCGGGGCGCCTGCCGCCATCGTTTGGCCCTTTTCCGGCAAGGACGGCCCGATGGGCAAGGCACCACTGGAACTGGGCACTCGCGCCAATATCATGGTCACCAACGTCTCGTTCCATCCGGCGGAAGAGGTGCTGGCCATCGGCTTCGTCGATGGGATGATTCTCGCCGTCCGCATTGCCGACGGCAAGGAGGCGCTCCTGCGCCGTCCGGGCAAGGGCGCAATCACCGCCATGGCCTGGAGCTCGAGCGGCAAATTGCTGGCCTTTGGATCTGAAACCGGCGACTGCGGCGTCATCGATATCGCCGGCTGATTGCGCTGTCATAATCGGCTGCGATTGGCAATTGCGTGTACTGCTCACAATTTTCACCCCTCAATTTAAAAGGAGTGAAAAATCGCATATTTTTATTCATAAAATGCTTACCTTAACTATGCGGTAGTATTTCCATCCCTAATTTGGGATGGGCGAGCAAGAGACAGAACGCCGTGTCTCGCCTGAAGCAGGAATCATTCCTTTCAATTGCCCCCGAAAATTCATTCACGACCGCAGTCTATGTCGTCGGTGCGCAGACGCGTGCATGCTTCTCTCGACTTCCGGTCCCGCCAACGGACGTTCCATGAACCTGAACCTCAATCTGAAAATCGTCGTGACGGCCGCCGGTCTCGCACTCGCCGCCGGCATCGTCGCAGTGACCACCATCGGTACGCAGACCTTGCAGACACTCAAGGTCAATGGTCCGATCTACAAGCAGATCGTTGACGGCAAGGATCTGATCGCCGACATCCTGCCGCCGCCCCTCTACCTGATCGAATCCTATGCGCTCGCCAACGAAACGGTGCTGCATCCGGACACGGCAGGCGCCAATGTTCCGCGCTTCGACTATCTCCAGAAGATCTACGACGAACGCCGCGAATACTGGAAGACCTCGACGCTGCCCGACAGCCTGCGCAACACGCTCTACAACGACGTGTTGACCAAGGGCGATGCCTATTGGGCCACGTTGCGCAACGACTATCTCCCGGCTTTGCAGGGCGGCGATGCCAGCGCTATCACGCCTGCTTTGGTCAGGCTGAAGACCGAGTTTCATGACCATGAAGTATCCGTCAATCAGCTGGTCACCATGGCGACCGAATATCTCGTCGACCGGGAAAAATTCGCGGCAGCCGAATCCTCGAGCCGGGAACAGCTCGGTTTCGTGCTGGGGCTGCTGTTGATCGGAACGGCGCTCGGCACCGTCTTCTTCATTCACAGTCGCGCCCTGAAGCCACTCAGCGAGATTACTGACTACATGACGCGCATGGCCGGCGGCGATCTGCAATCGATCGTGCCGCATGCGTCACGCAAGGATGAAATCGGTCACATCGCAGCTGCCGTCGAGGTCTTCCGCCTGGCCGGCATCGAAAACCAGCGCCTGCAGAGCGAAACGGAGGCTGCTCGCGCGGAAATCGACCGCCAGCGCGCCGCCCGCGATCAGGATCGTATCATCGAGGCCGAAGCGCTGCGTTTCGTCATAGAGGCGCTCGGCGCCGGTCTCCATCGCCTCGCCGAATGCAACATCCGCATGACGCTGGACGATTCTTTCGATGAGCGCTTCGAGCCGCTGCGCCAGGATTTCAACCATTCGATCGCGACCTTCCAGGCAACGCTCGAAAAGGTGCTTGGGGAAACCCGGCGCCTGCTGGAAAACAGTCAGGAAATGCGCGAAGCATCCGGCAACCTCGCAACCCGGACCGAGCAGCAGGCTGCCGCCCTCGAGCAGACATCGGCTGCCCTGGAACAGGTCACCGCGACCGTCCGCTCTTCTGCCGAGCGCACGCATGATACCCGCGAACTGGTCCGGGAGGCGAAGAACTGCGCCGAAGCCTCAGGCGATGTGGTCCAGTCCGCCGTCCTCGCCATGCAGCGCATCGAAACCGCTTCGTCCGAGATCGGCCAGATTATCGGCGTGATCGACGAGATCGCCTTCCAGACCAACCTGCTCGCGCTCAACGCCGGCGTCGAAGCGGCGCGTGCAGGCGACGCCGGCAAGGGTTTCGCGGTGGTGGCACAGGAAGTTCGGGAGCTTGCCCAGCGCTCGGCCAATGCCGCCCGCGATATCAAGGGCCTGATCCAGAAGTCGAGCGTCGAAGTCTCCTCGGGCGTGCAACTCGTCGGTGAAACCGGCAGTGCGCTCACCCAGATCCACGACTTCGTCACCCGCATCGACACCAATGTCGATGCGATTGCGACGGCCGCCAAGGAGCAGGCCGTGGGGCTGCAGGAGATCAGCGCCGCGATCAACAGCATCGACCAGATGACCCAGCAGAACGCCGCAATGGTGGAAGAGACGACAGCCATCAGCCATACGCTGGCCGAAGGCGCCGTCCAGCTGACATCGCTGGTCAACCGCTTTCAGCTCAATCGCCGCAGCATGGTCCGACAGGACAACCAGGCAGCAACACTGCCAGGCAACACAGCCTCTGCCGCCTGAACAGCAGGCCCAAACGCAAAACGCCCGGCCATCCCTGAGGGAAGGCCGGGCGTTTCATTGAGATCGATCGATCAGAACTTGACGGCGAGGCCGACGTTCACGACGTGCTGGTCGAAGTCGATGTCTGCACCACCGAGATCGCCGCTACCGAAGTCGGTGTAA
>JARXAQ010000299.1 GCA_029865825.1 Rhizobium sp.
CAGTCGGTGCCGATGGAAGGCGTGTCCATCGGTCGTCTGCCGCAGATGCCTGCCTATCACCTGAAGAAAAAGGGCCATGCCGGCATCACGGTGGTCAACATCGGCGTCGGCCCGTCCAACGCCAAGACGATCACCGACCACATCGCCGTGCTTCGCCCGCATGCGTGGCTGATGCTCGGCCACTGTGCCGGCCTTCGCAACAGCCAGCGGCTCGGCGACTATGTGCTCGCCCATGCCTATGTGCGCGAGGACCATGTGCTCGACGACGACCTGCCCGTCTGGGTCCCGATCCCGGCGCTCGCCGAAGTGCAGCTGGCGCTCGAAGACGCGGTCGAGGAAATCACCGGCTACGAGGGTTTCGAACTCAAGCGCATCATGCGCACCGGCACGGTTGCCACGATCGACAACCGCAACTGGGAACTGCGCGACCAGCGCGGCCCGGTGAAGCGCCTGTCGCAGTCGCGCGCGATTGCGCTCGACATGGAATCGGCGACCATTGCTGCGAACGGCTTCCGCTTCCGCGTGCCCTACGGCACGCTGCTCTGCGTCTCCGACAAGCCGCTGCATGGCGAGTTGAAGCTGCCTGGCATGGCCACCGCCTTTTACAAGACGCAAGTGAGCCAGCATCTGCAGATCGGCATCCGGGCACTGGAGAAACTGGGTGCCATGCCGACCGAAAAGCTGCATTCGCGTAAGCTCCGGAGCTTCTTCGAGACGGCGTTTCAGTAAGAGCGCGCCGCTCTCCTCAATCCTTCCGGCTGCCCGGCGCCATCAGCACGGCAAGACCCGTGCCGACAATGGCCGAGAGCAGGATCAGCAGATGGGCGTTGACGGCCGCCTTGCCGAGCACAGCCAGGAATGCTCCGGAAGGTTCTGCGCCGAAGGACAGGCCGCCTGCGACGATGCCGGCGGGATAGGTACCGACACCGCCCGGCGCATGGACCGGCAGCACCGAGGAGAGTTCCCCACCCAGCGCGCCGCCAAAACTCGCCGACAACGGATGCACGCCCATCAACGTCAGCACCCAGGCGAGCACCAAAACCTTCACGCCCCAATTGAGCGCGGTTGCTGCCCAGGCCCGGAGAAAGGCCGCCCGGTCGACGGGCATGCCGCGCTCCAGTTCCGCGACGAGAGCCTGCAATCGGGTCGGCAGCCGCCCAGCAAGGTCGAAGAGTGGCCGCTTCAGAGCGAAAGCCGGCAGCGGCGCCACGAAGAAGAAAAGCCAAAGCGCCCAGCCCCAGACGGGGCGGTCGGCGCCGAGCACCAGGCCGAGGCCGCCTGCTGCGAGGAGCGCGTGGAGATCGAAAAGGCGCATGACCAGAAGGGCCGCCGTCGCCCTTGCCAACGGCATGCCGAATTCGGCCCGCATCAACAGAGGAAAGCTGGTTTCGCCGGCCCGCATCGGCAGCATGATGTTCAGCAGGTTGTGAACCAGGGTCAATCGCAACAAGCGCCGGAAGGCCCCCTTCGTTTCCCTGGGGAAATAATCGTGGATGCGCCAGCCGCGCACGACGTAGGTTGCGACGAGCAGAACCAAGGCGAGGCTCAAGGGGCCGGCACCGATTTCGCCGAATTGGGCGACGAGGACCGGCCACCCGAAAGCCCATTGAAGGAAGCCGCCATACGCGATCACGACCGCAACCGTCATCACGCCCATGCGGTTGCGGATTATCCAGGGTCGGCGGCTGGCATCCGTGTCTGAATTCATATAGTCGTGCGCCCGAAGATTGTTCAACGCGCCCTCTAGCATGAATGCGCCAGCCTGTACCACCGGCGGTCAGGGAGTTTGATTAAGTGAGTGCCATGATGGAAACGGATCACCGATCCGACGGGCAGACGGCTGGCCTCGAATTGTCGCTTGTCGTGCCTGTTTTCAACGAGGAAGAGAGCGTTGGCCCTCTGATCGAGCGCATCTGCGAGGCGATGGTGCCGTTCACCGCGCCCTGGGAGCTGGTGCTTGTCGATGACGGCAGCGCTGACCGTACGCTTCTCCATGCCCGAAAGTTCATCGGCCGAGCCGGCCTCGACCTCAAGATCGTCGCCCTGCAGCGCAATTTTGGCCAGACGGCGGCCATGCAGGCTGGTATCGACACCGCCCAGGGTCGGCTGATCGCCACGCTCGACGGCGACCTGCAGAATGATCCCAAGGATATTCCAGCTATGGTCGCCGCGCTCGAAGAACGCGAACTCGACCTACTGGTCGGCTGGCGGAAGAACCGGCAGGACGGGCTTTTCCTCCGTAAGATCCCCTCCTGGTGCGCCAATGCGCTGATCGGCAGGATCACCGGCGTCAAGCTGCACGACTATGGCTGCAGCCTGAAAATCTACCGCGCCTCGATCATCAAGCAGGTCAAGCTGATGGGTGAGATGCACCGTTTCATCCCTGCCTGGGTGGCCGGCGTCGTGCCGAGCTCACGCATCGGCGAGATGGTCGTAACCCACCATGCCCGCCAACATGGCACCTCGAAATACGGAATTTCGCGCACCTTCCGAGTGATCCTCGACCTGCTGTCGGTAATGTTCTTCATGCGCTACAAGGCGCGGCCGGGCCACTTCTTCGGCTCGCTCGGCCTCGGCACCGGTTTTCTCAGCGCGATCATCCTGTTCTGGCTGTTCGTCGAGAAGGTGGTGTTCGGCGAGGATATTGGCGGTCGGCCGCTGCTCATCCTCGGCTTCATGCTCTTCCTATCCTCCGTTCAACTGATCACCACGGGCATTCTGGCCGAGATGATCGCCCGCACCTATTACCGCGACGATGCGCAGCCCAATTACATCGTGCGGCAGGTCATTCACAAAGAGTCCTAGTTGTTGTCTCGACTGATCGACAGACTGGCGCGCAATCCCCTTCAGATCCTGTGGGTTTTTGCGCTCTATTTTCTGGTTCAGATTGCCGTCAGGTTGCTCCTGCCGCATGGCTTGCGCATCGACGAGGCGCAGCAGGTGCTCCTGTCGCAGTGGTTTGTTGCGGGCTATGACGCCCAGCCTCCACTCTACAACTGGCTCCAGCAGGCCACATTCGCCGTCACCGGCGATTACCTGCTCGGGCTGGCCGTGCTCAAGTCGGCAGTCCTTTTCGCCGTTGTCGCCAGCTACTACGCTCTCGCGCGCCTCCTGGTCCGCCAGCCCGCATTCGCGGCCGTTGCGATGTTTGGCTTCTTCTTCATCCCGCAGATGTTCTGGCAGGCGCAACGGGATCTGACCCACACCACGGCAACGATGCTGATGGTCAACCTGATCCTGATTGCCGCCGTCCTGACACTTCGGTCCGCGACGCTGCGCAACTATCTGCTGCTCGGCTGCGCCGCCGGCCTCGGCATGTTGACGAAATACAATTTCGCGCTGGTGTTGCCATCGCTGGCAATGGCATGCCTGCTTCATCCCGGTGGCTTCAGGAGGATCTGCGATCCGCGGATCCTGGTGACGATGCTAGTCGCAGGCTTGATCGTCCTGCCGCATGCTCTGTGGTTCGTCGACAATCTGGGGCTGGCGTCATCGGTAACGGCCGCGCGCATGGCTGAGGATGCCGCCGATACGAGCCGGCTGCTGCAGATCCTGCTCGGACTCGGCGAATTGCTGCAGATGACGATCGTTATCGCCAGCCCGGTCGTGCTGGTCCTTGTTCTGGCCGCCGGTCTCTCCGTTCTGTCGGCATGGAGATCGCGCAGCGTGGAGAGCCGCTTCGTCGGCGTTTTCCTGATCGCGATCCTGACGATCCTGACGCTGATGATCGTCGTGCTGACCTTCACCACCTTCCGGGATCGCTGGCTCTTGCCGCTGCTGCAGGTCCTGCCGATCTACTTTGTCCTGAAGATGGACGCGCACGGAATCGATGCCGAAGCGAGCCTCCGCCGGCTCCTGCCGACCGCGCTGATTGTCATGGTGGTGATTCCGGTGGCGATGCTCGTGGCGGGGCGTTCAGGTTCCCCTTCCCATTACCAGCAGCCTTATGCCGCTTTCCGAGAGGTCATGACACAAAACGAGGCGACGACGCCCTCTGTCATCGTCACGACCGATTGGCTCAGCGGCGGGAACCTGAGAATGCAATGGCCGGATGCACCAGTCATGGTCACACAGTTTCCCAATCTGACGATCCCTTTCGACTGGACGCCCGACAGACCGGTTGCCCTGATCTGGCGGGGGGACAGCGCCACACTACCGCCGCAGCTGGAACGCTGGGCGAAAGAAAATCTCGGCACGGAGACCCAGCGTGGAGAAACGAAGAGCCTGAAACTGCCCTTCTCCGGCACAGAAGACAATTTCGCTTCGCCGTTCCACTACATGCTCGTCTCGCGGTAACACGGGCTTGTATCTGCCTCAGGCTTCGATGATCTCCGCCTCGCAGCGCACCGGAAAATTCACCGAATTGGCGATGAAACATTTTTCGTGCGCGTCTTCGTGCAGTTCCAGCGCGAGTTCGGGATAGGTACCCGCCTTGATCGTTACGCGGGGCTTGAGCACGATTTCGACGAAGCGGCCGCCGCCATCCGCATCCATCTGCATGGTGCCCTCCGCCGTATCCTCATAGGCCGTCACGATAACGCCCGAAACCGCGCAAAAATGCAGGTACCATAACTTGTGACAGGCAGAGACGGAGGCGAGCAGCATCTCCTCCGGGTTCCAGCGGGCCGGATCGCCGAGGAAATGGGGGTCGGCCGATCCCGGGATGTCGGGCTTGCCCGTTGCAGCGATCCGGTGATCCCGCCCATAGGCGCGGTAGGCCGAGGTGCCGGATCCGCGATTGCCCTCCCAGGTGACAGTCAGCCGATATTCATGGCGATGCTCTGACATTCCAGTCTCCGCAGATGTGCTTCCTTGAGTCCTTACCTTCGATGATAGGCGTGTGGCGGCCGATGTCCAAGCCACACGGCGTGAGACATAATTTTCACTCCCCTCTTGCACAGATCGATTTACGATATATCTTAGAGCCATCGAAACAGATTTAGGAAACTTTCAAATGAGACATCAACATTGTGAAGGCGGCCGTGGCCGTGGCTTCAGGGAAATGATGGCCATGGCCATGCGGGGCGGCCCGTTCGGCGGCCCAATGGGCGGCGGTCCGCGCGGGCGCGGCGAGCGGCGTCGGATGTTCGACGGCGGGGAACTGCGTCTCGTGCTCCTCAAGCTGATCGGCGACCAGCCGCGCCACGGCTACGACCTGATCCGGGAGATCGAAACTCTGTCGGGCGGCGCCTATGCACCCTCGCCCGGTGTCGTCTATCCGACGATGACGCTGCTGCTCGACATGGGACTTGCGGAAGAACAGGCGAGCGAAGGCCCGCGCAAGCTTTTGGCCATCACCGACGCCGGACGCGACCATCTCACCGAACGCGCCGACGAATTGGCGGTCGCCATCGGCCGTCTGACGGCGCTTGCCCAGGTCAGCGAACGCACCGATGCCGGACCGGTCCGCCGCGCCATGGGCAACCTGAAACAGGCGCTACACGACTGTCT
>JARXAQ010000290.1 GCA_029865825.1 Rhizobium sp.
CGGTTGCCTGTGCCGCTGCGAACGGCATGACGACGGTTGCGGCCAAAGCTGCCGCGAAGCTACGGTAATTCATGAGTCTCCTCCCTCACTGAAACGTTGCCGGAAAAACTTATGTCAAAGATTTTTTTTACGCAACCACGTGACGGATAAAAATCTTCAATGTGGAGGATCCGGCCCAAAACGAGGCCTAGCGATCTCCATTCAGAACGCATCAACCGGGATGAAATTTGCGATGCAACACGCTTATAGCCTATAAATACATTGGTCTTTCTGCTTTTTCTGTAATTTTTTGCTGCAAAGCAACAAATCGGGATGGAATGGCTGCGGATACCCGAAAGACAGCAGGATGAAGACCTGTGGTTGAGTGCCTTCGCATTGCAGCATAAGAAAACGCTCGACAAATCAACTGTATCGTTTCAGATTTTTCCTCTGTCGGATCGGGAGGAGTGCCGGGACGGCGGCTTTGCAGTCGGAGAAAAGCCAATTATAAGCGTGGCTTATGCGAGTGGCGGGGACACGATGACAGAACAGCAGGGCAGCGGCCTGGTCGAACGGGCAGCGGGGCCGCGGGAGCGGCCGACGCTGAAGACGATCGCCTTCATGACCGGCCTCGGGATCACCACGGTGTCACGTGCGCTGAAGGATGCGCCTGATATCGGCGCAGAAACCAAGGAGCGGGTGCGCATGGTGGCCCGCCAGCTCGGCTATCAGCCGAACCGGGCGGGCGTGCGCCTGCGGACGGGCAAGACAAACGTCATTGCCCTGGTGCTCGGCATCGACGAGGAAGTGCTCGGCTTTTCCAACCAGATGGTCGTGGGCATTTCCGAGGTGCTCTCGGGCACGCCCTACCACATCGTGGTGACGCCGCACGCTCACACGAAGGATCCGATGCTGCCGGTGCGGTACATCCTGGAGACGGGATCGGCGGACGGCGTGATCATCTCGCGCACCGAACCCGACGACACGAGGGTCGAGCTGCTGATGGAGCAGAACATGCCGTTTGCCACCCACGGGCGGACGAACATGCGAGAGGCCCATCCCTATCACGACTTCGACAACGAAGCCTTTGCCTTCAGCGCCGTCGAGCGCCTGGTCAACAAGGGTCGCCGCCGCATCGCCCTCCTACCGCCACCGAGCAAGCTGACCTACTACGAACACACGTTCCGCGGCTTCATGCGTGGTCTGAGGGCCTTTGGCGCCGAGGAAGTGCCGCTGCACATCAACATCGACGCGCCGCTCGATCAGATCCGCGCCGCCGTCCAGGAGCTGATGAGTGGCCCGGACGCGCCTGACGGCCTGATTTCCTCCTCCGGCAGCAGCGCGATAGCCGCCAATGCCGGCATCGAGGCGGCCGGACTGCGCACCGGTCGAGAGGTGGATCTGGTCGCCAAGCAGGGCACACCGATCCTAAAATGGATCCGGCCGGAGATCATCGTCGCGCAGGAAGACGTCCGCCATGCCGGCCGCGAACTGGCCAAGGCGGTCATCGCCCGCATCGACGGCGTCGAGCCGCAACTGCTGCAGAGCATCAGCGAGCCGCGCTGGGACTGACCGGCGATCGGGGTTGCGCCAGGACAACCGCCGATCGAGGGGCCGACGCTGGGCTCAGGCGTAGGACGGCCGGTCACCCTCGTGCCACACGACCACGGCATTGCGGCCGCCGACCTTGGCCGAATGCAGCGCCGCATCGGCACGCTTCAGCAATTCGTCGGGCGTGACCTGGACGGCACCGTGGGCGACGCCGACGCTGACCGTCACGCCGACCATCGCATCTCCGAGCATGAAGATCTCCTGGGCGACGCTTTCGCAGATCACATGACCGAGCTGCTCGGCTTTTTCCAAGTTGCAGAACGGGATATAGGCGGCAAATTCCGCCCCGGCGAGACGGCCGAGCAGCGCATGTTGCGGCAATTCACGGGCGATAAGCTCGGCGCAGGTCTTCAGCACATGGTCGCCACCGGAATGGCCGAAACGGTCGTTGACCCGCTTGACGTGATCGACGTCGACATAGAGAAAGGCCCCCTCGCCGCGGATCTTCATCGACAGGCTCTGCAACATATCGAGAAAGGTGGCGCGGTTGACCAACCCGGTCAACGTGTCGGTGGCGGCGACCCACTGGCTCTCGAGTTGCAGCCGTTCCTTGACCAAAAGGTAGACCGAGGACGCGGCGACGATGCCGTGCAGCAGAAGCTCGAGCGCAAGCAGCCCGTGCCAGAGCGGCTGCGGGTTCATGGGATCGCCGCCATCCGCCAGCGGCCAGAACACTGCGGCGACACTGGCGAGAAGCGCAAGCGCGCCGTGAATGGCGAACCAGGCCATGATCATCCGGCGGCTCGGCAGATGCTCCTCGCGCACGGAAAGGCGGTGTTCCTGGACGATCAGACCGGCATAGGCGACGGTCAGGACGGCCCAGAGGACGAGGCGTGCGGTGACGTCGACCTGGAAGATCGGCACCACCGTGGTGAGCGCCATCCACAGGAGCGGACCGGCCGAAGCGAGCGTCAGATCGACCGAGCGATGATCGAAGCGCCGCAGGCCCTGCCACGCCATGGCGAGGCTCATCAGCACCAGGCCGGGCCCGATCGTGACGCTGCCGAGGCTGTAGCTGCCGGTGTAAAACGACATCAGCAGCATTCCGAGGGACGCACTGGCCGCAGAGGCGGCCCAGACGAGAAACTCCTGCCGCCGGGGCTCGGCGCGCCAATTGCGCCAAAAAATGTAACTGAACATCGCCTGCACAACTAAGCCGCTGAGCATGACGGTCGGAACGTTTACAAAAGACATAAATAAAAGCCTCGATAGCGCGCGACAACTTTAAGCGCACGACAACGCTAGGACGCAGATATTAACCTGGCCTCAATGCGATCGTTAAGTTTTGACCAAGATCGCCTTGTGCACATCAATTGGGGTACAAGCATGACGTATCGCGCGTTGCGTGCGGTTCAAACCTGGTATGCCCTTGTCCCGATCGACATGAAACGGCCCGCCTGGTGACCAAGGCGGGCCTGTCGAATCAGGGAATGGATCGGCTCGCGATCAGAACTGACCGGCCCAGGGACCGTGATGGATATCCTTGCCGTCGAGGCGATCGAAGCCATGGGCGCCGAAGAAGTCGCGCTGGGCCTGGATCAGGTTCGCCGTGCCGCGCCCGCGCCGATACGTGTCGAAATAGGACAGGGCGGATGACAGCGCCGGGATCGGCAGGCCGGCAAGTGCGGCATGCGAGACGACGCGGCGCAGCGCCCCGTCGGTATCCTTGACGATGGCTGCGAAGGCCGGCGTCGCAACGAGGTTGGCGACGTTCGGGTCCTGCGTGAAGGCCGACGTGATCTCATCGAGGAACTGCGACCGGATGATGCAGCCGGCGCGCCAGATGCGGGCAATCGTCGGCATCGGCAACGACCAGCCGAATTCGTCGGAGGCTGCCGCCATCACGGCGAAACCCTGAGCATAGGCAGCGACCTTGGCCGCGAGCAGCGCATTTTCGAGATCGGCGATGAAGGCATCGCGGTCTTTCGGCGCCTCGACGGCGGGCGGCAGGCCGAACAGCGTCTCGGCGGCAATGCGCTCGTCACGCAGCGACGACAGGACGCGGCCGGCAACGGCAGCCTCGATGCCAGTTGCAGCGACGGCGAGGTTCTGTGCCTCGATGGCAGACCACTTGCCCGTACCCTTCTGGCCAGCGGCGTCGACGATCACGTCGACCATCGGCTTGCCGGTTTCCGGATCGGTTGCCTTCAGCACCTTTTCGGTAATTTCGATGAGGTAGGAATTCAGGCGACCCTTGTTCCATTGGCCAAAGATCTCGCCGATCTCCGGGGCCGAGAGTTTCAGTCCGTCGCGCAGGATACCGTAGATTTCGGCGATCATCTGCATGTCGGCATATTCGATGCCGTTATGGATCGTCTTGACGAAGTGGCCGGCGCCGTCGGTGCCGAGCCAGGCGACGCAAGGATCGTCGTTGAACTTGGCGGCGATCGAGGTGAGTACGGGCTGGACGCGCTTCCAGCTCTCTTCGGTACCGCCGACCATGATCGAAGGACCATGGCGGGCGCCCTCTTCACCGCCGGACACACCCATGCCGATAAAGGTGAAGCCGGTGCCGGCGAGCTTTTCGAAGCGGGCGACAGTGTCGCGGAAATTGGCATTGCCGGCATCGATCACGATGTCGTTCTGCGCCAGATACGGCATGAGCGCCGCCATCTGCTGGTCAACGGCCTCACCGGCCTTGATCATGATGATGATCGGACGAGGCGGGCGGATGGCGGCGACGAATTCTTCGATCGTATGGCAGCCGATGATGCGGTCGGCGAGCGGACCGGCTTCCCCGAGGAATTCGTCCGTACGGGCGGGTGTGCGGTTGAACACCGCGATCCGGTTGCCCTTTTCGGCAATGTTGAGGGCGAGGTTGGAGCCCATGACCCCGAGACCGATCAGTCCGATTTCCGCTTGCTGCACGATGAAGCCTCCGCATGCAAATCCAAGAATGCGGGCTTTCTCGCATTCATGGCGCGCTGCGGCAAGGCTGAAATTTGATCGGACGGTAAAGGCTTGGTCACGGAGATGGCTTGTCGTCGTCGTCGGTAATCACCCGCCAGGCAGCCCCGTCGAGATCATCATACTGGCCGCTCTTCAGCGACCAGAGGAAGGCGAAGAGCCCGAGGCCACCGAGGAAGAGTGCGATCGGGATGAGGAAGATCAGCATGTTCATGCGGCAAGCCTCGGAGGGGCGGAGGCCAAGATGCGATGGGCCGGGATGTCGGCTTCGCGGCCGGGCGGCTCTTCAAGGCTCAGACGGTTGAGCCGGAGTGCATTGGCGACCACGATGATCGAGGAGGTCGACATGGCGACGGCGGCAATCAGCGGCGTTGCATAGCCGAGCAGCGCGATCGGCACGGCTATCACATTGTAGCCGATGGCGAGGACGAAATTTTCGCGGATCAGGCGGCCAGCGCGTCGCGAAGCCTCGATGGCGAAGGGAACGGCTTCAAGCCCGTCGCGCATGAAGACGAAATCGGCCGCTTGGCGACCGACATCGGCCGCCGTGGCAGGTGCCATCGACACATGGGCGGCGGCCAGCGCCGGCGCGTCGTTGATCCCGTCGCCGACCATCAACAACTTGCTTCCCTGTGCCGCAGCCTCTGCACAGGCCTCCGCCTTTTGTCGGGGGCTCAGCCCGGACTGCCAACTGTCGATGCCAAGCTCGCGGGCGATCTTGGCCACGACGACGGCACGGTCGCCCGAGAGGATGCCGAGCCGGAGGCCAGATGCCTTGAGCTGGGCCACCGCCCGATCGGCGCGGGGCCGCAGGATATCCTCGAAATGGAAAGCCGCGACTTCGGTCCCGTCTCGCGAAAGCACCACTTCGGAAAAGGGATTGGCGACGAGGTCCATCTTCGTCTCGCCACAGGTGAACGACCGGTTGCCGAGCCGCCAGATGCCCTCGCTCGTGATCGCCTCGACCCCGGCGCCGGGCACCTCGCGCACGCCGTCGAAAGCGCGCGGCGTGAGCGTGTAGGCCTTCCACAGCGCCCGTGACAAAGGATGGCGCGAATGCGCCGCAAGGCCTGCGGCGACCGCGAAGGCGTCCACAGTGACCGCCGGCCCGTCCACCAGACGCGGACGACCGAGCGTCAGTGTCCCGGTCTTGTCAAAGCCGATCGCGTCGATCTGCGCAAGTCGCTCCATGGCCGAGCCATCCTTGACCATGATACCGGCCTTGAACAGCCGACCCGCGGCCACGACCTGGACGACGGGCACGGCAAGGCCGAGCGCGCAGGGGCAGGTGATGATGAGAACGGCGATCGCCACCATCATCGCATGCTTCCAGTCGCCATCGTAAAGGCCCCAGGCAATGAAGGAGGTGATGGCGAGCAGATGCACGGCGGGCGAATAGAACTGCGCTGCCCGGTCGGCGATGCGCCGATAGCGCGCCCTGCCCCCTTCGGCCGCTTCCATCAGATGGATGATCTCGGCAAGGAAGGAATTGCTGACCGTCGCTGTTGCCGAAATTGTCAGCGAACCCGTGAGGCTGAGCGTGCCGGCCTGCACCGCGCTGCCCGGCCCGACCGATGTCGGCGCGCTTTCGCCGTTGACGATCGATACGTCCAGATCGCTTTCGCCGGCGAGGACGACACCGTCGACCGGAATGCGGTCACCCGCCGCGATGGCGATCCGGTCACCGACCTTGATGTCTTCGACGGCACGGTAATCCTGCGCGCCATCGTCGGCGACCACCATGGCACCGCGTGGACTGAGCCGCGCGAGACCCGAAATCGCCGAGCGGGCGCGATCTCGCATGACATGGTCGAGCGTGCGGCCGATCAGCAGGAAGAAGAGGAGCGACGCCGTGGCATCGAAATAGGCCTGTTCGCCGTGATGGATGGTTTCCCACAGCGATGCGAAATAGGACAGCGTGACGCCGATCGCGATCGGCACATCCATGTTGGTGCGCCCATGCTTCAGTGCGCTCCAGGCCGACTGGTAGAAGAAGCGTCCGGCATAGATCAGCGCAGGTGCCGCGATCATCGCCGAAATCCAGTGGAAGAGATCGCGCGTCGCGGCATCCGCCCCCGACCAGACCGAAACTGAGAGCAGCATGATATTGGTGGCGGCAAAGCCTGACACGGCAACGGCTCGAATCAGTTGATTGCGCAGCGAATCGGATGCTTCTTCTGCGGCGGTGAACAGGTGCGATTCATAGCCGGTCGCGGCGATCGCACGCGGGACAGAAACGGGATCCGTCTCCACCCCGTCCACGCTTTCCTTCCACACGACCGAGACGCGCTTGGTCGACAGGTTGACCCTGGCACGCTCGACCTGGGGAAGAGCCTTCAGCGCACGCTCGACTGTGCTGATACAGGTACCGCAATACACGGCGGGAACGCTGAGGTCGACCTGCCAGAGGCCCGGCCCGACCGCGCGGCTCGACAACCGCAGCTCCTCGGCAGACGGCAAGGCGTGCCCTGCCCGCTCGATGTCCAAAGCGCCTTCAGATCCAGCTGCACAGCAACTCATCGTCATTCTCCCGAAACGGCAATCCGGTGGGCTTCGTGCATGATCAGCTTGCCGTCTTTCTGCGCCTTGACCTCGACGATCCAGCTGCCGGCAAGCACGTCGCGGCTCGCGAGATAGACGCCGTCACCGGCCGGCGTGAGCACCTGTTCGAAATCCTGGTGTTCGCCGACGGGCCGCTTGAAATGGGCGACGACGCTGTCTGCCACGACGGGCACGCCACCCGGCAGGGTCAGGTGATAGCGCATGCCGTCACGGGCGACCAACAATTCACCGCTGATCCCGGTTGCCAGCATCTGGCGGATTGCCTCCGTCTTGCCGTTGAACTGCTGGCTCGCGACATAGGTGTTCTGGACGACGAGGCCGCTCCAGGTCGAGGTCGCAAGGTAGGCCATGGTGAAGTTGACCGCGATGATCGTGCCGAAGAAGGCGACCATGATGGCCAGCATGTGGCGTCCGGTGAAGGTGAATGGCTTGGCGGTTCTGGCGGTCATTTCTTGGCTCCAGGCGCGTTGAAGATGGCGGTATAAACGTCGCGTTCGTCGCTGTTCTTGTCCTTTGCGATGAAGCGGACATCCTGTGTCTGGTCCTTGGCGAAGGCGGCCGGCAGCGTAACAAAGACCTTCAGCGCCGTCGCTTCATCCGGCTCGACCGAGACGGTGAAAGTTCGAGCCGGCGGTTCGTTGACGCCGTTGATCTTCATGATCGCCTCGGGCAGGCCGTCGAGCGAGACCTCAAGGTCGCGCGGCGCGGCGATCATGTTGAGGATGCGCACCGTATAGCCGTTGCGGATCGATCCGTCCGATTCGAGCACGAATTGCGGATTGCGATCATGCAGGACGTTGAGTTCGAGGCGATCGCGTCCGACCAGCGAGACCAGAAGACCGATTCCGACCGCACTCCAGACGCCCATGTAGAGCAGGGTACGGGCGCGGAAAATCACGCGCCAGTCGAAGTGGCGGATCTTGTCGGAGAAGGAACCGTCGCCATTGCGCACCTTGGACGGCTCGATCACGGTAGCACCGCCATTGGTGGCGAGCGCCATGTTCGATTGGTATTCCTCGAGCGTCGCATAGGCGATCAGGCCGCGCGGCTTGCCGGTCTTGTCCATGACGCTGTCGCAGGCATCGATGCACAGCGCACAGGTGATGCATTCGAGCTGCTGGCCATCGCGGATGTCGATGCCCATCGGACAGACGACGACGCAGGCATTACAATCGACACAGTCACCGACCGGCTCGCCGGCGGCGATCGCCTTCTTGGCATGCCGGGTGCGCGGTTCGCCGCGCCAGTCGTTGTAGGTGACGACCAGTGACTTCTCGTCGAGCATGGCCGCCTGGATACGCGGCCAGGGGCACATGTAGATGCAGACCTGCTCGCGCATCAGCCCGCCGAAGACATAGGTCGTGGCCGTCAGGATAGCGACCGTAATGTAGGCGACCGGGTCGGCCTGCCCGGTGACGAATTCGACGGCGAGCGACGGTGCATCGGCGAAATAGAAGATCCAGGCGCCGCCGGTGAGCACACCGATGACGATCCAGGTCGCATGTTTCGTCACCCGCTTCCAGATCTTGTCGAAGCTCCAGGGGGCGCTTTCGAGCTTGATTCGCGCGTTGCGGTCGCCCTCGATGAAGCGTTCGACGACGAGGAAGAGGTCGACCCAGACGGTCTGCGGACAGGTATAGCCGCACCAGGCACGGCCGACGGCCGAGGTGATCAGGAACAGCCCGAAACCGGCCATGACCAGCAGTCCGGCGACATAGATGAATTCCTGCGGCCAGATCTCGATGAAGAAGAAGTAGAAACGGCGATGGGCGATGTCGATCAGCACGGCCTGATCGGGCGCGTAAGGTCCCCGGTCCCAACGCAGCCAGGGCGTCAGGTAATAGATGCCGAGCGTGATCGCCATGACGATCCACTTGAACTGGCGGAACTGGCCGCTTGCCCGCTTGGGGAAGATTTTTTTGCGTGCTTCGTAAAGCGGCCTGCGCGTCTTGGCCGACATGACCGCTTCGGCATCATGTCTTTCGATCTCGACCGATTCGACGGGCTCGTTCTGATCGGCATGTATGTTCATGGTTCAGGGACCTCTTCTAATGCTCGTCTTGTCCCACCTCGCCCGCCACCCCGCCTTGACTTAAGTCAAGCAGCGGCGAAGCGCCGCAATCGGTCGCACCCCGGGTCCTGAGGCATGGAAACGGAAACAGGCCGCATCGGAATGCGGCCTGTAAAAGCGTTGGATCACGAGGCGAAGATTATTCGCCGCCGCCCAGCGAATGGACATAAACGGTGAGCTGCTTGACCGTGCTGTCGCCCAGACGAGCCGTCCATCCCGGCATGGCGCCATGGCGCGGCTGGCGGACCTGAGCCGCGATACCGGCCTCGCCGTCGGCCTTCAGCCAGATGGCATCGGCCAGGTTCGGCGCACCGAAGTCGCGTCCGCCCTTGGCGTCTTCGCCGTGGCAGGAGGCGCAGTTTTCGGCGAACACAGTCTTGCCGGGTTCAACCAGGGCGACATCGCTCGGGGTGCCCGTCAGGCTGACGACATAGGCTGCGACCTGCTTGACCTGATCCGGCTCGAGGATCTCGGCGAAGGCCGGCATTTCCGAAATCCGAGTATCCGGGTCACCATCGTAACGGATGCCGTGGGCGATGGTGGTGTGGATCGATTCGAGATCACCACCCCAGAGCCAGTCGTCATCGTTGAGGTTCGGATAACCGGCACCGCCGGCAGCGCCCGAGCCGTGGCAGGGCGAGCAGTTGACCTTGAAGGCGGCGGCGCCACCCGCGATGGCAAACTGGCTCAACTCCTTGTCGGCGACGATCTGGTCGAGCGGCAAGGCGGCGATCTTGTCGAGATAGACCATCTGCGAGGTCTTGGCCGTTGCCAGTTCCTGGGCCACCTCGGCGCGGCTGGAATAGCCCAGCAGCCCCTTGGTATTGGTGGTGAGCATCGGCCAGGCCGGGTAGAAGATCGTATAGGCGATCGCCCAGACAATGGTCGCGTAGAAGGTCAGGACCCACCAGCGCGGCATCGGGTTGTTCAGCTCGCGGATGCCGTCCCACTCGTGACCGGTGGTTTCGACGCCACTGATCTCGTCGATGTGTTTCTTGTCTGCCATTTCTCAATCCTCCTTGAGAGGGATGCTGGCCGCTTCGTCGGCGGACTTTTTGCCGCCCGGGCGGAGTGTGAAGACGACGACGCCGGCGAAGAACAGGGCCATGGCGAGCAGGCCCCAGCTGTCGGCGAAGTGACGCATGGCGGTATAGGTTTCCATGGGTCCCTCCTCACCGGTAACCGGTGGCATCGTCATAAGTGGAGAAGTCCACCAGCGTGCCGAGCATCTGCAGATAAGAGACCAGCGCATCCATTTCGGAGAGCTGGGCCGGATTGCCGTCGAAGTCGCCGACCTTGGCCTTCGGGTAGCGCGCGAGCAGCGCCGAAGTATCGGCGTTCGGATCGGCCTGGGCCGCGAGATCGGCTGCCGCCTGGTCGACCATTTCGTCCGAATAAGGCACGCCGACGATGCGGCTGGCCTTCAGATCCATCTGAATATTGGTGACCTTGAGCGGGGTCTCCTTCAGGTAGGAATAGCTCGGCATGATCGATTCCGGCACGACGTCGCGCGGTTCGCTCAGGTGCTGGACATGCCACTCGTTCGAGTAGCGATCGCCCACGCGGGCGAGATCAGGCCCGGTGCGCTTCGATCCCCACTGGAACGGATGGTCGTACATCGATTCCGCCGCCAGGCTGTAATGGCCGTAGCGCTCGACCTCGTCCTTGAACGGCCGGATCATCTGGCTGTGACAGACATAGCAGCCTTCACGGATGTAGATGTTGCGGCCTTGCAGTTCGAGCGGTGAGTAAGGGCGCATGCCCTCCACCTTTTCGATGGTGTTCTCGAGATAGAAGAGCGGGGCAATCTCGACGATACCGCCGATGGTGACCACCAGAAGCGAACCGAGGAAGAGAAGGCTCGAGTTCTTCTCGAGGATGGCGTGTTTATCAAGAATGGACATGGAAACCTTCCTTCTCATTCAGCCGGGACGGCGGCGGGAGCGACCGATCCAGCGATCGGGGCTTCCTGACGCTCGTAGCCGAGGATGGTCATCAGGACGTTGTAGGCCATGATCATGCTGCCCAGGAGATACATGCCACCACCGACGGCACGCAGCACATAATAGGGGAACATGGCGGCGACGGATTCGGCGAACGAATAGACCAGGAAGCCCTGGGCATCGTATTCACGCCACATCAGACCCTGCTGGATGCCGGCGACCCAAAGAACGGCCGCATAGACGACGATGCCGAGGGTTGCGAGCCAGAAGTGCCAGTTGACCAGGCGCAGCGAGTAGAGACGATCGCGGTTCCACAGCTTGGGCGTCAGGTAGTAGATGGCGCCGAAGGTGATCATGCCGACCCAGCCGAGTGCGCCGGAGTGAACGTGACCGATGGTCCATTCAGTATAGTGGCTGAGCGAGTTGACGGCCTTGATCGACATCATCGGGCCTTCGAAGGTCGACATGCCGTAGAAGGCGATGGCGATGACCATCATGCGGATGATCGGGTCGGTGCGGATCTTGTCCCAGGCGCCAGACAGCGTCATCAGACCGTTGATCATGCCGCCCCAGGAGGGCATCCAGAGCATGATCGAGAACACCATGCCGAGCGTCTGTGCCCAGTCGGGCAGAGCCGTATAGTGCAGGTGATGCGGGCCAGCCCAGATATACATGAAGATCAGAGCCCAGAAGTGGATGATCGACAGGCGGTAGGAATAGACCGGACGGCCGGCCTGCTTGGGCACGAAGTAGTACATCATGCCGAGGAAGCCTGCGGTCAGGAAGAAGCCGACGGCATTGTGGCCGTACCACCACTGCGTCAACGCATCCTGGACGCCCGAGAAGACTGAGTAGCTCTTCACGCCGAGGAACGACACCGGCATCGCCAGATTGTTGACGATGTGCAGCATGGCGATCGTGACGATGAAGGCGAGGTAGAACCAGTTGGCCACATAGATATGGCTTTCCTTCCGGGTCATGATCGTGCCCATGAAGGAGATCAGGTAGGCGACCCAGACGACGGTCAGCCACAGATCCACATACCATTCCGGCTCGGCATATTCACGGCCCTGGGTGATGCCCAGCAGGTAACCGGTGGCCGCCATGACGATGAAGAACTGGTAGCCCCAGAAGACGAACCAGCCGAGGCTTCCGCCGAACAGCCGCTGGCGCGACGTCCGCTGGACCACGTAGAAGGACGTGGCGATCAGGGCGTTGCCGCCGAAGGCGAAGATGACCGCAGAGGTGTGCAGCGGACGAAGCCGGCCGAAATTCAGGAACGGCTCGATGTTGAGATCGGGAAAAGCGAGCTGTAGCGCAACCACGACCCCGACGAGGAACCCGACAACGCCCCAGAAGACGGTGGCGATGACGCCGTAGCGAACGACCTCGTCAAAATACTCCGATTGCGGCGCCTTCGGCTGCGTCGCCGTCGAGGCTCCGGCCGTTTTCGGGGCGAACTGCATCCGCCGCAGCATCACGATCGTGCCGGCGGTGAGCACGAAGAAGGCAACCCACATATGGGCTGCAAAGAGGCTGTCCTGGGTGAAGGCCACCCCGAGCAGCGCGGCGAAGGCGAGCACCGCCATCACCAGTGTCTCTAACGTATAATTCATTGTTGGAATCCCCCAACGGCTTGCTGATCTCATCGCGAGGCGTCCGCTCCCTTTGGAGAATCCTCTCGCGTCGACTGCACCATTCGCATCGGCCGGGGCAAACCACCTTGATCCAGGTCAATGCGCCCCCTCTAGAAATTCGCGACCTTTTGCTTCGCATCCGGGTTTGCCGACTCTCGGGCCAAGCTTGAGGATTCGGCGGCAAAGGCCCGGCACGCGTGTCTTGGGAATGCTGGCGCGCAAGGAACCCGTGCGCCGTTGGAGAAATCGGACATGCTGACCACGATGACCATGTATACGGCGGGGCCAAACGCGGCCCAGACCGGTAACGCCCGCCTCGACGCAGGCAAATGGGGCCTGGAATGGCTCCAACGCGCCCAGGAGGAGCAGATGGCCTTGTGCCTCGAGCTCGAGGCGATCGCCGATTCCCTGCCGACGAACATCAATCGCCAGAAATGTATCTATGCGGCCAAGGCGCTCGGGCCTTTGATCAAGGGCATTCATCACTACGAGGAAACGGTCCTCTTTCCGCAATTGCGGGCGAGCGCCGACGCCAACGAACATTTGGCCGTCACGCTGGAACGACTGAAATTCGAACATTGCGAGGATGAGTGTTTCGCCGAGGAACTGACCGACGCACTGTTGCGGCTCGGTTCCGGTGCCCCCGTCAATATGGAAGCGGTCGGTTACATGCTGCGCGGCTTCTTCGAAGGCCTGCGTCGGCACATCGCCTTCGAACGCGAACATCTGCTGATCGGCGTCAGCCCTGGCGACCTGACACAGATCCCGGGCAATCCCGTCGTCTGACGAATCGAGGCTCAGGCAACATTCAGGCGGCGATGCCGCCGATCATCGGTTCGTCATCGGCGAATGTCAGCACGGCACCGCTGATCTGGCCTTGCGATGCCCTCAACGGACTGTAGCGCGCCCGGAGCATAATGCGACCTTCGAGCGCCGAGCGAAAAACGGTCGAAATCTCCCCGACACGACCGGAAAACGCACAATCGAGCGCTTCACGCATCGCGTCGCCCATCTCGGGGTCCAGACAGACGTCGAACACGCTCTGCCCGATCAGGTCCATCTGCGGTGCGCCGAGCATGGCTGCCATCGACGGGTTGGCGAACAGATAACGATAGTCTCTCGTCACGACCGCAATGCGTTCGGGCAGATTGTTGAGAATGGTCTCGTTGAGCATTTCGTCATCGGCGTCATCGACGTATTCGATTCGGACCGGCAGTTGCACCAGGGGCGCAGCCTGACTGCGGCGCGGGCCGAAATAGCGTTCGACCAGCAGAGAAAGCATGGAGGCATGGCGCAGCACGCAGGACCGGTCGTCAGCGTCTTCCCGGAGCAGACCCGTGATCAGCCGCATCTGCAGGTAGATGTCATCCGTATCGACGGCCCGATAGCTGATCAACTCGGTCAAAAGCGGATCGATCTCCCGATCGAGCGCCCTGACCAGATCATCGTGTCCGCTGCGGATCGCCTGTTGCAACTCACGATTTTTGAGCGTTACCGCCTCTGACAAAACGCGCAGGCCTGCATCTCGGAATTCGCCAAAGGACATCCAACACCTCACCCACCAGTGTGACGTTGTCTGGCTGCCCGTCACACAGTTCCTGTGCCGTGCCGTAACATGAGGTGCCATCACCTTCAATCACCCGCAGCCGTCCGCAAGCCTCAGCCCAAAAAATGTTACGGTTGAAACGCTTACGCCTGCGAAAAGTCAGGGATCATATCTTGCGCTTTATGTTCCAGCGGTCGTGGTACCAGAGCCATTGCTCCGGAAATTCCCGTACCCATGATTCGACCTTGTCGTTGAGCACCTGGGAGGTCGCGTTCACGTCGACCTGACCTTTGTCATTGCGCGGCAGGATGATCGCCGGTTCGATCTCCAGCTTGAACCGGTTGCCGGGGAGCCGAATGCAGCGCGCCGGGTAAACCTCACATTCGAACTGCCGGGCGAGTTTGGCGAGCAACGGATTGGTTCGCACCGGGTTGTTAAAGAAGCGCGTTTCCACACCCTTGCCGAACTTCTGGTCGACGAGCACGCCGACGCCGCCGCCCTGCTCGAGCTGGCGCGCCAGCGCAAAGGACGAGCCGGCATGCGACGGCACGAGCTTGCCCATGCGCTGCTTGCGGAAGCTGAAGACTTTTTCAGCCACGTAGGGGTTGTTCGGCGGCCGAAACAGCACCGTCACATTGAGCCCGAAGGCGGACCCGGCAACCGGCAACAGCTCGAAATTGGCCGTGTGACCGGTGAACACGATGAAAGGCCGAGGATTATCGCGCAAATCGAGGAATTGTTCGACGCCCGAGACCTCGATCCTTCCCTCGCCCGGCCGTTCCGGATCGAAATCGAAGAGCCGGTCGAGAAAGACATACTCGGCCGCGAGCCGACCCATATGGCCCCAGCTCGAAAGCGCGATCGCCTCGCGCTCTTCCTCTGTTTTTTCCGGAAAAGCATTGCGCAGATTGACCTGCATCAGCCGGTGCCGCTTGGTCTTCGGCCCCACCCAGCACATCAGCCGGTCAGCAAAATTGATCGCCGCATCGGCCGGCAGGATCTTGAGCGCCGTCAGAAACCCGAAAGCCGCCTGCGCAATGGACCAATGATAGGCCTTGCGCAGGAAAAGCACGATGCGGGTGATGATCATCCGCACCGGATCAATCCATCTTCAGGATGATCTTGCCGAACACCTGACGCCCTTCCATGCGGGAAAGGGCCTTGTCGATGTCATCGAAGGAGACCTGGGTGTCGATGACCGGATGCACGAGGCCGCGCGCCATCTTCTGCATGGCGTCAGCCATGTTTTCCATCCGGCAGCCGAAGGAGCCGAGCAGTTTCAGCTGCTGCTGGAACAGCATCATCAGGTTGACTTCGGTCGACACGCCGGAGGTCGAGCCGCAGGTGACGAGACGGCCGCCACGCTTCAGGCAGAACATCGAGGCAGCAAACGTGTCCTTGCCGACATGTTCGAAGACGACATCGACGCCCTTCTTCTTGGTGATCTTGCGCACCAGGCCCTCGAAACGGTCGGTGCGGTAATTGATGACGTGATCAGCACCCAGCGCCTTGGCCGGCTCGATCTTGTCGTCGGAACCGACGGTGGTGATGACTGTGCAGCCGATCTTCTTGGCCAGCTGGATGGCGGCCGTGCCGATACCGGAGCCGCCGGCATGGATCAGGATGGTTTCTCCCGGCTGCAGCTTGGCATTGTCAAACAGCATATGTTCGACGGTGCCGAAGGTCACCGGTGCAAGGGCTGCACCGATCGCATCGACGCCCGGAGGGGCCGGCACCAGCAGGCGCGCCGGCAGGTTGATCTTTTCCTGGGCAAAGCCATCGAGATGGAAGCCGTGCACGCCGGAGACGTTTTCACAGAGATTGTCGCGGCCTTCGCGGCAGGGCTTGCAGAGACCGCAGGTCCGCGCGCCATAGATGGCGGCAAGCTGGCCCGGCAGAATGTTGCCGACGCCAGGACCGATCGCCTCGACGACGCCGGAGGCTTCCGCACCGATGACGAGTGGCATCTTGCGCTTGGCGAATGCCATGCCACGCCAGCCCCAGACGTCGATGTGGTTGAGCGCTACGGCTTTAACGCGCAGGGTGACTTCACCGGGACCCGGCGCATCCGGCTCCGGCAGGTCGACGATTTCAAGCTTGCGGTCTTCGACGAGTTGCAATGCGCGCATGACATGGTTCCTTCAGGGCTTAGGGCGGATGAGGCGTCGTCACGCTCCCATCGTCATGCTCGGGCATATCCCGAGCATCTGCCGACCTTCATTGTTCTTGCGAGGTTCGTGGATCCTCGGCTTGAAGCCGAGGATGACGTCCCGAATTGTTGGCGCAGGCCTTAGACCGGATCCCGCGTCATGACAAGGCTGGCATTCTGGCCGCCGAATCCGAAGGAATTGGAGAGAACGGCCGAAACCGAGGCCTCCCGCTTCACATTCGGCACCACATCGAGCACGATCGACGGATCGGCATTGGCGAAGTTGATCGTCGGTGGCAGCGTGCCGGTCAGCATGGTCTGGATCGAGAACACGGCTTCCACGGCGCCGGCCGCCGTCAGCGTGTGGCCGATCATCGACTTGTTCGACGAGGCCGGAATGCCATCCTTCAACCGGTCGCCGAAGACCGACAGCATGGCGCCATATTCCATCTTGTCGTTCTCAGGCGTCGAGGTGCCATGGGCATTGATATAGCCGATCGCATCCTCGGACAGGCCCGCATCGGCGAGCGCCGCCTTGATCGTCGCAATCGCCGGGCCGCCGTCCGGAGACGAGCGGGTGCGGTGGAAATAGTCCGCCTTTTCGCCGCAGCCCTTGATCACGCCGAGCACCTTGGCGCCACGGGCAACCGCCGATTCCAGCGATTCCAGCACGAGCGTCGCAGCACCTTCGGCAATCACGAAACCATCGCGTTCCTTGCTGAAGGGCTTGGAGGCCTTTTCCGGCGGATCGTTCTGGGTGGAAAGTGCCGAGAGCAGCGAGAAGCGGATCACCGATTCAGCGCTGATCGAGCCGTCGGTCGCGACGGTAAGGGCGCGCTCGGTCCGCCCCTGGCGGATCGCTTCGACGCCGAGCTGGATGGCGGTGGCGCCCGAGGCGCAAGCCGTCGAGAGTGTCACAGGCAGGCCGCGCGTGCCGAAATTGTCGGCCAGCCGCTCGGAGATCGAGCCGAACTGCACGGCTTCGAGGAAGACCGGATCCGGCTTTTCGCGCATCGCGGCGAGGAAGCGCACATAGGCGTCGCCCGGTTCGGTCGACGGCGGTGCGCGCTCAGCCAGCGCAAAGCGGTCATGCCATTCCGGCTCGACCGGCGGGGCGGCGAGGAAGAGCGGACCGTTGAAATCGCCGTTCAGGCCGGCCTGGGCCAGCGCCTCGATGGTGGTTTCGCGTGCGAGCGCATAGGAGCGCTCGACGGCATTGTTGGCAGCGACCGCGATGAAATCGACGGTGCCGCCGATGCGCGTCGACATGCCCTCGGTCTCGAAGCGCTTGATGTAATGGATTCCGGACTGGCCTGATGTGAGCTTCGCCCAGTTGTCGGCAAGTCCCTGGCCGAGCGAGGTGATCACGCCCATGCCGGTGACGGCAACGATCGGGCGGCCGAGATGATCCTTGAAGCGGGTGTCAGTCATCGATCGATCCTCTTCACGCATCTGCCGAGAGCACGGCGAGGCCTTCGCCCCGCACGTAGCCGACGGTCGTCACGATGGCATGGCGGGCGGCAGTGCCCTGCGCGGTTTCGTGGGTGGCATCGAAGGCGGGCACGATGGCGCCGGAATCGATGGCAAGTGCCGCGAGCGCCAGGCCGGCCGGGAACTGCGCTTCCAGCGAATGGCCGATCGAACCGGCAAAACCGCGCACCGGCATGCCTGGGAAACGTTCCGCGAGGGAAGCCTTTTCACGTTGCGTCAGGTCAGCAAGACCCGATGCACCCGAAAATACGAGGGTTTCGTCAGCCGAAAGCGCGGAAGCTTCCGGCGTGATGCGGTTCAGGCGCGTCTCAAGCTTACCGTCGTCGCGATTGCCGCGATCGCCTTCGACGGCATCGAGCACGGCATAGATATGCGCCCCGCGGGCTTCAGCGTGTTCACGGGACTCAAGCACCAGGAAAGCGCCGACCGTGCCGAGGATCATGCCGCCGCCGTTTTCACCGTCGCGGGCCCAAAGCGGCTGCCAGGGTCCAGTCTGGTGAGCGCGAATACCCTCGACCAAAAGCAGGATGTCGGCGCGCTCGGCGATGAAG
>JARXAQ010000233.1 GCA_029865825.1 Rhizobium sp.
TCAGAACTCTTCCCAGTTGTCGCCACTCTTCAGGGCGGCATTGCCCTTGAAGGCATGGGCGACCTTGGCCGTCATCTGGCGGGCCGGCGAAGCCTGCGGACGGGATTGCTGGCCGGCGGCCATCGGCGTGCTGCCGCGCCGGGGAACGCCCGGCGTCCGGCCAGCGGCGGCCAACGACCCGCCCCGTGCCTGGGCCTCGGCGCCTGCACCGATGTTGAACTGGCTGAGCAACTGAAACAGGTTTTCGGCTTCACGCGCGAGGCTGTGCGAGGCGGCTGTGGTCTGTTCGACCATGGCGGCGTTCTGCTGGGTGCCCTGGTCCATGGAGTTGACGGCAGTGTTGATTTCCTTCAGCCCCGTCGCCTGTTCTCTCGACGCCTCGACGATGGCGCCGACATTGCCATCCACCTGGACGACCTGCACGACGATTTCCCGCAGCGCCTTGCCGGTGCTGCCGACCAGCGACACGCCCTCTTTCACATGGGTGTTGGAGGCGTTGATCAGATCCTTGATCTCCTTGGCCGCCTTGGCGGAGCGCTGGGCGAGTTCGCGAACTTCCTGCGCGACCACGGCGAAGCCCTTGCCGGCTTCGCCGGCACGGGCCGCCTCGACGCCGGCATTCAAGGCGAGCAAATTGGTCTGGAAGGCGATTTCGTCGATCACGCCGACGATGTTGGAGATTTCGGACGACGACTTCTCGATGCGGCTCATCGCCTCGACAGCGTTGCTGACGACATTGCCGGAATGCTCGGCATTCTCCTTGGTCTGGCGCACCAGCATGCCGGCCTCCTGGGCACGGTTGCTGCTGTCGTTCACCGTCGTGGTAATCTCCTCCAGCGCTGCAGCCGTTTCCTCGACGGACGCGGCCTGCTTCTCGGTGCGTTTTGCCAGGTCGTTCGATGCCGACTGGATTTCCTGCGAGGCGGCGGCGATCGCGCCGGCATTCTGCGAAATCGTCTGCAGCGTGCCGCGAAGACGGCTCGACGTGTCGTTGAAATCCAGCCTCAACTTCTCCAGCGACGGCAGGAAGGGGCTGGTGATCTCCTGGGTCAGGTCGCCGTTCGACACCGCCTTCAGCGCATCGGCCAGCGTGTCGATGTTGTCGATGCGGGCGGTGAGATCGGTGGCGATCTTGATGACCTTGATCACCTTGCCGTTCTCGTCGAAGATCGGATTATAGGACGCCTGGAGGAAGATCCTGCGGCCGCCCTTGCCGAGACGGGTGAACTCGTCGGAGACGAATTCACCGGCGGCGAGCTTAGCCCAGAAGGCACGGTAGTCGGCGCCGGCGACGAAGGCAGCATCGCAAAACATCTGATGATGTTTGCCTTGCACTTCGGCTCGCTGGTAGCCCATTGTTTTGAGGAAATTGTCGTTGGCGTCGAGGATGTCCCCCGTCGTGGTGAATTCGATCACCGCCTGGGACCGATAGACCGCCTGCAGCCGACCGGCGTTCTCGACGCTCAGGCGCCTCTGCTCGGTGATCACCGTGGCGAACTTGATCACCTTGTAGACTTTGCCACCGCGCATGACCGGATTATACGACGCCTCGATCCAAACATCCTGGCCGGTCTTGGCGATACGCTTGTATTGCCGCCGATCGAATTCGCCGCGGCCGAGGCGCGCCCAGAACTCGCGGTAATCTGCCGTCAGCGTTTCCGCCGGGTCGACGAAGATCCGATGGTGCTTGCCGATGATCTCGGCCGCCTGGTAGCCCAAGGCCTGGCAAAAGAGAGTGTTGGCCGACAGGATCGTCCCGTCCGGCTTGAATTCGATGATCGCCTGCGACTTGCCCATCGCATCAAGGATCGCTCTCGCGTCCGCGCCGAAACCCAACATGAAAACCCCCAAGAATATCGCAGGATATAAGAATAGGAGGGCACTTTGCCCGGTCGCGACAGCGGCCACACTGAGATGTGACACCCAGCGGTTTACGGGTCATGAAGAATTCGGCTCACATCGAGTGTTTTATAATTATATTCGAAATTTCTTCTCTATGTCTGTTCTCCAGGGCCTCTAGCGCGCGCTGCAGCGTTCCAGGCTGGCGGGCCGGTCGCAAGGCGATCTGCCCGTTTCGTCGTTCTCGCTTGGAGGTTCGCGGCCTCAGAACTCTTCCCAGCTGCCTCCGCTCTTGACGGCGGCATTGCCCTTGAAGGCATGGGCGACCTTGGCCGTCATCTGGCGGGCCGGCGAGGCCTGCGGGCGGGATGCGGCATTGGCTGCTGCCGGCACGGCGCGGGCAGCGGAAGCACCAGCAGCGGCGCCAATCTTGAACTGGCCGAGCAGCTGGAACAGCTCTTCGGCTTCTCTGGCCAGGCTGTGGGAAGCGGCCGTGGTTTCCTCGACCATCGCGGCGTTCTGCTGGGTGCCCTGGTCGATGGTGTTGATCGAGGTGTTGATTTCCTTCAGCCCGGTCGCCTGTTCCTTGGAGGCATCGACGATGGCGCCGACATTGTCGTCGACCTGGATCACCTGGCTGACAATCTCCTGCAGCGCCTTGCCGGTATTTCCGACAAGGGCGACACCCTCCTTCACATGGCCGTTCGAGGCATTGATCAGTTCCTTGATTTCCTTGGCCGCCTTGGCCGAGCGCTGAGCAAGCTCGCGCACTTCCTGGGCAACGACGGCAAACCCCTTGCCGGCTTCACCGGCACGGGCGGCCTCGACGCCGGCATTCAGGGCCAGCAAGTTGGTCTGGAAGGCGATCTCGTCGATCACGCCGATGATGTTGGAAATTTCCGAGGACGACTTCTCGATCCGGCTCATCGCCTCGACGGCGTTGCTGACGACATTGCCGGAATGCTCGGCATTGTCCTTGGTCTGGCGAACCAGCGTGCCGGCCTCCTGGGCGCGGTGGCTGCTGTCGCTCACCGTCGTGGTGATCTCTTCCAGCGCGGCCGCCGTTTCCTCGACGGAAGCCGCCTGCTGTTCGGTGCGTTTGGCAAGCTCGCTCGAGGCCGACTGGATCTGCTGCGAGGCCGAGGCGATCGCGCCGGCATTGCCGAGGATGGCCTGAAGCGTGTTGCGCAGCTTCGACGAGGTCTCGTTGAAATCGACGCGCAGCTTTTCGAGCGTCGGCAGGAAGGGTTTTTCGATCATCTGCGTCATGTCGCCTTCCGACATGGCGTTCAACGCGCCGGCCAGGGCGTTGACATTCTGGACGCGCGCGGTGACGTCGGTGGCAAATTTCACCACCTTGAAGACCCGGCCGTTCATATCGAAGATCGGATTGTAGGTAGCCTGGATATAGACCTGCTTGCCGCCCTTGCCGATGCGCATGAATTCGTCGGCGACGAATTCGCCGGCAGCAAGTTTCGCCCAGAACTGGCGATAGGCGTCGCTCGCGGTATAGGCCTGTTCGCAGAACATCTGGTGGTGTTTGCCCTGAATATCCGAGAGCTGATAGCCGAGCGCACCGAGGAAGTTCTCGTTGGCCGTCAGAATATCGCCCTTGGGGGTGAATTCGATGACCGCCTGGGCGCGCGAAAGCGCATCCAGCTTGCCGGCATCTTCGGCGCTCTTCATCTTCTGCGCGGTGATATCGGTCGCGAACTTCACCACCTTGTAAGGTTTGCCACCCCGGAACACCGGATTGTAGGAGGCTTCGATCCAGACTTCCTTGCCGCCCTTGCCGATGCGCTTGTACTGGCGACGGTCGAATTCGCCGCGATTGAGGCGCGCCCAGAACTCGCGGTATTCGGCAGACCCGGCCTCCGTCGGATCGACAAAAAGCCTGTGGTGCTGTCCGACGATTTCCGACTGCTGGTAACCCATCGCCTTGCAGAAATTCTCGTTCGCCGACAGGATCGTCCCGTCGAGCTTGAACTCGATGATGGCCTGCGACCTGCTCATAGATTCGAGCACCGCCTTCGCATCAGTACCCGCCCCGAAACCCAGCATTCCCATTCCCCCGAAACACTTGCTCGTGCAGTTCCCGACCATCGGGGACATCAAGAGCAACCCTCACTATTGATAGTGTTAGAATTTGCATTTACGAATTTAGGAAACGTGAAGATTCGACTTTGAATGTGCAGATATTGTGATTTTTCGATCTTTTATTGTCGCGAACGACCGGTTCGCCCATCTGTCGTTGGGCACAGTCCTGGCGCGATCCCGCATGGGTAGCTGAGGGATATGGACCAAAAGCACGAGTTGCAGCTCACGTTCCGGGAACCGACGGCTTTCCAGGAAACACACGTGTCCAGCAAATGGCGCGGCTTTTCGGTGCAGTACTCACGCTTGAAGTTGCCGGCCGAATATGAGTTCGCATGGAACGGCCAGTGGCACTATCTGGCGTATCACGATCTGGTTCTCGAGGACGGCGAAATGCAAGTCACGGGAGAGCGTCCGGTCGCGGGCAAAGACCTGCGGGACAGGATGACCTATATTCCGGCGGGCCAGACGATTGACGGCTGGGCAAAACCCGCAGACCGGATGAACGCCTTCACCGTGGTTTGTTTCGACCCCGCTGCCATGGAGGAAGAGATCCAAGCCGAGTTCAATGACTTCGACCCGCGGGCATCCGTCTATTTCAAAGACGCCCACCTCAGCGTGACCATGCAGAAACTTGGCAGTCTCCTGGGCGACACGGAAAGACCCGCATCAAGAATCTACGCAGAAACCGTCGGACTGACGGCAGCCCTGGAGATGTTCCGGATCACCGTTGCGCAGGCCGGCGCCAAAAGCGAGAAGGGTCTTGGCCAACTCAGCAGGAGCCAATGCGAACTGCTAACAAGCTATATCGAGGTTCATCTTGCGGATGATATCGGACTGGACGAACTGGCCGGCCTCTGCGGCGTGACGCGCTTTCACTTCTGCAGGGCGTTCAAGGCCACATTTGGCGAAACGCCCTTTCATTATGTCACGCTCTGCCGCATCGAGAGAGCGCGACAGATGCTCGCGAAGACGCGGCTGCCCGTTTCCAACATTGCGACCGCCTGCGGGTTCAATGGTGCAAGCCAGTTCGGTCGGGCGTTCCGCAGCATTGTCGGCACCACGCCGCTGGTCTATCGGCGCAGCAGCTGAGAAGCATGGCTGCTCTCAGCCGCCCTCGCCCAGCCGCATCGGCCAGTCGACCACGTAGTCCTCGAGATCCTCGACATCCAGGCCCTCTTCGGAGATCGTGCGGCCGTTGGCCGAGACGCCCGCCTCATGCACGGTGCGGGGATCACCTGACACCAGCGGGTGCCACCAGTAGAGGTCGCGGCCTTCGTCGACGAGGCGGTAGCCGCAGGTTGGCGGCAGCCACTGGATTTCGCGCAGGCCCTCGAGCGTCAGCTGGATACAGTCGGGCACCGTGTCCTGGCGGTTTTCGTAATCCTTGCAGCGGCAGGTGTCGCCGTCGAGCAGTTTGCAGGCGACCGAGGTGAAGGCAATCTCGCCGGTCTCCCAGTCCTCCAGCTTGTTGAGACAACAGAGACCGCAGCCGTCGCACAGGCTTTCCCATTCGGTATTGCTCATCTCCGCGAGCGTCTTGGTCTTCCAGAAGGGGTCGTCGAGCATCATTCATCCAAGCGGTCTGAGGCGGTGCGGCGCGGGCCGGGCCTCGGCTTTGCGGTATCTCTGCGGTAACGGCAAACGGCCACCGCGTTCTGCGGCTGGCGGCGCGGGCTGTCTCGCGTGCCACGCCCGGGGCCAAAAACCCGCAAGCAAACCACAGCCTTGCGCGCCTGCCGTGATTGTACTTGTTCTTTGGCGGCAAATCGAGCATCACTCATAGAGGATCGACCGACGCCCAAGGCATGTGATGGTGCTTTAGCCCTCACGGCGGTCGCGTCAAGTAATTGCAGCAGAAATCGGGCTTCGCCAAGGCGGGCCCGCACGCATCGGGAAAGCTTAAGGTGTCCGGGGACGATCAGCCGAACAACGCAGCCGAGAATGCGGAAACCAGGGGTTCCGAGGCCGGATCCGGCCCGGGCGAACGCCGTATGGCGGCCAGGAAACCGAAGCTGAAGCGGCATTTTTTCCTCCGCATCGACAGCTGGCTCGATTCGACCCTGTGGAACGCCGGTTATGACCTGACGGAAGCCTGGGAAGAGATCACGATCTTCTTCCGCCGGTTCCGCGTGCGCGGGTTCACCAAATTCGGCTTCGAACTGGCTGGCGAGGCGATGACGCTCGGCACAGCCGGCACCGTCGTGCTTCTGGCCCTCGCGCAGCCGGCCTTCGAGGAGACCAAAAAGGACTGGCGCAACCACGACAATTTCGCCGTCACCTTCCTCGACCGCTACGGCAACACGATCGGCCATCGCGGCATCATCCATGAAAACTCCGTGCCCGTCGACGAACTGCCCGACCATCTTGTGAAGGCAGTGCTGGCGACCGAAGACCGGCGCTTCTTCGAGCATTTCGGCATCGACTTCTTCGGGCTTGCTCGCGCCATGACGGAAAACGCCAAGGCGGGCTCGGTCGTGCAGGGCGGTTCGACGCTGACGCAGCAGTTGGCGAAGAACCTGTTCCTCACCAATGAACGCTCGATCGAGCGCAAGATCAAGGAAGCCTATCTGGCGCTGTGGCTGGAGGCCAATATCTCCAAGAAGGAGATCCTCTCGCTCTATCTCGACCGCGCCTATATGGGCGGCGGCACATTCGGGGCCGCAGCGGCCTCGCAGTTCTATTTCGGCAAGAACATCACCGAGGTGACGCTGGCGGAAGCGGCGATGCTGGCCGGCCTGTTCAAGGCGCCGGCGAAATACGCGCCGCATGTCAACCTGCCGGCGGCGCGGGCGCGCGCCAATGACGTGCTCACCAACATGGTGCAGAGCGGGCTGATGACCGAGGGCCAGGTGGTCGCCGCACGGCGCAACCCGGCCTCCGTCATCGACCGCGATGAAAAGGAAGCGCCCGATTTCTTCCTCGACTGGGCGTTTGAGGAAGTGCAGCGCATCGCCGCGCGCTTCAAGGATCACACGCTCGTCGTGCGCACCACCATCGATCTGGGCCTGCAGCAGGCGGCCGATGTGGCGGTTGCCGCGTCGCTGCGCGAATATGGCGAGAGCTACAACGTCAAGCAGGGCGCGCTCGTGATGATCGAGGGCGGCGGGGCCGTGCGCGCCATGGTCGGCGGCCGCGACTATGGCGAAAGCCAGTTCAACCGCGCGACGCGGGCACTGCGCCAGCCCGGTTCGTCCTTCAAGGTCTATACCTATGCGCTCGCCATGGAGAACGGCTATACGCCAGAAACCGTGGTGACCGACGGGCCGATCTCCTGGGGCAATTGGAGCCCGATGAATTACGGCCGCAGCTATGCCGGCCGGATCACCATGGAAACGGCGCTGGCGAAGTCGATCAACACGATCCCTGTGCGTCTCGCCAAGGAAAAGCTCGGCATTGACGCAATCATGGCGACCGCCAAGGCCATGGGCGTCGAGACGCCGCTCAGGAAGGACGTGACCATTCCGCTCGGCACGTCGGAAGTGACGGTCATGGACCAGGCGACGGCCTATGCCGTGCTGCCGGCCGGCGGCTACCAGTCGCGCCGCCATGGCGTGGCGCAGATCATGAACTACAACGGCGACGTTCTCTACGACTTCGAGCGCGACACGCCGGCGCCGCAGCGCATCCTGACCGAACAGGCGGCGCGGTCGATGAACCAGATGATGACCAAGATCCCCTATATCGGCACGGCGCGCCGCGCCGCTGTCGACGGGATCCTGACGGCCGGCAAGACCGGCACGACCCAGGCCTATCGCGACGCCTGGTTCGTCGGCTACACCGGAAATTACACGGCCGCCGTCTGGTTCGGAAACGACGACTATACCTCGACGAACAACATGACCGGAGGGTCGCTTCCGGCGATGACCTTCAAGAAGCTGATGGATTACGCCCATCAGGGCATCGACCTGAAGCCGATCATCGGCGTCGACGCGCCGATGCCGGACAAGGCTGCGAAGCCCGAGGTGGCGAGCGCCACCGATCAGGACTCGCTACCGCCGATGGTCCGGCCCCGCTCGCTGTCGGGACAGTCGACCCGGCTGATCCGCGATCTCGGCCAGCGGCTGCGAAACGCATCCGTGCTGTCTCTGCCGGCCGGCCAGAGCGCGCAGATCGTTACGACGCCGGAGACGACCGGATCGACCGGTGCTGCCAACGCGACCGGCACGGCCGGCGCGAGCGGTGCGGTGGGATCGGCAACCAATTAAGACAATCACAGGTTTTACGGATTGGTAATCGCCGTCAGCGCGGGCGCGACATGCGCTTGCCTGATTCGCCCCTTCGCGGCGCGAAAAGCGGTTGTTTCCGCCCGCCGATTGCACCCAGCGTGCCGAACCGGCACAGTTCGGTCGATCCGGTGGGCATTCGCCCCCCTGGCGGCAAGGATTGATTAACCATCGGCGATGTGAAAAACGCGGCTTTCCCGATCCGGTACAAGTCCTTCACCCCAAATTAAGGGGGTCGCCGCTAGGTTGTGGACGTTTTCGACATACAGGCTTTTTATTCGTTGATTGGACATCCATGATGAGATGGCTCGGAGTTCCCGCCAAACCGAAAATGAGTGCCGATCAATATGCGGCCTTTCTCGAATCCCGCGCCTCGGTGCGCAACCGCATGCTGCAGGCCGCCGTGGTCAGCGTTCTCGGTTTCTACCTCTGCTGCTTCCTCTTCGACCTGTGGGTGCTGCGCGACGTGACGGCGCTTTCGGCGATCCTGCGCTTCGGTCTCGTGGTCCCCGTCTCCCTTTGGCTGCTCGCCTATATCCGCGGCCAACATCCGGTGGCGAACAAGGAGACGGCCGCGATCCTGGTCGCGCTGCTCGCCCATGTCTGTTGGTGCGTCATCGTCGTGTCGAGCCACAATCCGGCGGTGCTCGGCTATTATTATGCCGCCTGTACCTTCCAGATGGCGATCACCATTGCCGCAGCCTCGCCCTTTCGGCCGAGCCTGAATGCCAGCATCTTCGGTTTCTGCCTCACCTATTCGGTCCTCTGGTTCCTCGAAGGTGCCAACCCGACCTATGCCGCGCAGCATCTGTCGGTCTATCTGCCGACCATGGCGATGACGCTGCTCGTATCTTACCAGCTCGAGGGCGAGGCCATGTCCAACTACATGCAGCTGCAGGAAAACGAGTTGTTGAAGCGGGAATTGTCGCGGCAGAACAAGGATCTCGCCCGGCTCTCCGTCACCGATCCCCTCACCCGCCTGTCGAACCGGCGCGGCACCGAAATGGAGCTGCTGCGGCTGACCACGGAGGCCACCAGCGAGGCCGAACGGGTGGTGCTGCTGGTCGCCGACGTCGACAATTTCAAGGCCTATAACGACGCCTATGGCCATGGCGCCGGCGACGACTGCCTGAAACGCGTGGCGCGTGCCATGCGCCGGGCGCTGCCGATCGAGGCGCATTTCGCCCGGCACGGCGGCGAGGAGTTTTTGGCGATCCTGACCGGCAGCGATGCGGATACGGCTGCGGGCGTGGCCGAAAGCCTGCGCCGCGCGTTC